>NZ_AP027130.1:310000-620000 GCF_027925145.1 Thermodesulfomicrobium sp. WS
AGATGGGCTTCACCTGGGCAGGATCCAGGCCCGGCGGCAGTTCATCCTTGATGATGACGATCTGGCCAAAGCCGATGCCTTCCTCGGTCTTCACCAAGACCCAGTCGTGCACCGCCAGCACAAAAGGGGCGGAGGAAAAATAATAGATCATGCCCCCACGCTTGAAGGCCACACCCAAGTACCGTCCCATGGTCTCTTCCGTCATACGAGCCCCAAACGCCGCGCGATTTCCTGCGCCGCCCGCCGCCCTGCGCCCATGGCCAAGACCACGGTGGCCGCACCGGTAACGATATCGCCGCCGGCAAAGACCATGGGGATGGAGGTCTCCCCGGTTTCGGGATCGGTCACGATGTATCCCCAACGGTTCCGCGCCAGTTCTGGCGTGGCGCGCAGCAGCACCGGATTGGGCCCGGTGCCGATGCCAATGATGCACAGGTCCGTGGGGAGGACTTCCGTGGTCCCGGTGGGGATGGGACGACGGCGCCCCGAGTCGTCCGGCTCACCCAAAACCATGTGCTCCACCCGCAGACCCGCAAGCCAGCCCTTGCCGTCGCCCTCGAAGGCTACCGGGGCCACGAGCTCGCGCACCCGCACCCCTTCTTCCACGGCATGTTCGAGCTCTTCCTGGCGGCAGGGCATCTCGGCCTGGGTACGGCGATAGACGATGGTGACCTCCAAGGCGCCCAGACGCAGGGCAGTGCGGGCCGCGTCCATGGCCACGTTGCCGCCGCCGATGACCGTCACCCGCCGCCCCTGGGGCAAAGGGGTATCGGCCCGGGGAAATTCGTAGGCGCGCATGAGATTGACCCGGGTCAGGTACTCGTTGGCGCTGTACACCCCAAGCAGGCTCTCCCCCGGGATTCCGGGAAATTGCGGCAGTCCCGCGCCGGTACCCACAAAAACCGCTTGGTAGCCCCTCTCCAAGAGGGCGCGCAAACCGATGGTCTGGCCCACCACCCAATTGGTGCGGAACTCCACACCCAGACGGCGCAAATGTTCCACCTCCGTGGCCACGATACGCTTGGGCAGCCGAAACTCCGGGATCCCGTACACCAAGACCCCGCCGATCTCATGCAGTCCCTCGAACACCGTCACCTGCGCCCCCAGGGCGGCGAGCAGCCCAGCCGCCGTGAGACTGCTGGGCCCGGAGCCCACACACGCCACCCGGACATCCCTTTGGGGCATGCGGCAATGGCTCGCCGCGGCGATGGCCGAGGCGCAGGCATCCGAGGTATAGTAGGCGTCGGCCACAAAGCGCTCCAGCCGGCCAATGGCGATGGGCTCGCCCGTGGGGGCGAGTTTGCACGCCCGCTCGCATTGCTTCTCCTGCGGGCATACCCGGCCGCACACCGCAGGCAGGCTGTTGGTGTGCCGGATGACCGCAAAAGCGCCTTCCACGTCCCCTTGGGCAAGGTGGGCGATAAAGCCCTTGCAATCCACCTCCACCGGGCACCCCGACTGGCAGGTGGGCTTTGTGCACTGCAAACAGCGACTGGCCTCGGCCATGGCCTGTTCGCGGGTGTAGCCCAAGGCCACCTCGTGGAAATTGCCCCGCCGCACCAAAGGGTCCTGCATGGGCATGGGGACGCGCGGACGGATCTTCCCTCTAGCCATGACAAACCCCCAAGCATCCGTAGCTTTGACGCTCCTGGGGAACGAAGGCCGTCAGCCGGGCCGCCAACTCGTCGAAGTCCACGGCATGCCCATCGAACTCCGGCCCATCCACGCAGGCAAAGCGGATCTCGCCGCCCACCCGCACCCGGCAGGCCCCGCACATGCCCATGCCATCCACCATGATGGAATTGAGGCTGACCACGGTCTTGATGCCCAAGGGCCGGGTGAGTTCGGCCACGGCGCGCATCATGGGCACCGGGCCCACCGCCACCACCTCGGCCACATCGGGATGAATCGCGAGATGCCGCCGCAAGGCATCGGTCACCAGCCCCCGCACCCCGCGGGAGCCGTCGTTGGTGGCCACCAGCACCTCGTGGCAGAAGCGGCCGAGTTCTTCCTCGAAGAGGAGGAGATCCGCCGAGCGCGCGCCGATGACCGCCGTGACCTGGTTGCCCACCTGGGCGTGCCCCTTGGCGATGTGATGCATGGCGGCGATGCCGGTTCCCCCGCCCACACACACCACCTTGCCCACGCGCACCAGATGCGTGGCCTGCCCCAGCGGGCCGCACACGTCGAGGATTTCCTCGCCTTCCGAGAGCTGCGCCAACCGGGCGGTGGTGGTGCCCACCACCAAGAACACGATGGTGATGGTGCCTGCCGCTGCGTCCGCATCGGCAATGGTGAGCGGGATGCGCTCGCCCATGGGGTGCACGCGCAGGATGACGAAGTGTCCCGGCCGCGCGGCAGCGGCAATGGCTGGGGCATGGAGCACCATCTCCACCGTCTGCCCAGGGATGATGTCGCGACGATGTACAATGCGCGTCATGCCGCCTCTCCGGTAACGATGCGGCGCAGGGTCGCCAAGGCCTCCGGGATCCCTTGCGGCTGAGCACCGCCCGCCTGGGCGAGATCCGGCCGGCCACCGCCGCCGCCGCCCACGGCCGCGGCCATGGCCTTGATGAGGGCCGGGGCCGTAAACCGGCCATGGAGGTCCTTGGATACGGAGACCACCAGGCCCGCCTTGCCGCCGAGGTCTGCCGCCAAGGCCAAGACCCCGCTTGGGATGCGGGAGCGCAGATCATCCATGAGCGCACGCAAGGCGTCCATGTCTGCGGCCTCCACCTGGCGGGCGAGCAGCGGTACTCCGGCCACGACCTCGGGGGTGAGGTCGGCGCAGCTGCTCTTGGCGGCCTCGGCACGCAGGCGGGCCACTTCCTTCTCCAGGGCCTTGGCTTCCTCGCGCAGGGCCGTCACTTTGCGGCCCAACTCACCCGGGGCGGCCTTGAGGAGTCCGGCCACCGCTTCCACCTCGCTCCGGTAGGCCTGCAAATGGCGCAGCGCCCCCCAGCCGGAGAGGGCCTCGATGCGCCGCACGCCCGCGGCAATGCCGGTTTCCGAAACGATGCAGAAACACCCGGCCTGACCGGTGCGCTGCAGATGGGTGCCGCCGCACAGCTCCATGGATTCGCCCGGTACCTCCACCACCCGGACCTCGGCGCCATATTTTTCCCCGAACAAGGCCATGGCGCCCCGGGCCATGGCTTCTTCCTGGGCCATGACCGTGACGCACACCGGCGTATCCGCCAAAATGGCTCGGTTCACCTCATCTTCCACCCGCGCCACCTCTTCCGGGGTCAGGGGTGCACCATGCTTGAAGTCAAAACGCAGCCGCTCCGGAGTCACCAGCGAGCCCGCCTGGGTGACGTGCTCGCCCAGCACCCGGCGCAGGGCGGCGTGGAGCAAATGGGTGCAGGTATGGTTGCGGGCCGTGGCCAGGCGTACCCCCTCTTCCACGGCCAGAGCAATCTCCTGGTCCGCCAGGACCTCGCCCTGCACCACCTCCACCTTGTGGACGATGAGACCGGGGCTCGGCTTTTGGGCGTCCAGCACGCGCAGGGCGCCGGTGACGGTCTCCGCGCGGCCCGTGTCGCCCACCTGGCCGCCGGACTCCCCGTAGAAGGGGGTGCGCGCCGTTACCACGTAGCCGGTCTCGCCCTGGGCAAGGCGCGTGCACGGGGCGCCGTCCGCATCCAGAAGCGCGGTTATCCGGCTGCGGACGCGCAAGGTCTCGTCGCCCACGAAGGAAGATTCCAGGCCTGCGGCGGTAAGGGCGGCAAAACGCTGTGCCAGACCTTTGTCGCCGGAACCGGCCCAGGCCTCCTTGGACTGGCGCTTCTGGGCCGCCATCAGGGCCTGAAAGCCCGCCTCATCCACGGCAAAACCACCTTTGCCGGCCACGTCGTTCACGATGTCCAGGGGAAAGCCATAGGTGTCATAGAGCTTGAACACCACTTCTCCCGGCAAAGTGCCGCCCGCAGGAAGCGTGGCCAGGGCCTCTTCCAAGAGGGCGAGCCCCCGATCCAAGGTCTGGCCGAAGCGCTCTTCTTCCTGGCGCACGGCGCGCACGAGAAAATCCCGCGCGGCCACGAGCTCGGGGTAGACATCGCCCATCTCCTCCACCACCTGGGCACAGGCGGTATGCAGAAAAGGCTCGCTAAAGCCCAACAGCCGACCGAAGCGGAAGGCGCGGCGGATGAGCCGGCGCAACACGTAGCCACGGCCCTCGTTGGAAGGCAGCATGCCGTCAGCAAGCAGAAAGGCGATGGCGCGGCTATGATCCGCGATGACCCGCAAGGCCGTGTCCGTGTCTTCCGCCGCGCCATACGTCACGTGCGCCTTGGCGGCCATGGCGCGGATAAGCCCCTGGAAGAGATCGGAGTCGAAATTGGAGCGCTTGCCCTGGCACACGGCGGTGATGCGCTCCAGACCCATGCCGGTATCGATGCTCGGGCGCGGCAGCGGTGTCAGCGTGCCGTCGGCGCTGCGCTCGTACTGCATGAACACCAGGTTCCAGATCTCAAGGAAGCGGTCGCAATCGCAGCGGCCAATGCCGCAGTCCGGACCGCAGGCCATGTCCGCGCCCTGATCCACATGGATCTCCGAGCACGGGCCGCACGGACCGGTGTCGCCCATGGCCCAGAAATTGTCCTTCTCGCCCAGGCGGTAGATGCGCTCTGCCGGCACCCCGGCCACCTCCTGCCACAGGGCCGCGGCCTCGTCGTCGTCGCGGAACACGGTGATGTAGAGCCGGTCTCTGTCCAGCCCCAGTTCCTCGGTGACAAAGCTCCAGGCCATGGCAATGGCCTCGCGCTTGAAGTAGTCGCCAAAGCTGAAGTTGCCGAGCATCTCGAAGAAGGTGTGGTGCCGGGCCGTGCGGCCGACGTTTTCCAGGTCGTTGTGCTTGCCGCCCACCCGCAGGCACTTCTGGGACGTGGTGGCCCGGGAGTAGGGACGCTTTTCCAGGCCCAAAAACACCTTCTTGAACTGCACCATGCCGGCATTGGTGAAGAGCAGCGTGGGGTCGTCCTGGGGGATGAGCGAAGAACTCGGCTCCACGCTATGGCCGTGCCTGGCAAAAAAATCCAAAAATTTCTGACGAATATCCTTTGATGTGAACACAGCTTATTCCCTCGACGATTCTTCCTCTTCCGCCTGAAGCTCGCCCGTTTCTGGCAGCGGCAAGCCCAAACGCGAAAGCAGGGCATGATGGATTTGGGTGCGCAAGGCCTCATTTTCCGCAAGCAGGGCGCGGGCATTCTCCTTGCCCTGCCCCAGACGCTCGGAGCCAAAGGCGTACCAAGCGCCGCTCTTGTCGATGATGCCGTGCTCCACTCCCAGGTCAATGAGCTCGCCCTCATGCGAGACGCCGGTGCCATAGAGGATATCGAATTCCGCCTCCCGGAAAGGTGGGGCCACTTTGTTCTTGGCCACCTTCACCCGCACCCGGTTGCCGTAGGATTCTTCCTTGTCCTTGAGGGTCTGGATGCGGCGCACATCCAGCCGCACCGAGGCGTAGAACTTGAGGGCGTTGCCGCCGGTGGTGGTCTCGGGGCTGCCATAGCCGGTGACGCCGATCTTCATGCGGAGTTGGTTGATGAAGATGAGCGCGGTACGCGACTTGTGGATGGTGCCCGTGAGCTTGCGCATGGCATGCGACATGAGCCGGGCCTGGCCGCCCACCTGGGACTCGCCCATGGTGCCTTCGAGCTCGGCCTGGGGGATGAGCGCCGCCACCGAGTCCACCACCACTACGTCCACGGCGCCGGAGCGCACCAGCATATCCGCAATCTCCAGGGCCTGCTCGCCGTAGTCGGGCTGAGAAATGAGCAGATCGTCGGTGCGCACCCCCAGGCGGCGGGCATAGTTGACGTCCAGGGCGTGCTCGGCGTCGATGAAGGCGGCAATTCCTCCCTGACGCTGGGCCTGGGCGATGACGTGCAGGGCCAAGGTGGTCTTGCCCGAGGACTCGGGGCCGTAGATCTCCGTCACCCGGCCTTTGGGGATGCCACCCACCCCCAAGGCCAAATCCAAGGCAATGGAACCCGTAGGAATAACCGCGATGGGTTGGTGACTCTCTTCCGACAGGCGCATGACCGAGCCTTGGCCATAGCGCCGTTCAATGGTGGCCAGCGCCGTGGCCAACGCTTCGCGCCGGGCGTCTTCCGCAGACAGCTTGGGGGGTCGGGCCATGGTTTCCTCCGCAACAATTCGATACGTCACAAGAAAAGGGCTTGATAGCCCAAGGCCCTGCAAAGGGCAAATGCGGCAATTTACGTCAATTATCTAAAATTACTTGGCTTTCAAGCTGATTCCAAAAGTCTGATTTTCGCCTTGCCAAAATCCACAACCTATGCCTAGCCGCGCCCCATGCCGACCTATCATGCCCTTTCGCTCTTTTCCGGCGGGCTGGACAGCATCCTTGCCACCCGCATGGTGATGGCCCAAGGCCTTTCGGTCTTGGGGCTCCATTTCGTGTCTCCGTTTTTTGGCAAACCCCAGGCTGTTGCCGCCTGGGAGCGCGACTACGGCGTCACCCTCGAGGTGATCGACATCGGGCAGGCGTTCGTGGACATGCTCGCCGCCAGGCCCGCCCACGGTCTGGGCAAGACCCTCAACCCCTGTGTGGACTGCAAGATCCTCATGCTCCGCCAGGCCCGCGCGCTGCTCTCCCACTTCGGGGCGCAGTTTCTCGTCTCCGGCGAGGTGCTCGGCCAGCGCCCCATGTCCCAACGGGAAGACACCTTGAACGCCATCCGCAACGATGCCGGCGTGCGCGACCTCTTGCTGCGGCCATTGTGCGCCAAGCTGCTGCCGCCCACGCCCATGGAGGAGTCCGGCATGGTGGACCGTGAACGCCTGGGCGCTATCCACGGCCGCGGCCGCAAGGCCCAACTGGAGCTGGCCCGGGCCATGGGGATCTCCCGCATCCCGGCCCAAGGGGGCGGATGCCGACTCACGGAAAAGGAATCGGCCCGGCGCTACTGGCCGCTTCTGCAATTTGCCGCACTGCGGGCCGAGGATTTTCACCTCGCCAATGTGGGACGGCAGCTCTGGCATGGCCGCCACTGGCTGGTGCTTTCCCGCAGCGAGCGCGACGGCCAGGTGCTCTGCTCGCTGCGCCGCCCTGGAGACCTGGTTTTTCAGCTGGAACAATTCCCCGGACCCACGGGCATCGCCCGGCCGCTTCCCGGGGCCGTGTGGGACGTCGCCACCGTGCGGCAGGCCGCGGCGACGTTGGCCCACTTCGCCCCCAAGGCCCGGGCCGCTGGCGGGGCGATCCGGGTGCGCGTGGAGAACGACCATAGCCAACACACCGTGGAGGTGCTTCCGGCCTGCTTCTTCGAGAAGCCCCCTGCCTGGGAAGACATCCGGGAAGCAAAGGCGCAATGGATGGAAGATTCCTCGCCAGCGCGCTGACCTCACGAGAGGCTCGGCGCGCTGCTCGCTTGCTTAGGGTTTCCGCTGCGATTTCTTGGGCGGCTGCCACCGGCAGCTGGACGAAGCCGGGCCTCAGCCCATACCGATCTTGGGCAGGACGAAGCGGGCAATGAGCACCCAAACCACCACCAGCAGTACTCCGGTAACGAGTTCTCCCATGACAGACTCCTTGGTTTCTTCTTCCCATGAGGACGAATGGGCCCTGCGTCAAGGAGCTCCGTACCTGATAGACGCCCATTGCCATCTTCAGGACGGCCATCTGCGCGCCGATATCGCTGGAGTCATTGCCCGTGCCCGCGCCGCAGGGGTGCACTGCCTGGTGTGCAATAGCGACCACCAAGGCGATTGGGACCTCATCCTCCGCCTGGCGGAAACATACCCCGAGGTCATCCCGAGTCTGGGCGTGCACCCCTGGTTCGTGGCCCAGTGTGGTCGAAGGTGGCTTTGGCGCCTGGAGGCCTTGGTGGCCGCCTATCCGGTGGCCATCGGTGAGATTGGGCTCGATCGCCAGGTGGAGGAGCGCAACGACGGCCTCCAGGAGGAGGTGTTTCTCGCGCAAATGGAGCTCGCCGCCCGCTACGACCGGCCGGTGTCCATCCATTGCCGCAAGGCCTTCGGCCGCTTGGTGGAGCTCACGTCTGGGCTCTCCCAGCGGCCGCGGCGCATGATGCTCCACGCCTACTGCGGCTCCCACGAAATGGTGCCGGTGTTCGAAAAGCTTGGATTCTACCTCTCGGTGGCCGGGTCCGTCACCTGGCCGAAGAACCGCAAAACCCGCACCGCGGCACAGCGCATCTCCGCCGAGCGCCTCCTGGTGGAGACCGACAGCCCGGCCATCGCCCCGGCAGGAGTGCCCTACGAGCGCAACGAACCCGCCTATCTGCCGATGATCGTCCAGGAACTGGCCCGGCTCCGCGGGGAGGATCCTGTGGATCTGGCCCGGACCACCACGGCCACGGCCCTGGATTTCTTCAACCTCATAAGGCCCGCAGCATGAATCCCGCGTCGCTTGCACCTTTTGCCCGCACCCTGCAGCTCATCGGCCCCAGCGCCATGGAGCGCCTGAGCCGCGCCCGCGTGGCGGTGGTGGGTCTTGGGGCAGTGGGGTCCTACGCCACCGAGGCCCTGGCCCGCACCGGCATCGGCGAGCTCCATCTCTTCGACCACGACGTGGTGGGAGAGAGCAACCGCAACCGCCAGCTCTTCGCCCTCTCCTCTACCCTCGGCCAGCCCAAGGCGGAGGTGGCCCGGCAGCGCGTGCTCGACATCAACCCCCATTGCCGGGTCGTGGCGCGCCAGGAGTTCGTCGCCCCCCAGGAGGTGGCCAGCCTGCTCGATCCCACCTGGGACGCTCTGGTGGACGCCATCGACGGAGTCAACGCCAAGGTGCACCTCATCGCCGCTGCGGTGCGCGCCGGCATCCCGGTGGTCTCCAGTATGGGGGCCGCGGCCAAGCTGGATCCCTCCCAAATCACCACCGCGGACCTCGCCCGCACCCGGGTGTGCCCCTTGGCCCAGGTGCTGCGCAAACGCCTGCGCCGCTTAGGGATTACCAGCGGCGTGCGCTGCGTCTTTTCCCTGGAGCCGCCCCAAAACACCAACCCCCCGCTTTTGGGCGAGACCCCTGAACAGGGGGTCTGCGGCCGGCCCCGGGAACCGCTTGGCTCCATCTCCTACCTCACGGGGATGTTCGGGCTCATGGCCGCGGCCGAGGTGATCCGCATCCTCGTGCCGGAGATCTTTCCCGTCCGAAAATGAGGATCACCCCCCAGAGAAGACAACGCGCGACACCCGGCCGCGCGTTGTGCGCAAAACCCCTCGCGCCCAGGCGCTACTTTGCCGCATCCTGCGACCACGCCCCTTGGAACCAGAGCTCCGCCAACGGCTTGCGTCCTGAAGGCACTTCCCAGTCCACGTACGGCTTGGGCAGTTTTTCCCTGACGTCCAGCACGCCGATGGCAAAGCCGGCCACGACCTCGAAACGCTCGCGGTCGATACCCAGGGTGGCATAGATCTCGTCCTTTTTGATGCCCGCCATGCCGTGGGTGTAGAGCCCCAGGCGCCGCGCCTGCAGCGTCAGGGACATCCAGGCCGAGCCGCAATCGAACACCGCCCAGTCATTGGGTTTGTCGTTGTGGGTGAAATGGCGCTTGGCCACGATGAAGCCAAGGACTGCGGCGTTCTTGGCCCATTTCTGGTTGGCCTCCACCAACAGGCCAAGGAAGGTGTCGAAGGTCTCCGGAGTGGAGGTCACAAAGCGCCACGGCTGCTCGTTGTAGGCCGAGGGCGCAAAGCGGGCGGCGTCGAAGATGCGGGTCAGATCCTCCTCGGCAATGGTGGTCTTCACGAACGACCGCGGCGACCAGCGGCCAGGAAACATGGGATCCACCCCAGGAAAGGGGTCACGCTTGCTGAAGTCCGGCGTATACGCAGAAGGGTACATCGGTTGACTCCGTGCGGTTTGAGGTTGTTCGATGTTCCCCCACCGTAGCCGCACGCGCGTTTTTGTCAACGAGCTGCGCGGGAAAAACCAGCTCGCGGCCTTGGGTAGCGACGACACCGTAAGACAGCGCAGCGCTGTCTCGACCTTGACGGGCTGCGCGTGGACACTATGCACGTTCTCATCCCACCCCAATCAAGGAGCACTCCATGGACTTGCGCCGTGTCTTTTCTTTGGTGCTGATGCTGCTCTTGTGGGCAGCCACAGCCCAGGCCGTGATCACCGCGCCGGACGATCCCCGTCTTTTTCGCGCCATCACCCTGCCGCAGGGGACCCAGGTCCTTGTGGTGCACGACCCCAGCGCCACCAAGGCCGCAGCCGCCGTGGCCCTGCCGGTGGGAAGCCTCCACGACCCCGCCTCCCAGCAAGGACTGGCGCATTTCCTGGAACACATGCTCTTTCTGGGCTCCCGCCATTTTCCCGAGCCCGGCGCCTTTCAGGCCTTTGTGGAGGCGAACGGCGGCCAGACCAACGCCATGACCGCCTACGGCTCCACGGTGTACGTGTTCGAGGCCGCCCCCGAGGCCCTGGCCGAAGGGCTTGCCCGTCTGGCGGACACCTTGGCCTACCCGCTGCTGGACCCCGCATATGTGGACAAAGAGCGCCACGCAGTGCACGCGGAGATGGAATCCAAAAAGTTCGACGACGGCCGGCGGCTCGTGATGCTCACCTTCTCCACCCTCAACCCCGAGCACCCGGCCACACAGTTTACCGGCGGCAACCTGGAGACCCTGGCGGACAAACCCGGCTCTCGCCTCCACGACGCCCTGACCCATTTTCACGCCACCTGGTATTCGGCGCCGCTTGTGCGCGTCGTCCTCACCGGTCCCCAGTCTCTGGACCAGCTCGAGGCCATTGCCCGCCAGACCCTGGAAAAACTCCCAATGCGCGCCCAAACCCCGCCGGTCATCACCACCCCGGCGGTCACCCCTCAGGAGACCGGCGTGTGGGTGCACATACGGCCCGTGCGGCCCATGCAGCTTCTGCGCCTGGACTTCGTGCTCCCGAAAAACCTGGATGACCGCCGCACCAAACCCCTGGAGCTGGTGGCCGGGGTCATCGGCGCCGAGACCCCGGGGAGCCTGGTGGAAGAACTGCGCCGCCAGGGCCTGGCCTTGTCCCTCTCTGCCGGGGTGGATACCGAAAGCCTGGGAAACGCCGCCATCCTGTCGGTCACCATCCAGCTCACCGACCAAGGGGCGCGCCTGCGCCAAGCCGTGGCCGCGCGCTGCTTCCACTTCTTCCAGCGCCTGGCCCGCGCCCCCCAAAGCCAATGGGAGGAGTACTTCGCCCAGCAGCGCCAGCTGGCTGCGCTCCATTTCCGCTACGACCCACCGGGCCGGGGCTTTGACCTGGCGGCGGACCTGGCAGGCCGCATGCTGCAGTACCCCGTAGAGGACGTACTTTTCGGCCCCTACCGCATGGACGCCCTGGATTGGGACCGGGTGCAGGCCATCGTGCACGCCCTGACGCCAGAGCACGCCCGCGTCTTCTCCGTAGACCCCACCGCAGCCACGGACCGCGCGGCCTATTTCTACGGCACCCCCTACGCGGTGCAGCCCATCGCCGCCGATATCCTTGCGGCAGCACCGGACAGCGGAACCCTTCCCCAGCCGAACCCCTTCGTGCCCACGGATCTTGCGCTGCGCCCACACGCTCCCCAAACCCATCCGGAACTGGTCTACGCCGCCCGGGGCATCCGCGCCTGGTGGACGCCCTCCCGCTTCATCCAACAGCCCAAGGTGGCCATGGTGCTGCGCGCCACCGCACTGCACCGAGACGCAAACGCGCGCGACGCCGCCCTGGCGGCCTTGTGGGCGGAGGCCTGGCGGCAGGAGCAGGCGGGCCTGCGCTTCATGGCCCAGGAAGCCGGGCTCGACCTCCAGGTGGACGCCGACGCCGAAGACCTCACCGTCCGGGTGGAAGGCTTCCAGCATCATGCCCCAACGCTCCTCACCACGGCCCTCGGTTTTCTCAAAACGCCGGTGTCCGCCACGCGTTTTGCCCAAGCCAGGGCCGAACGGGTCCGGAGCCTGCGCGGCGAAAAGAGCCGTGGGGTCTTTGGTCAGGCCATGGAACAAGTGTATGCCACCCTGCGTGCCCAAGCCTTTTCCCACGAGGCCGTGCTCGAAGCGACGCAAAAGCTCACGCCTGCGGACCTGGAGGCATGGCGTACCCGCATGCTCGCCCAGGCCGCCTTCCAGCTGCTCGTCGTGGGGAACCTCTCCCGCACCGAGGCCCAAGCTGTGGCCGACAGCGTCGCCCATGTGGTGGGCTTCCGGGACGCGACCCCCACGCCCCTGACGCGCGTCCTTCCCCAAAGGGAGACGGCGCTGGCGATCCAGCGCTTCGTCCCCCTGGAAGACAGTGCGGCGGTTCTCGCCTTTTTTGCCCCGGAGACTTCGGCGGCGATGCGCGCGCGCAGCATGGTGGCCGCGGAGCTCGTCTCCGCCCGCTTCTACCATGAGCTGCGCACCGAAGAGCAGCTCGGCTACATCGTAACCGCCTTTCCCGTGCAGACGGGGTATGCCGCAGGCATCGGCTTTGGGGTGCAAAGCCCGGTAGCTGGAGCGCGGCAACTTGCCCAACGCATCCAAGCCTTTGCGCAGACGCTGCCTTTTTCCGAGGTGGCCGGGGCCTTTGCCACGGTGCGCCAAGGGCTTGTCGCCTCCCTCAGCGCCCCGCCGCAAACCTTGGGCGAGGAACTGGGGTGGTTGCTGCGGGATCTCCTTTTGGGAAACGCCGCCTGGAACGGCAAGGAGCAGCTGCGCGCCGCGCTGCTTTTCCTCACGGAAGAGAACCTGCTGGAGTTTTGGGAGACTGCGGTCCGCCGCGGCACGGGAATGCGACTTATCGTGGAGATGAGCGGGACGAGGCACCCGGATGCACCGAATCCCACGGCGCTGCCGGACGCCAGCGCCGCTGCCGGGCGCCTTCCCACCATGCGCATCAGTCCGCTGTGGTGACGGCCTGTGCCGTGGCGCTACACCATGAGATGGAGTCCCTTGAGATAGGCGGCCTCGGGAAAGCTCGTCAGGACCGGATGGTCCGCGGCCTGGGTGAGGCGGGCGAGGATGCGCCCCTCCACCCCGGCGTCCAGGGCGGCGTCGGCCACCACTTTCTGGAACAGGCTTTCTTCCAAGAGCCCTGAGCAGGAAAAGGTGAAGAGCTGGCCCCCTGGCGCAAGCAGGCGCAGGGCCCAATAGTTGATGTCCTTATAGCCGCGGCAGCCCCGGGGGATAGCGGCCTTGGCCTCGATGAACTTGGGCGGGTCGAGGACGATGAGGTCATAGCGCGCGCCGGCCTGGGCCTGGGCGCGCAGGAAGGCGAACACATCGGCTTCTACGTGCTCCACCTTGGCCCCCCAGCCATGGGCCTCGGCATGGCGCTTGGCGAGGGCCAAGGCCGGTGCGGACACGTCCACCTGGGTCACGTGCGCGGCCCCGCCCGCCAGGGCCGCCAAGCCAAAGCCGCCGGTATAGCAGAAGCAATTGAGCACCCGCGCACCGAAAGCAGCACGGCGCACGGCCTGGCGGTTGTCCCGCTGGTCGAGGTACATGCCGGTCTTATGGCCGTGGAGTACGTCCACTTCCATGCGGATGCCGTGCTCCTCGAAAAAGACTCGCTCGGGAAGACTTCCGCGCACCACCTGGACCCGCGGGCCAAGGCCCTCTTTTCCCCGCACCGAAACGTCCGAGCGCTCCACCAGGACGCAGCCAGGAAACACCGTCTCCAAAGCGGCCACCACGGCCTCGCGCCACGCCTCCATGCCCGCGGTCACCATCTGGAAGACCACCACCGCGCCGTAGACGTCCACCACAAGCCCAGGCAAGCCGTCGGACTCGGCGAACACCATGCGCCAGCCCGTGGACGCGGTGAAGTCCGGCAAGCGGCGCCGCCGGGCCACCGCGGCGTGCAGGCGGCGCAGGAAAAAGGCGGCGTCCACCGGCTCGTCCGGGTCGAAGGTCCATACCCGGGCACGGATCTGCGAGGCAGGGCTCATGCCTGCCCGGGCAAGCCACGTCCCTTGCGCGTCACAGACGTCCACCACCGCACCGGGAGAAAACGTCGGGGATTGGCGGGCGATGGCGCCGGCAAAAATCCAGGGATGGCGGCGACGCAGGGACTTTTCCCGACCTGGGGCGAGGATGAGGGGCATGGCGAACTCCTTCGGGTCAAAAAGTCGTGGACTGGGTCTTGGGCCAGGTCCCGCGAAATCCCTGGCACACAAACACGGTGAAGGTTTGGCCCTGCACCCAGAGGCGCCGGGTGGTGAGCACCTGGGGCGGGCCCACGGTGGCAAAAAGGGCCTGGACTTCGGGCGGGGCCGCTGTCTCCACCCCGCGCATGACAAACACCGCGTGGCGGAACTCTGGTCCCGGTCCAGGCCACAGGTCGTACTGATTGCGCTTGCGGCCGGTATCGATGCAGTAGGCGCGCTTTTGCCCCGGGGTATAGAAAGAGAGCTCCGCCGTGACGCCGTATTCCTCGGCAAAGGCAAAGGCCGGCCCATCGAGGGTCTCCATGATGCGCCCCACTTCCTCACCCAGATCCCGCCAGCCGATGACGCGGGCCAAAAGCGGCCCCGGCACGGGGAGTACGGCCTGCAGATACACGACCGCGGCCACCATCACGCCAAAAGCGGCGACCCGCCGCGCCGCGTGCCAAGACTTCTGGGCAAAGCGACGGAAGCTATCCGCCACCAGCATCAGCCCACCCACATACGCGCTCACCGCCCAGTTGGCCTCGATCTTGGTATGAAAACTCCACAGGAAGAAGAAACCGAAGACCGGCCAGAAAAACGCCCGGCCCAAAAGGGCGATCTGTGGATCAAGATCCGCCGTGCGGCGCAGACCACGCACCAGAAAATACGCCCACCACGGGGTGAGCAAGGCCACTTGGCTTGCCAGAAACTCCGGCGGAGAGCTCAACCGCAGCCATCGGGAGGCCTTGGTCCCCATGACCGCGCCCCGGTAGAGCACGTGTTTGATGCCCACCCAATCATGCAAAGCATTCCACAGGAGCACCGGGAAAAGACCGGCCACGGCGCCCAGCGCCAGGGCCAGCATCAGCCGCGGCCAAAGTCCGGCGGCAAGTCCAAAGCGCCGCCCCCAAAGCCCTGCAGCCAGCAGGGCCATGGGGACGAAGGCGAGCATGGTGTATTTGGCAAGCACCCCCAAAGCCAAGACCATGGCCAGAAGCATGGTCCCCCGGCCAGTCTGAAGAAAGCGGTGCAGCAGGACCACAGCCGCGCTGAAGCACACCAACAGCAGGTTGTCGGTGGTCATGAGCACCGCGCCTGCACTCAAGAACACGGTCGTGTTGAGGATGAGAAGCACCCACGGGGCCATCTCGGGCCCGCGCCACACCCGAACCACCCACCACCACCACATGCCCTGCACCAGCACCGAGCCGACCACCGCACCCATACGCACTCCAAAGACTGTCGGACCGAATATCGTTGTCCACAGGGCATTCCACCAGGCAATGAGCGGCGGCTTGGAGTAATACGAAAGCTGGAGCGTTCGGCTCCAATCCCAATACTGGGCCTCGTCCGGGGCAAGGTCGATGGTGGGAGAGAGGATGAAGGCCAGGCGGACCAGGGTGAACCCTGCAAGGATCATCCAGGAAAGCCGGTGAGAATGCGCTCGGTCCATGCGTCAACCATGCGGAGGTGTTCCGAAGTCAAGGTAAAGGGAAGAGGCCAGGCCGGCAGCACACGCCATTGCCATGGGGCAGCGTGGAGCAGCGTGGCGTGGAGCAGGAGCCGCGGCCCGGGGTGGCCGTATTTGCCATCCCCCACGATGGGATGGCCCACATGGGCCAGGTGGGCGCGGATCTGGTGGGTGCGGCCGGTGCCGAGGAGCACGCCCAAGAGACTCTGCTCCCGGCGGACCACCAAGGGGACCACCTGGGTGCTGGCGGATTTTCCCGCGCCCACCTGGACCTTTTGCCGGCCCGGCGCCCCTTTCTTGGCCAGGGCCATGGTCAAGAGCGTCTCCCCCAGCCGCCACGCTCCCTCCACCCAACAGAGGTATCCTTTGCGCACCGAAGGCCACGCAGCGTGAAGACGGCGCAAGGTGGGGTGGTTGCGGGCGCACAGCACCAGCCCCGAAGTGTCGCGATCCAAGCGGTGCACCGGGATGGGGGCAAATTCCGGAAAACGGGCGGCCAACCGCACGCTCAGGGCGTCCTGCCAACCGCTTCCTGGATGCACGGGAAGGCCCGAGGGCTTATCCACCACCACCACATCCGTATCCACATACACCACGTGGAGCTCAGGGGACGAGGAGGGACACGCCGCCGGCCTTTCCTCTAGATGGCGCAAAGGCGGGATGCGCACCACCTGCCCTGCCGCCACGCGGCAAAAAGGCGTCACGCGCCGACCATCCACCCGGATCTGACCGGTGCGCACCAGGCGCAGCAGCAGGCTTTGGGGCAGCGGGCCAAGGGCGGCGCGCAGGAAAGAAAAGAGCTTGCGGCCGTCGTGCTGCGGCGCCACTTCCAGGTGGCGCACGCCCTGATGATGCTCTGGTTCCTGCTTTGACACGGGGTGTCCATGAAGACTAGAGCCCGGCGTGTCAAACATGAAACCCACACGCACCTTTCGCATCACCGGCCAGGAGCACGAAGTCCCCGGCATCGAGACCCTGCTTCGGACCGAAGGCTTTGATTTCGAGCCCGCTCTGCTGCATCCCAGAGTCCGCGTCCTGCAAGAGGAGCCCTTTGCCTTGGGCCGCAGCCTGGCCGCACGCTTGGGCCTCATCTACATCCAGGACATCTCGTCCATGGTGCCGCCCCTGGTGCTCGCCCCCCACCCCGGGGACGTCGTGCTGGATCTGTGCGCAAGTCCGGGCAGCAAGACCGGTATGCTCGCCGAGGCCGTAGGCTTGAGGGGCATGGTGATGGCCAATGAGCCAAGCCCCCGCCGCCTTGCGACCCTGCGGGCCAATATGCGCCAGATCGGGGCCGTGGAGGTGGTGACCACCTCCTTTGCCCGCTTTCCCAAACTTCCCTCAACGCTTGGCTTTCCCCGCATCCTGGTGGACGCGCCCTGCAGCGGCTGGGGCACTGCCCACAAGCACCCGGAAGTGCTGCGCCTGTGGCGGGAGGAGAAAACCCAGACCCTGGAGTCCCTGCAGCGCGCCCTCCTTGCCCGGGCCGCGGAAATCCTCGCCCCGGGCGGACTCCTCGTCTACTCCACCTGCACCACCAATACCCGGGAAAACGAAGCCCAGATCTCCTGGGCCGAAGACGCCCTGGGCCTGAGGCCGCAAACCCCGCCCACGCTCCAAGGCATTGCCCTGGAGCCCACCCAGCCGGGATGCCTGCGGGTGGTGGATCGCCGCGGCCAAGGCTTCTTCGTGGCCATGCTGCGCAAAGATGGCCCGCCCCCCCCGGCCTGGACCATTCCCGAGGAAGGTGGCCGTCCGGTACACGCTGCTTTTCCCGATGCTGCGGCGTGCTGGGACGCCTTTACCTTGGTGCCTCGGCACAAGGTCTGGGATCTCACCCCCAAGCTCGCCCTGCTCCTGCCTGCGGACATTGCGTGGCGAGGTTTGGAAATAGGACGCCACGGAAAAAATATCGCATGGAATTTGGGCTGCCGTCGGCTGGAAAACCTGGTGCACGCGCCTGTCTGGGAAGTGGACGACGCACGGATGCTCTCGCGACTGCTCGCCGGAGAAAGCTTTCACCACGCCGGCAGCGATGGCCGGGTCAAGGTATTCTTCCAGCAGGTATTTGTCGGATGGGCGACGCGGCGCGCCGGCCGCCTCATGTGGACCAATCGCTAAGGAGGGGGACTGTGATCGGTGTCTTTCGCAAGACCGGACGTCTGTTTCATCCGAGCTCCAAGCGCACGGTCATCGTGCCGTTGGATCACGGCATGTCCGAAGGCATGCTCCCGGGGCTCGACGATGTGGGCAGCCTGGTGGAAACTCTGGCGCAAGTACCGGTGCAAGGCATCATCCTTCACAAAGGCATGGCCATAACCCACCTGGCGTCCATCGATCTTTCCCAAAACCTGATCATCCACCTCTCCGCCGGCACCCGCCACGGGATCCCCCCGTATGCACGCACCATCGTCGGCTCCGTGGCCGAGGCCTTGCGCCTGGGAGCGGACATGGTTTCCGTCCAGGTGCACATCGGCAACGACATGGAAGAGCGTATGCTCGCCGACCTCGGTGCCGTCATCGACGAGGCCCATGGCCTGGGAGTGCCGGTTTTGGCCATGATCTACGCCCGGGGCGGACAGATCGTCAACGAAACCGACCCCAGCCTGGTGGCGCATTGCATCCGCCTTGGGGCGGAAATGGGGGCCGATGTCATCAAGGTGGCCTACAGCGGCCCTAATCAAAACTTTCGCCGCGCCGTGGCCGCCTGCCCGGCGCCGGTAGTCATCAGCGGCGGCCCCAAAAACAGCGACGCCCGCGGTTTTCTGCGTACCCTGGAAGAAGCCCTGGATACCGGTATCGCCGGTGTGTGCGTGGGAAGAAACGTCTTCCAAAGCGAGGACCCCTTCAAGATGCTCCACGAGATCTGCCGCCTCGTGCACCACGGGGAATGATACGGCGCGCCATGCGGTTTATGCGGATATCCCTTTGCGCGCCTTCCTTTTGGCATGCAAAATGGGCTCCGTATAGCCGTTGGGCTGGGACCTTCCCTCGAAAATCAAGTCTCTTGCCGCCTGAAAGGCAATACTGGCGGCAAAGTCCGGGCCCATGGGCCGGTAATTGGGATCATCCTGATTTTGACGGTCCACCACCGCGGCCATGCGCTCCAAGGTGGCCAGCACCTGCTCTGGGGTGCATAGACCATGGTGGAGCCAATTGGCCACATACTGGCTGGAGATGCGCAGCGTCGCCCGGTCTTCCATGAGGCCAGTGTCCGTGATGTCCGGCACCTTGGAGCAGCCGATCCCCTGATCGATCCAGCGCACCACGTAGCCGAGGATGCCTTGGCAATTGTTGTCCAGCTCGCGCTGGATCTCCTCGGGGGTGAGCGCACGGTCCAAAAGGGGCAGGGTCAACAGGTCGTCCAAACTGGCCCTGGTCGTACCGGCAAGCGCGGCCTGGCGGGCAAAGACGTCCACCTCGTGGTAGTGCATGGCATGCAGGGTGGCGGCGGTGGGGGAAGGCACCCAGGCGCAATTGGCCCCTGCCCAAGGATGGGACTTTTTGCTCTCCACCATCTGGCGCATCCGATCCGGCATGGCCCACATGCCCTTGCCAATCTGCGCCTTGCCGGAAAAGCCACAGGCAAGACCGATGTCCACATTCCAGTCTTCGTAGGCCAGCATCCAGCGTTGGCGCTTCATGGCCGCCTTGGGCACCATGGGACCGGCCTCCATGCTGGTGTGGATCTCATCGCCCGTGCGGTCCAAAAATCCGGTATTGATGAAGATGATGCGGTCCTTGGCAGCGCGGATGCACTCCTTGAGATTGACGGAAGTGCGCCGCTCTTCGTCCATGACGCCGATCTTCATGGTCCGGGGCGCAAGCCCCAAAGCGTCTTCCACCTTCGCAAACAGTTCGCAGGCAAAGGCCACTTCTTCGGGACCGTGCATCTTGGGCTTGACCACGTAGACGCTCCCTGTGCGGCTGTTCCGAAACCGGCCGAGGCCTTTTTGATCGTGGATGGCGATCAGCCCCGTGACCATGGCATCGAGGATCCCTTCAAAGACCTCTTCTCCGTCCATAAGCACGGCGTCCGTGGTCATAAGATGTCCCACATTGCGCACCAAGAGCAGGCTGCGGCCCGGCAAGGTCACGGGGAATCCGTCCACCGCCGTATACGTACGGTCAGGATTCGGCCGGCGCACCATGGTCTTTGCGCCTTTGACAAAAACGGCTTCCAAATCGCCGCGCACCAAGCCCAGCCAATGGCTGTAGGCCAGGGCCTTGTCTTCGCCGTCCACTGCGGCGATGGAGTCTTCAAAGTCCACGATGGTGGTGACCGCGACCTCGAGCACCACGTCCTTCACGCCTGCAGGATGCGCCGATGGGGTGCGAACGGTCGATATGCAGCTGGAAAGGAGGCAATGATGCGCAGCTACCGCAAAGAACTCTGGTTTCATGTGCCCACGCGCCGGGCGTTCATCAACATCACGCAGGAGGTGGAGGTCTGTCTGCGGGAAAGCGGTATTCGGGAAGGCCTCGCGTTGGTGAACGCCATGCACATCACGGCATCGGTCTTCATCAACGATGATGAAGCTGGGCTCCACCACGATTACGAAGCGTGGCTGGAGCGGCTCGCCCCCCATGAACCAGTGCACCAATACCGGCACAACGTGGGGGAAGACAATGCCGACGCCCACATGAAGCGCCAGATCATGGGGCGCGAGGTCGTGGTGGCGGTCACGGAAGGTCGGCTGGATTTGGGACCGTGGGAACAGATCTTTTACGGGGAATTCGACGGCCGCAGAAAAAAGCGTGTGCTGGTCAAAATCATCGGCGAGTGAAGCGCTACGAGACTTCCATCCCATGCCGCCACGCCCACAGCGGTGTGGTGGCGGGTGTGGGCGAAAAATCGTGCAGGATGCCGCAGCACGGCCCGATGCCCGGCGGTACCAGCAGGGGCTTTGCGCCCCAAGGAAGCCTCAGAGAAGGGATGACCGAGGCCGAACGCAGGTGTCCTGCTGGATGGGCCAAGCGGAGGAGCCGGCGCAGCACCCACCAGGGTCCCGCCTGGGGTAAGGAAGGGGCAAAGGGCCTCGCGAGGGCCAGAGTATCCCCAAAGACCAGCATTACCCCGCTATGGGCCACGCGAACGGCCTCGGTGATGACGGCCTGACGATTTTTCGGGGTCATGGCAAAGAGCACGAGGGCGTAGTCCACGGCGTCTTCCTCCCAGGGGAGATGGTCTGGCTGCGCCAGATGGATATCCGCCGTCGTTCCCAGGGATTGCCGCGCTTCGGCCACAATTCTCGCACTGGGCGCCGCCAAGACAACATCAAAACCGCACGACCACAAAAAACGGCAATAGATCCCGGGGTCAGCGCCGATCACCAGAAGACGCCGCCCCCGGCGTGGCCAGGAGGCCATCAAGGTCTCCATCAGCTGCTCAATAGCCCACGAAGTCGTCATGCCAGCCAAAGACGCGGGCCCGGTGATCCCTGCATCGCTCAATCGAACACTGCCCCTTGGGCCGCGGACGCCGCCAGCCGCGCATAGCGGCGCAGCACCGGCGAAGTAATTTCCTTTTGCACCGGTTTCCAGGCGGCTTTGCGCCGGGCAAGTTCCGCTTCGTCCACCATCAGGTCCAAACGCCGGTTGGGAATATCGATGCCAATGGTATCGCCGTCCTGCACCAGGGCGATGGGCCCTGCCTCCGCTGCCTCCGGGCTCACATGGCCGATGGCCGCCCCGCGGGTGCCGCCGCTAAAACGGCCGTCGGTAATGAGGGCCACGCTCTCGCCAAGGCCCATACCCGAGATGGCCGAAGTGGGGGTGAGCATCTCCCGCATGCCTGGGCCGCCTTTGGGGCCTTCGTAGCGGATGACCACCACGTCCCCCGGCTGGATGGCGCCGCCCAAAATCGCCGTCACTGCGGCTTCCTCACCGTCGAACACCCGGGCGCGGGCCTCTCGCTGGAGCATCTCGGCAGCCACGGCCGATTGCTTTACCACAGCCCCATCCGGGGCAAGGCTTCCGCGCAAAATGGCGATACCGCCCTCAGGCGAATACGGATCCGCAGCCGGCCGGATGACATCGGTACGCAGCACCCGGACACCAGCGAGATTTTCTCCCAGGGTCTTTCCCGTGACCGTGGGCACGGAAAGATCGAGGATACCGAGGCCGGCAAGTTCGCTCATGACCGCAGGGATGCCTCCTGCTTCGTGCAGATCTTCGATGTGCTGGGATCCTGCAGGAGAAAGGCGGCACAAGTTGGGGGTGACACGGCTGATGGCATCGAAGAAATCGAGGTCGAGGCGCAGTCCTGCCTCCCGGAACACTGCAGGCAAGTGGAGCACGGTATTGGTGGAACACCCCAAGGCCATGTCCACAGTGACCGCGTTTTTGAGGCTCTTTTCCGTGATGATGTCCCGTGGCCGCACCTCTTGGCGCACCAGATCCATCACCCGTATACCCGCCTCTTTGGCCAGGCGCAGCCGGGCGCTGGTGGCAGCCGGGATGGTCCCGTTGCCCGGCAAGGCGACCCCCAAGGCCTCGCACAAGCAGTTCATGGAATTGGCCGTAAACATGCCGGCGCACGAACCACAGCCCGGGCAGGCGCATTGGGCGAGCTCTTCCAGTTCGGCCTCGGTCATGGCACCGGAGCGCACCTTGCCCACGCCTTCGAACACCGTGATGAGATCCACCGCAGCGCCGCCATGGCGTCCGGCATACATGGGACCACCGCTGACCATGATGCTTGGGATATTGAGGCGGGCCATGGCCATGAGCATGCCGGGAACGACTTTGTCGCAATTGGGGATGAACACCAACCCGTCAAACGGGAGCGCCACGGCACAGATTTCAATGCTATCGGCAATGAGTTCCCGGCTGGGCAAGCTCATGCGCATGCCGGCGTGGTTCATGGCAAGCCCATCGCAGACACCGATGACCGGAAATTCCATGGGAACTCCACCCGCCATACGTACCCCGTCTTTGACTGCCTGCGCGATGGTATGAAGATGCATATGCCCGGGAACAATCTCATTGGCGGAATTGACGACACCAATGAGCGGCCGCCCCATTTCTTCTTGGGTGAGTCCAAGAGCATACAGAAGAGATCGATGTGGCGCTTTTTCGAGTCCAGAAGTCATCACCGAGCTGCGACGCATAACCAACCCCAATTTTTAAAATTGACGAAAAGATAAACACGAACCGAGCATAGAAAAAAGCGTTACTGTTCCAATACACATGAAAATATACGATTGTGGAAGAAAAGAAAACGCAAAAAGCGTTCCTTGAAGCATATTTTGAAGATAGTTATGGATACCATAAAGCATAGCAAGAGCCAAAAGACTCGCCAAAATCCCTTGGGTGGCTGCACTCACCACGAGGGGAACACGCATGAAAAAAGGGCTTGCGCCGATGAGACTCAAAATCTCCAGTTCTTCTCGTTTCGCTGCAATGGTGACCCGTACCGCAACGCCGCTCGCAAGGGCAATCAACGTCAAAAGCACTGCGGCAACAGGAATGAAGAGACGTTTGCTCCAGGCAAACCACGATGCTGCGCCGTCCACCCGCAGGGGATCATAATGGACCTGTTCGACACCAGGAAGCGCAAGCAAACGATCATGCATGGCATGCATCCATGCCCTCGGGTCCACTTCCGGTATGCGGGCATAGACCAACGCGGTATAGGGGAGAGTTGTCTCCAGAGAAAGATTCTCTTCAATGGAAAATCGATCTTTGAGCTTGTTCAGCGCGTCCAGTGGTGTGAACGTCTCCAAGGAAATGACGCCGGGCATCTCGCCAATGGCACTCCAATGCTGAAAAACGGCCTCTTTGGGTGCATCGGGTTTCCAGTAGATTTGAAAAACAACTTCACCTTGAGATGCTTTAATATTTCTGTCGAGATTATAAATAACAAAAAGAAAGGCACTTCCCAAAAAAATAACCACCGTCAGCGAAAGCACGGTTGTCGCCAAGGAAAGCGGAGTCCGAAAAAGATCACGCACTCCTTGGGAAATGAGACGAAAAGGCATCATACGATTCGGCCCTCCTGAATATTCAGGACGCGCGCTTCCGGGACACGTGCAACCATTTCCGGATTATGGGTTGCCAGAAGTACTGTTGTTCCAAATCGATTGAATTGCCGAAAGACATCCATCATGCGCAAAGCAAGGGTACGATCGAGATTCCCCGTGGGTTCATCGGCCAGAAGCACTTTCGGTTTGACCACAATGGCGCGCGCCACGGCAACCCGTTGCTGCTCACCGCCGGAAAGCTCTTCGCAGTGCACATGGATTTTCTCTTCCAGATGCAGGCTTCGTAATACCACCGCCACCCGCTTCTGGATGATATCTTGTGCAGTCCCCCGAACAAACAAAGGCAGTGCAACATTATCAAAGACCGTACGATGAGGGAGTATTTTGAAATCTTGGAAGACGACGCTGACCATGCGGCGCAAAAGGTGTCGGTTCCATGAGGATATTTTGCGGAGTTCCAATCCTGCCACCGAGGCCCTTCCCCGAGTCAGCGGCAGGGCACCATGAAGGATGCGCAGCAGCGTCGTTTTTCCAGATCCCGATGGCCCCATGAGAAACGCAAATTCCCCTTGTCCTAAGGTAAAGGAAACGTCTTGGAGCACCATATGGGCGCCAAAGGCAAAGGAGAGATGAGCAACATCGATCATGGGAAGCCAACTGCAATCATCCGCAGCGGGTAAATCCACATGCTGCGCACAAGAAGCAGCCCTCTTGGAATGTCAATTCTCGTCCACAATCCGGACAAATGGGTTTCACCAGCGTCGTCCTCGATTGCGGGATATTTTCCCCGCCCAGGTAGTGCTGGGCCAATACCCAGGCAACGGCATCGGGAATGGAGAGAAGCATGCCTTTTTTCTGGAATACCGGATGCTCGCCGCCGATGCCTTTGAGCTGCTTGACGATCTCGCGCACGTGGATGCCTGAACGCAGCGCCAAGGACACCAAGCGGCCGATGGCTTCCGCCTTGGCGGTGATGGAGCGGCCAGAACGGCCGATGGTGGCAAAGACTTCAAAGGGACGACCGTCGATCTCGTTGACGGTGAGATAGAGATCTCCCAAGCCAGTCTTTACCTTTTGGGTGAATCCATACACGATATCCGGCCGCTCCATGGGGGTGCACTCCCCCAGAGCTTTGGGCTTGTCTTCTTTGTTGGTAGGGCCGTCTCCAGTACAGAGCACTTGGCTTGCCTTGCAGCCGTCGCGGTACACGGTCACCCCTTTGCAACCTTCCTCGTAGGCCAACATATAGATGGTGCGGATGTCTTCTTCCGTGGCACTATTGGGGAGGTTGACCGTCTTGGAGACGGCATTGTCCGTATGGCGCTGGAAAGCGGCCTGCATCTTCAAATGCCATACAGGCTCGATATCCATTGCCGTCACAAAGACCTGGCGCACCGATTCCGGGAGAAAGGAAAGTCCCTGGACCGAACCCGTGGCAAGCACATGCTCCACAACGGCCTGCTCATCGACTCCATCCACTTCCCGGAGGGCTTCAAGGAAATAGGGATTGATCTCGCGCAGTTTTTCCCCTTCCATGACTTGGCGCACAAAAGCCAGGGCGAAGAGTGGCTCGATACCCGAAGAACATCCCGCTAAGATGGAGAGTGTGCCTGTGGGCGCAATGGTGGTCGTGGTGGCGTTACGGTACGGGCCTTCCCCACGGGCGGCATAGACCGAAGTAGTGTAAGCAGGAAATGGCCCGCGCTCTTCGGCCAGCATTGCGGAAGCCGTTTTGCTCTCGCGCTGGATGAACGCCATGACCTCTTCGGCAAGCTCCAGTGCTTGAGGAGAATCATAGGGAATGCGCAGTTGAAAGAGCATGTCCGCCCATCCCATGACTCCAAGACCGATCTTGCGGTTGCGCTCAACAGTTTCGGTAATGCGGGCAAGGGGATACTGCGACGCATCGATAACATTGTCGAGAAAGCGCACGGCAAGATGGATCGTCTCCCGGAGCTTTTGCCATTGAATCGGGGTGTCCTGTTCATGGTCCACGAATTGTGCAAGATTGATGGATCCAAGATTACACGCCTCGTACGGAAGGAGCGGCTGCTCGCCGCACGGATTGGTGCTTTCGATCTCCCCTTGGTCGGGGGTGGGGTTGTCTCGGTTGATGCGATCAATGAAGATGATGCCTGGATCTCCGCTCTCCCAGGCCTTGCGCACCAAGAGATCGAACACTTCCCGGGCCTTCAAGGTGCGGACGATATTGCCGGTGTGCGGGGCAATGAGAGGATATTCCTCGTCGCGCTCCACCGCCTGCATGAAGGCTTCGGTGAGGGCAACGGAAAGATTGAAATTGTTGAGTTCGCCGTCTTTTTCCTTGGCGCGGATGAAGTCCAGGATATCCGGATGGTCCACCCGCAAAATCCCCATATTGGCCCCGCGCCGGGTGCCTCCCTGCTTCACCTGCTCGGTGGCGGTGTTGAAAATCTTGAGAAAGGAAAGCGGCCCCGAGGCAATGCCTCCGGTGGATCCCACCCGACTTTTGTGCGGCCGCAGCCGAGAAAAGGAAAATCCCGTACCACCGCCGGATTTGTGGATGAGGGCGGCGTGTTTCACGGCATCGAAGATTTCCTCCATGGAGTCGCCCACGGGGAGCACGAAGCAGGCGGCCAGCTGCCCCAGCTCGGTGCCGGCGTTCATCAGGGTCGGAGAATTGGGAAGAAATATCCGGTGCACCATCAGGTCGTAAAAGACCCGGGCCAGTTCGGGTGCTTTCCAGGGCGATTTCGGATAGCGGGTTTCCACGTGGGCAATGGACGAAGCCACGCGCCAGAAAAGTTCCTGCGGAGTTTCCGTGGGTTTTCCTTGAAGATCTTTGCGAAGGTAGCGCTTGGTGAGTACGAGCTCGGCGTTGGCGCAGAGGTGCACCGGCGGCAGATCCGAAGGCATGGGAATGGACATTTTGGATCACCTCAAAAGAAGGAAACGTGGAGACGAAGTGTCCCCCTGTGTAGCCTACCGCCGGGGGAACCGCAATGTGCTCTTCGTTAGGAGGATCTGGAAACAAGAACGCCAACTGTTTGGAAAAGAGAAAAGGTTGTGGAAAAAAGTAGGGGATGTTTCTCTGTTCTTTTTGATAATATTTATTTGAATTTATTTAATAAATTATGAGACGCTCACCAACATGCCAGCCAACACGAGAGACACCGCGGAAGATGAGAGGCTGTCCGGGAACCAGTGAAGCACAATTGCCACGCCTTTGTTCCACAGCTGTTCTTTGGGGAAGCGGTCTTGGTCCTCCTCAGACGGTATGGTCGAGGTGTTTCCAAGGATGACAGAGGGGCATGCCTTTGCTAGGCAGCGATCGCCATATGTATCAGGAGGCCTCATATGCATCTCGTTGCCAATCGTCTCTCGAGTACGAATTTTTGGGCCTGGGTGGCGGTACCGGGATCGGAAGCGCCCCTGCCCTGTCCGGTGCGTATCGAAGAAGCGCCGCGGCGTTTGCGCGTCGGCGATGTGTGTACCGTGCGCAACACCCAAGTGGTGGTCGACGCCGTGAGCATCTGTCCGGACACCCAAGGAATGCTCCACCAATTGGTGGCATGTCGGATCACCTCGGGAAGGCTTGCCCAGGGGGCTTCCACCGTGGAGCTGGCGCGGCCTGGTCTGGCAGTGGCTGTGGTCACCTTGAGCGATAAGGGGTCTCGTGGAGAACGGGAAGATACCAGCGGGCCTGCGGTCTTGGAGCTGCTTCAGGAGTCCCTTTCCGTGACCACCCATGCCATGGTGGTCATCCCTGATGATGCCCCGACGCTCAAGCGCTATCTCATGGACCTCTGCTTGGTGCAGGGATACGATCTCGTCGTCACCAGCGGCGGCACTGGCGTGGCCCCGCGGGACATCACCCCAGAGGTGACCCTGGCGGCTATCGAGCGACGTTTGCCCGGGCTCGAAACCGCCATGATGCTCACTGCCCTGCAAAAAACCCCCCATGCCGCCATTTCCCGGGCAGTGGCAGGCACTTTGGGGGAAAGTATCGTCCTCAATCTCCCCGGAAGTCCCAAGGCTGTCCGAGAAAATTTGGCTGCAGTGCTTGCCGCTTTGCCCCACGCCATCGCCAAGCTCCAGGGAGATGACTCCGACTGTGGTTCCCACCATTGACGTGACCTTTGCCCTGCAGCTGCGCTCTTTTTTCCTCAAGTGTACTGCATCTCGCTTGGGGATTGTCACGGTCTGTCTTTTGACCGTGATTGCTGAGTGGCTCCATCTTTCAGTACGGGAGATGGTCTTTATTCCTCAGCGCCAGTTTTTATACGGAATATTTTTCTTTTTTGGATTTGGGACGAATATCGTCTATCTTTTGCTCCAACGCTGGTTTCTTCATGATCATTGGTTTTTTTCTTCTCAAATTATCATCGATATTGTACTCTCAATATTTTGGATATTTTTGACTGGAGTTACCTTTAGTCCATTTCTTTTTATTATTTTTATAATTGTTTTCTATTATGGAAAATTTCATGGAATAAAAACATCTATAAATATTTCTTTAATTTTTATATTATTGCTTTTTTCTCTTTCATGTTTTCAATTTTATTTTCCTCGTTATTGGGGAGAAGATCATATTCGAGGTTCATATATCGCATACAATTTTTGTATGCTTTGTGTTGGATTTTTGCTTGTCAACGGATTGGTCCGTATCCAAAAACACGGAGAACTGGAGATTTTACGCCGCCTTCATGATCGGGATATGGCCCTCAAAAAGGCGGAAGAGCTTCAACGCAAAGTGTTTCATGGGCTCGACACGTCGTTGGTGCTTCTCGATCCCTATGGCCGCATCACTTCCCTCAATGCCGCGGCCATGGCGGAAGTGGATGCTCCTGGACCCGTGGAAGGGAAACCTTTTTGGGAGGTTTTTCCCGAATTTGCTCCATTTTGGCAGAATCGTCTTCGGCTTCCGGTGCGCAACACCGTGCACAGCCTGGAGCGGGGCAAGGTCTATGGGTTTCGGCTCACCCCCCTTGGTGATGAGGGATGGATCCTGCTTTTCTCCGACATCACGGAAATCCAGCGTCTGGAGCGACAGGTGCAGGAAATGGAGCGCTTGGTGGCGGTGGCGGACTTGGCCGCCGGCCTTGCCCACGAGATGAAAAATCCCCTGGCCGGCATCAAGGCGAGTCTGCAACTGTTCATGGCTGGCGATTTGGAAGAGGCCCATCGCCGTCGGCTGGCCCACGTGGTGGTGCGGGATGTGGATCGCCTGGATGCCTTGGTGCATGATTTTCTCGTCTTTGCCCGGCCTTCGGATCCCTATCTGGAGGAAATTGCACTCGTCCCGTTTTTGCAAGAAACGGCGGAAACCATACGTCTGCGCTATCCCCGGGTGGAAGTGATTCTGCACGTGACGGATGCCGTCTGGGTGTTTGACCGCACCCATTTGCACCACATCGTGAGCAATGTGCTCACCAACGCCTGTCAGGCTGTGGACAGCAAGCCCGATCCCCCCCGGCAGGTGGTGGTGGAAAACACCGAAGGGCCGGAAGTGCAATCCCTTTTGGTGCGTGACACTGGCCCGGGCATGACCGCGGACATGCTGCGCCGCTGCTTTGATCCCTTCGTGACCACCAAACCTCAGGGCACAGGGCTTGGGCTTGCCATTTCCCGGCGTCTGGCCGCACAAAACGGTGCCTTGCTCGAGGTGGCAGCCAATCCCGATGCAGGCGTGACCTTTACCCTGACCCGGCCGAGGACTTCGTGAACGCCCATTATTATACAGATTTCCATATCCATTCCAGGTATTCTCGGGCAACGAGCAAAGAGTTGGATCTCGAGCTTTTGGCCGCATGGGCGGAAGTGAAAGGCATCGCCGTGGTGGCCACGGGAGATTGCCTGCATGGAGCATGGCTTGAGGCCATCGAGGAAGTTTTGGTGCCTGAGGGAAGTGGGCTTTTGTCCCTGCGTCATCCGGAACGCGTGGCCAAGCGTCTTGCCTGGTATCCCACGGCCGTGAACGGTTCCACCCGCTTTCTGCTGAGCACCGAGATCAGCTCCATTTACAAAAAAAACGGCCGCGTCCGCAAAATCCACAATCTGGTATACCTGCCGACACTGGAAGCGGCCAAGGCCTTGCGGGAGCGCCTGCGCAAAGTCGGCAACCTTGATGCCGACGGCCGCCCCATTCTGGGGCTCGACAGCCAAGACCTGCTCGCCATGGTGCTCGATGTCCATGCCGACGCCTTTCTGGTGCCTGCCCATGTGTGGACACCGTGGTTTTCCCTGTTTGGTTCCCAATCGGGATTCGATCACATCGAAGAATGCTTTGGCCCTCTGGCGAGCGAGATCTTTGCCCTGGAAACAGGGCTTTCTTCAGACCCGGACATGAACTGGCTGGTGAGCAGTCTGGATCGCTTCCAGCTCATCTCCAATTCCGATGCCCATTCTGGGGAAAAACTGGGCCGTGAGGCCAATCGTTTTGCCGGGGCCATGGATTTCACCGCCCTGCGCGGGGCCCTTGCCGGTACCAGCAAGCGAGCGCAATTCTTAGGCACGGTGGAGTTTTTCCCGGAGGAGGGAAAATACCACCTCGATGGGCACCGTGCCTGCCAGGTGGTGCTTTCCCCCCGGCAGACCAAAGAACTCCAGGGAATATGTCCCCAGTGTGGAAAACCCCTGACCCTTGGGGTGCTGCACCGGGTCTTCCAATTGGCCGACCGTAACGAGCCGCAACAGCCGGTCACCCATCCGGGATTTGTTTCCGCGATCCCACTGGCAGAGATCATCGCCGAAGTCTTGGGAGTCGGCGTGGCCTCCAAGCGCGTTCAGGAGATGTATGCCCGCGCGATTGCCACCTTGGGTCCGGAGCTCCCGCTGCTCTTGGAAGTGCCGGAAAGCGATCTGCGCCAATTCCATCCGCTGCTCGGGGAAGCCATCTCCCGCATGCGTCAAGGAAAGGTGATCCGCACGCCAGGCTATGATGGGATGTATGGTCGCATCCATACCCTCACCGCCGAAGACCGCGTGCGTTTTGGTCCTGTTGCCCACGACGTCTTGCGCCGCAGCCAGCGCCGTCGCGAAGAAGTGGGAAGGTCCTTGCAGGAGGCCGCGGCAACCCAATCCCCAGACCAAGCTTGGTCCCCCAATGCGGAACAACAAGCCGCCATTGCTGCTTCCGGGCCGGTGCTCGTGAGCGCCGGTCCAGGTACCGGAAAGACCCATACCTTGGTGGCCCGGATCTTAACTTTGGCCAGGCAGGGGACACCGCTTTCGCACATCCTTGTGGTGACCTTTACGCGCAAGGCAGCTCAAGAGCTGCGGGAGCGCCTGCGCGCCCATCTGGGAAGCAGCGCCGATCTCGTGCAGGCCGACACCCTGCACGCCGCGGCTTGGGCTTCCTTGGGGGATGGGCGTTTTCTCCTTGCGGAAGACGAGGCCCAGGCGGTTTTCGCCGCCGCCCATCCAGAGCTTTCCGGCCGGGCGCTGCGTGATGCGTATGCCACCCTGCAGCGGGGCCGGGAAACCCTCTCCGCTTTGCCAGACCCTGCGTACACCGCCCGCAAAGAGCTTCTTGGGGTCTGGGACTATACGGACCTTTTGGAGCACTGGTTGGCATTGCTGCGCCAGGGACACCATCGGCGATTTGCTCACGTGCTCGTGGACGAGGCCCAGGACCTTTCACCGTTGCAATGGCGCATCGTCGGGCAGCTGGCGCGGGAAGATGGTTCTGGGGTGTTTCTCATTGGAGATGCCGATCAGTCCATCTACGGGTTTCGCGGATCAGCCCCCATGGAGGATGCCGCGCGCGCCCTCTGGCCGGGGTTGCAGGTGGTGCGCTTGACGCAGAACTACCGCAGCGCGCCGCAGATTCTCCGCGTGGCGGCCCCCTTTTCTTGTCATCCCATGCTTCAGCCCGTGTTCCACCACGTGGGAGAGGTGCGCCTGGGGAGCTTTGCCCACGCCGAGCAAGAAGCCCGCTGGATCGCCAGCACCATCGCCGCCATGGTGGGGCAGTCCGGCCATTGGCAGATGGACGGTAACGGTGCGGCAGAACCTTTGGCCTTGGAGGATGTGGCCATTTTGGTGCGGGCCCAGAGCCTGATGCCTCCCGTGGAAACCGCCTTGCGCGAGGCCGGGGTGCCGGTGTACCGGGCCGAAGGCGAGCCCATGTGGAATCATCCGGTGGTGCGTATGGTGCTCGATACGGCGCGCCAGGCCCTTGCCGGGGAGCTTGCGGTGGACGGCGGCATCCTTGCCGGTGGACCTTCGGCCATCGTGCACTGGCTGCACGCGCAGGGGAAGATGCCGCAAGTCTCCCAAAGTTCCCCTATGGAGGAGCTCCTTGGACGCTACCGCGAGGCAGGATCGTGGGAACGCCTCCTTTCCCAGCTCCAGCTGGATATGGCCAATCATGCGGTCTTTCGCGCTGCCCAAAAGGTGGCGCTTCTGACCATTCATGGATCCAAGGGGCTGGAGTTCCATACGGTTTTTGTGCCGTGCCTCGAAGACGGGCTGCTGCCGTGGGCGGAGAGCCCTGAGGATGAAGAAATGCGCATCTTCTACGTTGCCCTTACCCGAGCCAAGCGGCGTCTTGTGCTCACCTCTTCTCGGCAGCGCCGTCTGTGGGGAAAGGTGCAGACCATGGCGCCGTCGCGGTTTCTTTCCCAGATTCCCAACGATGTGGTGCGATTTGTGGATACACGCACCAAAGTCGTCTCCCGGCAATTGGTGTTTCCATGAACGTGTTTCGCCGTGCAGCCCCTTCGTGTGTGTATCCGCTTCCCGTTGGATCGGCGTGTGCGCGCCTGGCCGGCGTGGTGCCTGAAGTGGCGCTCATGTTTTTGGAGACCGAGGCGTGTCTCGCGTACGGCGAGGAGGACCTTCCCCCGGATCTTGCCACCCTTCCCCTGCGCTATCACGTGCACTTGCCGCTGGATGTGCCATGGGAGCGCGGTGTGGAGGCCGCGGGAGCGGCCATCGAGGCCTTGGTCCACAAGGCCGCCTTCGTCAGCCCGCACGCCTTGGTGCTGCATCCGCCATCGCCCGACCAGCTCGAAGGGCTTCTGGAGCGCTCTCCCAAGCTGGCGGCGTCCCTGGTCCTCGAAAACGTTCCTGGAGCCGACCTTGCGGCCGTGTGGCCGCTGATCGAGGCATATAACCTTGGGGTGTGTTTGGATGTGGGGCACCTCGTCACCTATGGCCAGCACCGTATCCTCGACCTGCCGGGTTTCTTTTCCCGCGTCCGTCTGCTGCACGTCTACGGCGGCGAACCTTCAGGGCGACACCTGCCCCTTGGGGCGTTTCCGGACCCAGAACTCTTGCGGCAGATGCTCTGCGCCACCGCTGCCTGCGCGGCAGCCACACCGGTGTCGTTGGTGCTGGAAGTCTTTTCCTGGTCCCATTGGGAGGCGAGCATGACAACCCTTTCCCAATGGGCGCAGGCGTGGGGGCTTTCGTGGTCGAGCTGATTTTAGGCGGCGCTGCTTCGGGCAAATCCCGTTTTGCCGTGGAGCGGCTGCTTGCTCTTCCTCATCCGGTCTTGCTCGCCACGGGCAAGGCCCATGACCTTGGCTTTCGAGAGCAGATCGAGGCGCACCGCCGAGAGCGTCCGGGGCATTTGCCGGTGGTGGAGTGTGGCGTGCATCTGGCGACAGCGCTCAGGAGTCTGCAAGGGGCGTCCGTCTTGGTGGAGAGCCTCGATTTTTGGGCCTTTGCCGCCCTGGATGCCGGGGTGTGGTCTTCCGAGAGCGCGGCGTTGATCGAGACAGTGGAAAACTGGCGGCAGGGGCGGCTTCTTATGGTATCTCAGGAAATGGGGCTTTCTCCCCTGGTCATGGATGCTGGAGCCCGGACTTTGGCCCGTGCCCTGGGGGGGCTGCACCAGAAGCTTGCGGCCGTGTGCCAGCACGTCTATCTGGTGGTGGCTGGGTTCCCCCAAACCCTCAAGTGAGGCCGGTATGGCATACTTTCGCAAGCTTGGGCCAAAGCTGGAGAAGCTTCTCGATCTCTTGGATAAAAATGAGCGGTGGCTCATTGTGATCGTTGCCGATCCGGACGCCATGGCCTCGGCCATGGCACTCAAACGCATCATGGCCGGCCGTGTGCGGGAGGTAGGCATTGCCCATGTGAACGAGATTTCCCGGCCGGACAATTTGGCCATGATGCGTCTTCTGCGCATCCCTACCAAGAAATACACCCCGCTGCTTCGCGCTCAGTACGACCGTTTCGCCTTGGTGGATTCCCAGCCGCACCACAATACCCAGCTCGCGGAGATCCCTTTTTCTTTGGTCATCGACCATCACCCCAAAGCAGCCGATGTGCCGGTGCAAGCGGATTTTGTGGAAATCGTTTCCGAATACGGCGCTAATTCCACGATCATGACCGAATATCTCTATAATCTCGATATCCGACCGGGAAAGCTCTTAGCCACTGCTTTGCTCTACGGGATCAAGACCGATACACAAAGCTTTGAGCGCGATTTCCATGATATCGATATGCGGGCATTCCGGTATCTTGCGAAATTTTACCATCGTCCACTACTCCATAAAATTATCCGTTCGGAATTCAAATTGGAGTGGCTCACCTATTTTGCCCAAGCATTCCGTAAAATACGTGTTTTTGGAAAAGCCATATTCATCTTCATGGGCAAAGTAGAATCCAGCGATATTTTGGTTATTCTCGCGGATTTTTTCCTTCGGGTCCATGGGGTTTCTGCAACTATTGTCAGCGGTATTTTTCAAGATCGATTGATTGTTGTCTTTCGTGGCGATGGATTGCGTCAGGATATGGGCAAATATGCCCAGCGCCTCTTTGGTGAATTTGGTTCTGCAGGCGGGCACCGCACCATGGCCCGGGCGGAGATCCCCTTGGCCAATGTCAGTGACCAGCATGTGAGCCAATTTGTATGGGACCGCTTGCAGGCGTGTGCCTGGAAACGCAAAGAGGATGGTCCATGCCGGTAGCCGCCTCTTTGGGGTGGAGTACCCCGCCGCTCTTTTTGGTGGATGGCCACGCCTTCATCCATCGCGGCTTTCATGCCTATCCGGATTTTCGCGCCCCGGATGGCTTTCCCACCAGCGCCCTGTTTTTCGTCCTGCGCATCCTTTTGAAGATCCTGCGCGAAGAGGCCCCCACCCATCTCGCCTTTGTCATGGAAGGCCGCGGCCCCACCTTTCGGCATGCGCGCTTTGCGGACTACAAGGCCGGCAGACCCTCCATGGCCGAAGATTTGGCCCTGCAGATCCCTGCCATTCGCGAGGCGGTGGCGCACCTAGGCATCCCGGTGCTCTCCCAAGATGGCTGCGAGGCCGATGACGTGCTTGCCAGTTTGGCGGCGCGGTTTGCCGCCCACGGGGTGGTCTTGGTGGGTGCGGATAAGGATTTGTGCCAGTGTCTTGGGCCATCGGTGGTGCTGTGGGACCCTGCGGGTCGGGGCGAACGGATCCTGCAGGCCGCGGACGTGCAGACCACCTATGGCGTTACGGCGGCGCAGTGGCCGGATTTTCAGGCGCTCACCGGCGATAGTGTGGACAACATCCCCGGGGTGCCCCGGGTGGGGCCCAAGACCGCGGCCCGCTGGCTGCGCCAGTTTCCGGATCTGGAGTCCTTGTGCGCCAACCTCCACCAACTGCCGCCCAAGGAGCAGCAATTGCTCGTACCCCATGTGGAGGACGTGTTCGTCTATCGGGAGCTCACCACCCTGCGCACGGACTGTGTCCCGGAGATCACCTGGGAAGATTTGGCGCGACGGCCCATGGACCCGAAGGCGGTGGCCGCCTTGGTGCAGCGCTTTGGCTTTCGCTCCCTGGAAGCCGAACTGGAGGAATTTGTGGATAGCTCCTCTGCGCCGCGGCAGCGCCCTGCACCGATGGCAGGGCGACTGGCTTCGTGGGAGGATCTGCCGGACCTTTCCGGTCAGGCGGTTGCCTTTTGGATTGAAGACGACGTGACGGAGCTTGCCGCAGGAGAGCACTTGTGGCGTGTACCTGGTCCGCCGCCGCGAGGCGCCTTGGAGCGGGTCATGGGCACCGTGGTTTCCTCCAAGGAGCTGCGCCGGGCAGGATGGGAGATGGATGCGTGGGCCGCGGTATGGGACGTGGAACTCATGGCCTATCTCCTCGATCCCGAAGCCCGGGACTATTCCTGGCCGCGCTTGGCAGGGCAATTTTTGGGGGACACTGCTGCTGCCGGCGCCCGCGCCGTGGCCCAGGCCGGGGAAGTGCTGCGTGAGCGCCTTGCGGCTGCGGGGCTCGTGGATCTGTACTTGCGGTTGGAGCTGCCGCTGGTGCGGGTGCTCGTGGCCATGGAGGCGCGCGGCATTGCCTTGGACGGGGCGCGGTGTGCGAGGTTGCTGGAGCAGGTAGAGGCCCGCTTGGAGGATTTGACCCAGCGCATCTATGCTGCTTCTGGAACGCAGTTCAACATCCGATCCAACCAACAGCTCGCTTATGTGCTCTACGACCAATTGGGGCTGCCTGCGCCGCGCAAGACCGCAGGCGGGGCGCGCTCCACGGCGGTGGAGGCCCTGGAGGCGATCCGCCATGCCCACCCTGTGGTGGAGATGGTCTTGGAGTTTCGCATGCTCGAGAAGCTGCGCTCCACCTATCTCGTGCCGCTTCCGGCCGCTGCCGACGCCACAGGCCGCATCCACACCACCTTCAACCACCTGGCCACGGCCACCGGTCGCCTTTCCAGCAGCGACCCCAACCTCCAGAACATCCCCATCCGTGGGCCGCTGGGCGCCCCGGTGCGGGCCTGCTTCGTGGCCCCGCCGGGGAAGGCGCTCATCGCTGCGGACTATTCGCAAATCGAATTGCGCGTGCTCGCCCACTTGAGCGCGGACCCTGCGCTTACCGCGGCCTTTGCAAAGGGAGAAGACATCCATACGCGTACCGCCAGCCTGCTTTTCGATCTTTCGCCAGAGGAAGTCGGCAAAGAAGAACGGCGCCGCGCCAAGACCATCAATTTTGGGTTGCTCTACGGCATGGGTCCGGCCAAACTGGCCCGCGAGCTCGGGATTTCCCAGAAGGAAGCCAAGGCCTTTATCGCGCGCTACTTCGAAAAATTGGGTGGAGTGCGGGAGTTTTATTCGATGGTGGAAGAGTCCGCCCGGCGCCAGGGGTATGTGCTCACCTTGGCGGGACGGCGTCGGCTGCTTCCAGGTATGACCTCGGCAAATCCCGCGGTCCTTCAGGCCGCCCGGCGTATGGCCATCAACACCGTGGTGCAGGGATCGGCGGCGGACATCATCAAAATGGCCATGCTCCAGGTGGAGGAGGATGCCACGGTGCGCCAGCTGGGGGGCGCGCTGCTTTTGCAGGTGCACGATGAACTCGTCCTGGAGGCCCCTACGGCTACGGCCCAGGCGGTGGGCGAGCGGGTGGCGGCCATCATGACTTCCGTGGTCTCCTTGCAGGTCCCCCTGGTGGTGGATTTCGGCATTGGTCCGGACTGGGCCGCTGCCCATGGATAGGATTTGTGCAGATTCGATAAACCCAAGGATTGCGACACCAATGGAACATAAATTGCGACTCCTGACCCCAGGCCCCACTCCGCTGCCCGAAGCCGTGCGTTTGGCTTTGGCCCAGGATATGATCCATCATCGCAAGGCCGCTTTCGTGGAGCTCATGCACGAGCTCCAACCGCGCCTCATGCGGCTCTTTGGCACGGCCCAGCCGGTGTTGCCCCTTTCGTGCTCCGGCACCGGGGCGATGGTGGCGGCGGCCGCAAGCCTCTTTGCCCCGGGGGAAAAGGTCGTGGTGGTGGAAGGCGGAAAATTCGGCGAGCGCTGGCGGGAGATCGCCGAGAGCTTGGGGCTTGTGGTGACGGTGCTTGCCGTGCCCTGGGGCACGGCTGTGGACCCGCAGGAGCTGCGTGCGCTCCTGGATGCGGACCCGAGCATTGCGGGGGTGCTGGTGCAGGTCTCCGAGACGTCCACCGGAGTGCTCCATCCCGTGCGCGAACTTGCCGCCATCACCCGGCAGCGTCCGGTGCTCTTGGTGGCGGACGGCATCTCTGCGGTCGGGGTTTCTCCGTGTCCCATGGACGCCTGGGGGATCGACGCCCTGCTCACCGGATCGCAAAAAGGCCTCATGCTGCCGCCGGGTCTGGCCTTGGTGGCCCTTTCCGAGCGCGCCTGGGCCAAGGCGGAGTCCTTGGGGCCGCGGCATTTCTATTTCAACCTGCTTGCCGAACGTGCCAAGTCCCGGCAGGGCCAGACCCTCTTTACCTCGCCGGTGAATCTCTTGCGGGGCCTGGCCGTCAGCCTTGCACTCTTTGAAGAAGCGGGCATGGAGCAGGTCTTTCGCAAGCAATGGGCGCTGACCTGCATGGCGCGGCAGGGGGCGCTGAGCCTGGGTCTGGAACCCTTGGCCAAGACGCATTTCACTTGGGGGCTCACCGCCGTGCGCCTGCCTGCTGGGGTGGACGGGGGCCGGGTGCTGAAGTCCGCGGCCAAGCGGGGCGTGGTCATGGCTGGCGGGCAAGGCCCGCTCAAAGGGAGGATTGTGCGCCTTGGCCATATGGGGCATGTGGATTTCGGCGATCTTCTGGCCGGGCTTTACGCCTTGCGTCAGGGCCTCATGGAGGCCGGTGGCTTCAGCGCAGCCCGATCGTACTTGGAGGATGCCATAGCGGCGTACGAAGCCGCCCTGCAGGCAGGACTGCCCGAGGAGGCGCTATGAGCACCCAAGAAGACCTTTCGTGCGTGTGCAAGGAACTTCCGCAAGTGGATTTTTCCACCTTTGTGCTCTCCATGGCCTCGACGGCCCTGGTGCACCTTGGCGAAGTCCCGGAACCGGAAAGCGGTGCGATCCGTACCGATTTGATCGCCGCCAAACAGACCATCGATATTCTGTGTATGCTGCAATGCAAAACCAAAGGGAATTTGACGGATTCGGAAAATCGGCTGCTCATGGATCTGCTCTATGAGCTGCGGCTCAAGTATGTGCAGCGGGCAGGATAGGAGGGAGGCATGGAACGCAAACGCGTAGGTTTGGTGGGAGTGACCGGATATACGGGCATGGAGTTGTGCCGCTTGGTACTCCATCACCCAGGCATGGAGCTCGTGGCCGCCACCTCTCGGGCTGAGGCAGGCAAGCGCTTGGGAGACCTCTATCCCTATCTGTATGGCACCACCATGGCCGAGGTCCCGGTGCAGTCTCCGGATTACGCCGCCTTGGCCGCGGCCTGCGACGTGGTCTTTTTGGCGGTTCCCCATGGCACGGCCATGCATGCGGCCAGGGAGCTCGTGGCCGCGGGCTGCCGGGTGGTGGACCTCAGTGCGGATTTCCGGCTGCGGGATGTGGATACCTACCGTTCGTGGTACGCCACCGAGCATGCCTGTCCGGAACTGGTGCCCGAAGCCGTATACGGCCTGCCCGAGCTCTACGGCCAGGCCGTGGCCAGGGCGCGCCTGGTGGCCAATCCGGGCTGCTACCCCACGGCGAGCATCCTCGCCTTGTATCCGGCCGTGGCGGCGGGGCTGGTGGAACCGGAGGACTTGATCATCGACGCCAAATCCGGGGCCTCGGGCGCGGGCCGCAAGGCCAACGTGGCCACCCTCTTTTGTGAGGTGCACGACAGTTTCCGGGCGTACAACCTCGGCCGCCATCGCCATACCCCGGAAATCGAGCAGGAGCTTTCCCGTGCCGCGGGCAAGGGCATCACCGTCTCGTTCAACCCCCATTTGGTGCCCATGGACCGGGGGATCCTCGCCACCTGCTATGGTCGGCTGCGGCCCCATGTGGATGAGGCCCGCGTGCGGGAGGTGTACGCTGCCTTTGCCTCCGGCAAGCCCTGGGTGCGGTTTTTGCCGCCAGGGGTGTTGCCGGAGACCCGCTGGGTGCGGGGCACCAACTTTTGCGATATCGCTGTGGTGGTGGACGAGCGCACCCGGCGGCTCATCGTGGTGTCGTGTATCGACAACTTGTGCCGAGGGGCCTCTGGCCAGGCCTTGGTCAATGCCAATGTGATGCTTGGCTTTCCCGAGGACGCGGGCCTGTCCCGAGCGCCGCTGGTGCCGTAGGCGCTGTGGACTTCCGCACCCAGGAGGATTTCCGCGGAGAAGTATCATGAGTGAATCGTACTACGAAACCATCGTGGTGGCCCGGCAGCCCATATTTACTGCGGATCAGAGGGTCTGGGGATACGAGCTCCTTTTTCGCAGCAAAACCGATTTGAGCCAGGCGGTGATCACGGATGCGGATCAGGCCACGCTTCAAGTGATTGCCGATGGGTTTGCCGTGGCCACGGAAAACGTCCCTGCAGAGGCCCGGGTGTTGATCAATTTTCCCCGCAATTTGCTTGTGGGGGACGCGCCCTACGTGCTGCCGGCGAACCGGGCCATCGTGGAGATCCTGGAGACCGTGACCCCGGAGCCGGAGATCTTGGCCGCCTGTGGCCGCCTCAAGGAAGCGGGCTATACCTTGGCCCTGGACGACTTCATCGGGCACAGCGGCTTTGAGCCGCTGTGCGCCTTGGCGGATATCGTCAAGGTGGATATCCTGATGCAGACGCCGGAGAGCGTCACGGCCATCGTCAAAGGTCTGCGCCGCTATAACATCACCCTGCTGGCGGAAAAGGTCGAGACCCGGGAGATGTTCGAGGTGTGTAAGCGCCTGGGGTTCGTCTATTTTCAGGGGTATTTTTTCCGTAAGCCGGAGATCGTCGAAGGCCGCAAACTCACCGCCAGTCAAGCAAGCCGCATCCGCCTGCTGCATGAGCTCTCCCACGGGGCGGACCTGGAGCAGCTGGTGCGGATCTTGGAAGCGGACGTCTCGCTTTCGTACCGCTTGCTGCGCTACATCAATTCCGTGCGTTTCGCCTTGGTGAAAAAGGTGGAATCCATCCAGCGGGCCGCCTCCATGCTCGGGCGCAAGAACCTCCAGCAATGGCTGCAGGTGACCCTGCTGGCCGACATGAATGCCGCCCCCAGGGCCCAGGAATTGGTCCGCCTCTCCGTGATCCGCGCGCGCTTCTTCCAGATTTTGGCGGAAGCCGGTAAAGCCCCTTTGAGCCCCGATGCCATGTTCTTGTTGGGTTTCTTCTCCTTGCTCGATGGCATCTTGGATCAGCCCATGGAGGCGGTGCTTGCGGAGCTGCCCCTTGACCCTGCGGTGCAGGCCATCTTGGTGGATCCCGCAAACCCGCACGCCCCGTGGCTTCTCCTGGCGCAGGAACTGGATCGCTGTCACTGGCCGGGAGTGCGCGTTCAGGCCGAGGCCTTGGGGTTGCCGCTTGCCCAGGTGGGCGCCGCCTATCATGAGGCCATGGCCTGGACCGATGCCATGTTGGGGGCCGGGGAGTGATGGAAGCGGCCTTCCCTTGGGTTGCTTTGATTTTCGGGCTGTGTCTGGGGAGCTTTTACACGGTGTGCGTGCATCGGTATCTTTCCGGCGGCTCCCTGTTGTGGCCAGGATCCCATTGTCCGGCCTGTGGCCACCGCTTGCGGCCCTGGGAGAATATTCCGCTCTTCTCGTTTCTGATCCAACGCGGCCGCTGCCGCGCCTGCGCTGCCCCGATCCCCTGGCGCTATCCCATCCTCGAGGCCCTCTCCGGGGCCGCGGCCATGATCTTGGCCTTGCGTTTTGGCCTGAGTCCGGCGTTTTTCGTGTACCTTGTGGCCACGGGTATCTTTCTCGTGGCCGGGGCCATCGATTGGGAGACCTATCTCCTGCCGGATGTCTTTACCTATCCTTTGGCGGCATTGGGCCTCATCCATCCCTTGTGGGTACCGGTGTCCTGGATGGACACCCTGCTCGGGGCGGTTTTGGGAGCAGGGCTGTTGTGGGCGGTACGGGAAGGATATGCCCGCCTGCGCCATGTGGAGGGCCTGGGCCTGGGGGACGTCAAGCTCATGATCGGCTTGGGGGCCTTGACCGGGGCGACCCAACTCCCCCTGACCATACTCTGCGCCTCACTTTTGGCACTGGCGACCTTTGCCCTGTGCATTGCCCGTACTCCTCGCTCTCAGGGGCTTGCCACCGCCATTCCTTTTGGACCGTTCCTGTGCGCCGGCGCCTGGCTGGTGCTGGTGGCGGGAGAATGGGTCTCCTCTTGGGGTCTTGGTTAGATAACCAAGACGGATTTTCCGCTAACCTTCCTTGACGAAAGATTATTCCTTGGCTAGCGGCCTTTGCCACCAAAAAATCCGTCCTTGGTGGCGGATGACCTCCCGTGGCCCCGGCATGGAGGGAACCGGGTTGTTCCGGTTGACCATAGATGTGGCTGTTGGACGTTTTTTTCAAGGAGGTTGTATGGTTTCTCAGATGATGTGGGTCAGCATCGTGCTGCCGTTTCTCGCGGCATTAGGATGTCTGATCGACAGTAAGCCCCTACGTTCCATACTGGTCATTGGCACTGGTGTGGCCGTATCCCTGGCATCACTGCTATTGGTGCAAGGACAGGCATTTTCCCTGACTCCGGAAACACTTTTCGGTATTCCGGTGGATGGACTCATTGCGTTTCTCGATTTTGCCTTGCTCTTCGTGATCCTTGGAATCAGCTACCAGCTCAAGAACAAACTCATTGCAACGCTTACTGTATTGCAGATTGTTCCCCTGGCGTTTCTTGAGCTCTTCTTGCATGGTGGTGAGGCGGCAGGTCCAAGCCTCTACGGCGATCAGCTTTCCATGATCATGTGTCTCGTCATCTCCATCATCGGATCGCTCATTTGTATTTATGGGCTTTCCTACATGGATGAGCACGAGCACCATTTGCATCTGGAAAAATCCCGCCAGGGGCGGTTTTTCTTTTTCATGGTGCTCTTTTTGGGGGCCATGAATGGGCTCGTGTTCGCCAACAACCTGTTGTGGCTCTATTTCTTCTGGGAAGTGACCACCTTGTGCTCCTTCATGCTCATCAAGCATGACGGCACGGAAGTGGCCGTGACCAACGCTACCCGCGCCCTGTGGATGAACATGCTTGGCGGCGTGGCCTTCGTACTGGCCTTGGTGGTGCTGCGCGCCAAAGGCATGCCCTTGTATCTGCAGGAACTCATCGCCACCCCGGGCGTGGCGGCCGTGGCCCTGCTCCCCATTGGGCTCATGTGCTTTGCGGGCTTTACCAAGTCTGCGCAGGTCCCCTTCCAAAGCTGGCTGTGCGGCGCCATGGTGGCCCCCACTCCGGTCTCGGCCTTGCTCCATTCGAGCACTATGGTGAAGGCAGGGGTGTACCTGGTCATCCGTCTGGCCCCGGCCTTTGCCGGCACGGTATTCAGCCACTATGTGGCCCTCTTTGGGGCCTTCACCTTCCTGACCACGGCCTTGCTCGCCATCTCCCAGAGCAATGGGAAAAAGATCCTGGCCTACTCCACCATCAGCAACCTCGGCATGATCATCGCCTGTGCCGGCATCAACACCCCGGCGGCCATGGCGGCAGCCATTTTGCTCATCGTCTTTCACGCCATCTCCAAGGGTCTGATGTTCTTGTGCGTGGGCACCATCGAGCAAAAGATCGGCAGCCGCGACATCGAAGACATGCGCGGACTCATCCGCATCATGCCCAAGACCGCGATGATCGTGGTGGTGGGTATCGTGACCATGTTCCTGCCGCCCTTCGGCGCCCTGCTTTCCAAGTGGATGGCGGTGGAGGCCTCGGCGCAGCTGCCGTTGGTGGTGCTCATGCTCGCCATTGGCTCGGCCTTCACCATGGTCTTCTGGGGCCGCTGGCTGGGGCTCATCATGACTTCGGTCATGGGTGAAGGACAGGCGGCGGAAGAGCAGTCCCCGCTGGTGCGGATGCCGCTGCTCATCCTGGCTTCGGCTGCCGTGGTGGTGAGCTTTGTGGCCCCGGGCCTGTACTCTTCCATGGTACTGCCGGTTTTGGAGCGTTTCTACTCGACGGATCTGTACATTGCCGCACAGGGCGTCTTCATCAACAACATCGGCATGTTTGCCGTGTTCCCCATCTTTTTGGTCATGGTCTTGGGCGTCGTCTGGGCGGCTCGTGCCTCGTCCAAAAAACGGGTGAGCCAGCGCTCCTATAGCGTTCCGTACGTTGCTGGTTTGCAAGATCCGACTGATCCGCGTCGCATCGGATTCAAAGGTCCGCTGGGGCAGTGGTCGGATTTCACCACATCCAACTACTATATGGATCAATGGATTGGTGAGGGGCGCATTACTGGATGGATCAACCTGGTCTCTACGGGGATCCTCATCATCTTGCTGACGGGGGTACTCTAAGATGGAAGCGAAAACCATCATTTTCGTGATTGTTGCTTTGATCCTTGCCCCCATCGTGGGCGGTTTGCTGGCAGGGCTCGATCGTCGGCTCACGGCCTGGTGCCAGGGGCGTTTTGGCCCGCCCATCTTGCAGCCTTTCTACGATGTCTTCAAATTGCTGGGCAAAGACCGCCAGGCGGTGAATACGTGGCAGATCTTCTGCGCCCACATCTACCTCATCGCCTCCATGCTCTCCTTGGCCCTGTTCGTCATCCAGGGCGACCTGCTCATGATCTTCTTTGTCATGACCATCGGTGCGGTGTTCATGGTGGTGGGCGCACTGTCCACGCCGTCGCCGTATTCTCAGATCGGGGCGCAGCGTGAGCTCATCCAGATGCTCACCTACGAGCCGCTCTTGGTCATCGTGTTCGTGGGCATCTACTTCGTGACCGGGAGCTTTAAGATCAGCGACATCCTGGCTTATGAGCGGCCCATCTTCCTCATGCTGCCGTTGCTCTATTTGGTGCTCACCTTCGCCTTGACCATCAAGCTGCGCAAATCGCCTTTTGATATCTCCGCCTGCCACCATGGGCATCAGGAGATCGTTCGCGGTGTGCTTACCGAGTATTCGGGACCGTACCTGGCCATTTTGGAAATCGCCCATTGGTATGACATCATCCTCATTTTGGCCATCTGCAGCCTCTTTTGGAGCACCAGTGCCATTGGAATGATCATGCTCCTGGGGATTACGTACCTGGCGGAGATCGCCATCGACAATATCACCCCGCGCATGACGTGGAAATGGATGCTCACCTACGTGTGGGCCGTGGGGATTACGTTGTCTCTCTTCAACATGGCGCTCCTTTACGCCAAGAGCTTCTAGGAACAGGAGACTGGTATGGGATTCTTCAAAAATTTGGTAGAAACCTCGCGCGTCAAGTCTCCGTGGATCGTGCATTTCGATTGCGGAAGCTGCAACGGTTGCGACATTGAAATTCTGGCGTGTCTGACTCCCCTCTATGATGTGGAGCGCTTTGGCATCCTCAACATTGGAAACCCCAAGCATGCGGACATCCTTGTGGTGTCAGGAACGGTCAATCATCGCAATGCCAAGGCCCTGCGCAATGTCTACGATCAGATGCCTGAGCCCCGGGTTGTGATCGCCATCGGCGCTTGCGGCACTTCCGGCGGTATTTTCCGCGAGGCCTACAATGTGGTTGGCGGCGTGGACAAGGTCATCCCGGTGGACGTGTACGTGCCGGGCTGTCCGGCCAAGCCGGAAGCCATCATCGATGGCGTGGTCCTGGCCCTGGGGAAGCTCAAAGAGCGCCGCAGCACCAAGGATACCGACGCCTTGGCCGAGGAGCTGCACAAGGCTCGGGAATTCTATGCAAACCGTGAAGACCGTCAGGTGGTGGAGTAAGCCATGGCCTTGGAAACCAAGAATATCGCGAAAAACCAGCTTCTTGCTGAAGTGAAATCCCTCAAGGCGCAAGGGTACCGTTTCGTCACCATGAGTTGCGTGGATTTGGGAGACGGCTTCGATCTCCTGTATCATTTCGACCGCGATCTGCAGATGACGCATCTGCGCATCACGGTGCTCAAAGGCGATACGGTGCCGAGCATTTCGGGAATTTATTTTGCGGCCCTATGCATTGAAAACGAAACCAAGGACCATTTTGGGATCTCCTTCGATGGTCTGGTGCTGGATTTTGGCGGTCATTTCTATCTGGAAGAGGAAGTCAAGCGCTATCCCTTCTGCAAGGTGTCCGTACAGGAATCCCAAGCTCCCAAGGAGGGCAACTGATGTCCACCATCATTCCTTTTGGACCGCAGCATCCGGTTCTGCCGGAACCGCTCCATCTCAAGATTACCCTGAAGGACGAGATCGTCACCGAGGCCATCCCCATGCTCGGCTACGTGCATCGGGGGCTGGAGACCTTGGTGTCTTTGAAAGACATGGACCAGATGGTGCAGGTGGTGGAGCGGGTATGCGGCATCTGCAGCTGCATCCATGCCCACACCTACTGCATGTGCGTGGAGGGCCTTTTGGGCATCGAGGTGCCCCAGCGCGCTGAATTCCTGCGCATCATCTGGTCGGAACTGCACCGCATGCATTCGCACCTCTTGTGGCTGGGCCTTTTGGCGGACGCCTTTGGCATGGAGAGCCTGTTCATGCATTGCTGGCGCATCCGCGAACGGGTCATGGACGTCATGGAGGCCACGGCGGGCAACCGCGTCATCATCTCGGTCAATAAGGTGGGTGGCGTGCGCCGCGACCTGTCGGCGGACCAGATCCGCTGGATCCGTCAGGTCATCGACGAGCTGGAAGCCGAGCTCGACAAGATCAAACCCGTGCTCACCAACGACTACACGGTGAAGAAACGCACCGTGGGCGTGGGCGTGCTCACCAAGGAGCAGGCTTACGAACTGGGTGCCGTGGGCCCCACGCTGCGCGGCTCGGGCGTTGCCCAGGACGTGCGCATGACCGGTTACGGGGCCTACAAGTACGTGGACTTCGAGCCGGTGGTGGAGACGGACGGCGACTCGTGGGCCCGTACGATGGTGCGCTTCCGGGAGCTCTACCAGGCCATCGACATCGTGCGCCAGCTCATCAACAAACTCCCGGACGGCGAGATCAGTGTGAAGGTCAAGGCCGCCAAGCCGGAAGGCGAGATCGTCTGCCGCTCGGAGCAGCCCCGCGGTGAGCTCATGTACTACGTCAAGGGAAATGGCTCCAAGTTCTTGGAGCGGGTGCGCATCCGCACCCCCACATTTGCCAATGTGCCGCCCCTTCTGGCCATGCTCCCGGGCATCGAGATGGCCGACGTGCCGGTGGTGGCTTTGTCTATCGACCCGTGCATCAGCTGCACGGAGCGCTAAAGGAGGATACCATGTTCGACATGACACGAACCATCATTGAGAACTTTTTCTCCAAGGCGCATACACGGCTCTATCCCTTCCAGACCCGTGAGCCGTTTCCCAATGTGCGGGGAAATCTCTTCAACAATATCGAAGAGTGCATCCTCTGCGGCATGTGCCAGAAGAAATGTCCTTCCCAGTGCATCACAGTAGATAAAGACGCCAAAACCTGGCAGGTAGATCCATATGCCTGTGTGTACTGTGGGATTTGCGTGGAGAACTGTCCGGTCAATTGCCTCTATATGGAAAGCCCGTACCGTAAGCCTACAGCAGAGAAGGTCATGAACCGGATGGTGCAGGTGAAAGGTCCGGAGAAGAAAAAGAAGACAGCAGAAAAATAATGCCATCCCGGATGGATGTTTGTGTTGGGGCCGCGCTTGCGGCCCCAATGCTTTTGGTTTGGAAGATCCCGCGAAGAAGTTCTTGCCGTCCGGACTGCGCTTCGCCTACATACGTGGGGCACGTTTCCATGTATTTTCTATTGTTGAGGAGGTGTTATGGCTGCCAAGAAGGTTTTGATGCTCGTGGGTGATTTCGTGGAAGATTACGAGGTCATGGTTCCGTTTCAGATGCTGCTCATGGTGGGGCACGAGGTCCACGCCGTCTGTCCTGGGAAAAAGGCGGGCGAGCAGGTGCGCACGGCGGTGCACGACTTCGAGGGGGATCAGACCTACACGGAAAAGCCTGGACACAACTTTACGCTCACCGCGACGTTCGACGAAGTGCGCCCGGAAGACTATGACGGCTTGGTGATCCCTGGCGGTCGGGCCCCGGAGTACATCCGCCTCAATCCGCGGGTTTTGGAGATCGTGCGTCACTTTGCTGCTGCCAAGAAACCGGTGGCCTCCATTTGCCACGGCCAGCAGGTGCTCGTGGCTGCGGGTGTGGTGCAGGGCTGCCAGTGCACGGCCTACCCCGCGGTCCGTCCGGACCTGGAGGCTGCAGGCGCCACGTGGGCGGAGGTCAACGCAACCTTCACCAATGCGGTGGTGGATGGTTGGCTGGTGACGGCTCCCGCGTGGCCGGCCCATCCGCAATGGATGCGGGCCTTTGTGGAACTTTTGGGGACCCGAATCGAGGCGTAGGGATTAAACCGGGGGGCGGCTGCCCCCCTTTTTATTCGTTTTCTTGGGCCTTGAGAGCGGCGCGGTCGGGAGCACCGTTGTCGGTGCGCGGGATGGCCTCCACGAAGACCACCGAGCGCAGTACCGCCACGGGCCCGATTTCTTTGCGTACATGCTGGCGGAGCAGGCGGATGATCTCGCCGGGATCCTCCAGGGCGGCAAATTCCGGGGTGAGGACCACGAACGCCTTGGCCACCTCGCCTTTGATGCGGTCCGGCACGCCGATGACCGCAGCCGCGGCCACCGCCTTGTGGGTTGTAAGCGCGAGCTCGATCTCGGCGCAGCTTAAGCGGTGGCCGGCGATATTGAGCACCGCATCCGCCCGTCCGTGGATGTGGATGAGGCCGTCTTCGTCGCGCACCGCCAGATCGCCGGTATCAAATTGTCCATGCTGCCAGGCGGACGGGGCTTCGCCGGCTTCGTGGACGCACTCCAGGGGCATGGACGGCCAGGGACGGGTAATGACAAGGCGGCCCACGACGCCGCTGGGCACGCTCGCCCCTTGGGCATCGACGATGTCTGCGCTGATGCCGGGAAGGGGGCGATGCACGGAGCCGGGCTTGAGGACCGACACCGGGAAGGGGGAGATCATGCAGCAGCCGGTCTCGGTCTGCCACCAGGTGTCCAGCAGTGGGCAGCGGGAGTGGCCGACATTTTTGTAGAGCCACAGCCATGCCTCCACCCCGAGGGCTTCGCCGGCAGAGGCCAGCAGCCGCAGGGTGGAGAGGTCGTGCATGGCCGGGTACTGGTCGCCGTAGCGCATGAGCATGCGGATGATGGTGGGCGCGGTGTAGAGGATGGTGACCCCGTAACGGTCCACGATGTCCCACATGCGGTCTGCCTGGGGATAGAGGGGGTGCCCCTCGTACATGACCGTGGTGGTGCCGGCGAGCATGGGACCGTAGAGCACGTAGCTGTGTCCGGTGATCCAGGCCATGTCGCTGGTGCACCAAAAGATGTCCGTGGGCTTGATGTCGAAGAGCCACAAGAGTGTGCGCGCCAGGGCCACCATGTAGCCTGCATGTCCATGGACCACGGCCTTGCGTCGGCCACTATCTTCCGAGGTGGAGAGGATGAAGAGCGGATCGTCATGCTGCATGACTTCGGTGGCGGCTTCCCAGCGCTCCCGGCGCACCACGGCGTCGTAGTCCAGGTCGCGGGACTCGCTCATGGGGGTGTCCAAACCCGCCCGGCGCACCACGATGACCCCTTCCACGAAATCGCATCCGGTTTCCAAGGCTTCGTCCACCATGCCTTTGAGGGGAACGAGGCGGCCGCCCCGATAGAAGCCGTCGGCGGTGATGACGATGCGCGGCCGCAGTTCCTGGATACGGCTGCGCAGGGCCTTGGCGGAAAACCCCGGAAATACGGCGCAGTGCACCGCGCCGATCTTGGCCGTGGCGAGCATGGCAAAGGCGGTTTGGGGAAGCAGCGGCAGGAAGAGGAGTACGCGGTCGCCCTTGCGCAGCCCCAGGGAGCGCAGGGCATTGGCCAGTTTGTTCACCTCGCGGTACACCTCGTAGTAGGTGTATTTGCGGGTGTCTCCGGCTTCGCCTTCCCAAATGAGGGCGAGCTTGTTCTTCGTCCCGGTGGCGATGTGCCGGTCCAGGCAGTTGTGGACGATATTGGTCTGCGCCCCCACAAACCAGCGGGGAGAGGGCGCAGTCATATCGAGGACCGTGTCCCACTTGCGGAACCATTCCAGTTCCTGGGCCGCTTCTTCCCAGTACGCCAATGGGTCTTGGGCAGCGGCGGCGTGGGCTCGGGAGAGTTGGTGAGGGTTGACATTGGCCTCGATGACGAGCTGCGGGAGAGGCCGAAAGACCCGTTCAGCGTGGGAGGGGACGATCATAGGGGGCTCCTGCCATTGGCCATGATTGGCTAAAATTGAAGAATCTTTTTGAGCTCGCCCACCCGGCGGCGGCTTACGGGAAGTTCGATGCGCTTGCGGCCTGCGGTGCGCAGGAGGAAATTGCCGCCAGGCATGGAGGCGATCTCGGTCACCATGTCGAGATTGACGAGGTATTTGCGGTGCACCCGGCAAAAGCCGTGGGGACCCAGGCGCGCTTCGAGATTTTTGAGGCGGTAGGAGGTGAGGTAGCGCTCGGTGGCCGTGTGCACGAAACTATAATCTTCCGACGCCTCTACATAGACGATCTGCGTATAGGGGATGAGGATGTGGCGGCCGTCTTGGTTCACGGGTAATTTTTCGATCTCCGGAGGCCGGACTTGGGCCGGGTCCCAGGCCTGGCGCAGGGCATTGACCAAAAGGTCTTCTTCCTCTTCGGCGAGGGCGATTTGCACGGTCTCTTCGCTGGTGGCCCGCGCTGGCCGGCCTGGCGGCATGGCCGGGGCCACGGTGGGGGGGATGGGGGCCAGGGCGCGCAGCCGCTCTATGGTGCGGGCAAAGCGCGTGGCGGTCAGCGGCCGCAAAAGATAGTCCACGGCACCGAGCTCAAAGGCCTCGAAGGCATGTTCTTCGCTTTCCGCGAGAAAGACCACCGCAGGAGGCCGGCCGCTCAAATGCCGCGCCAGGTCCATGCCGCTTACTCCATGGGGGAGTTCCATGCCCAAAAAGAGGACGTCATAGGGCACGTACGCGAGCAGTCCCATGGCCTCGAAGGAGGTCACCGCCTCGCCCAGGACGAGAACTTCCTTCACCGGATCAAGGAGTTCCCGGAGGTGGCCGCGCAATTGGGCATCGGAATGGACGATGAGGGCTTTGAGGTGGCTCATGGCGTCAGGGTATTGGGAACAGTGGACACCCTTTGCTACCCGCAATGGCCGGAGTCTTCAAGGGGGCAGTGCATGGACAACCAGACAGGGATGCTTTAGAAACGCCTTTCACGTTTTCCGGGGAGGACCGAAGCCCGCTCATGGCACGTCAAGAAAACATCCGCAACTTCAGTATCATCGCGCATATCGACCACGGCAAGTCCACGCTGGCGGACCGCATCTTGGAGCTCACCCGCCTCATCGACGAGCGCCAGAAAAAGGACCAATACCTGGACCGCATGGAACTGGAGCAGGAGCGCGGCATCACCATCAAGGCCCAGACCGTGCGCATCCCCTACACCGCCCGGGATGGCCGCTCCTACACCTTGAACCTCATCGACACCCCGGGCCATGTGGACTTCTCCTACGAAGTCTCCCGGAGCCTGGCGGCCTGCGATGGGGCGCTCTTGGTGGTGGACGCCTCCCAAGGGGTGGAGGCCCAGACCTTGGCCAACGTGTACCTGGCCTTGGACCATGACCTCGAGGTCATTCCCGTGCTCAACAAGATCGATCTGCCCAGCGCCGAGCCCGACCGGGTGGCGGCGGAGATCGAAGAGGTCATCGGCCTGGACTGCACGGACATCCTCAAGGTTTCCGCCAAGACCGGCGAGGGGGTGGACGCCCTCTTGGAGCGGATCATCGCCCAGGTGCCGCCGCCCAGCGGGGACACGGAGGCCCCCTTGCGGGCGCTCATCTTCGATTCGTGGTACGACTCCTACCAGGGCGTGGTGGTGCTCTTTCGTGTGCTCGACGGTCGCATCTCCCTGGGGCAGCGTATCCGCATGTGGTCCACGGGCAAGGAGTTCGAGGTCACCAAGCTGGGCGTGTTCTCGCCCGAGGCCGTGGACATCGCCTCCTTGGCCGCCGGCGAGGTGGGCTTCTTGTGCGCCTCCATCAAGGCCTTGCGGGACGCGCCGGTGGGGGACACCATCATCGATCCGGCCCGGCCCGCGGAAAAGCCCTTTCCCGGCTTCAAGGCGGTCAAACCCATGGTCTTCTGCGGTCTGTATCCGGTGGAGCCGGCGGAGTACGACACCTTGAAGTCCGCCCTGGAGAAGCTCCAGCTCAACGACGCGGCCTTGACCTTCGAGCCCGAGACCTCGCAGGCCCTGGGCTTTGGCTTCCGCTGCGGGTTTTTGGGGCTGCTCCACATGGACGTGATCCAGGAGCGTCTGGAGCGGGAATTCCAGGCCAAGCTCATCGCCACCGCCCCGTCGGTGATCTACCGGGTAACCCGCACGGACGGTACGGTGCTCGACATCGACAATCCGAGCAAACTTCCCCCGCAGGAGAAGATCGCCGCCATTGCCGAGCCGTATGTACGCATGGAGATCCATGTGCCGGGGGAGTTCGTGGGCAATGTCATGGGCCTGTGCGAGGAAAAGCGCGGTATCCAGAAGGACATGCGCTATCTGACCTCCACCCGCGTGGTGCTCACCTATGAGATCCCTTTTGCGGAAATCGTCTATGACTTCTTCGACCGCCTCAAGTCCGTGACCCGGGGCTTTGCCTCCTTGGACTACGAGTTCTTGGACTTCCGGCCTTCGGACCTGGTGAAGCTCGACATCCTCATCAATGGCGAGCCGGTGGACGCCATGTCCGTCATCGTGCACCGGCAGGCCGCGCCCTACCGGGGCCGGGCCCTCGCCCTCAAGCTCAAGCGGGTCATCCACCGGCAGCTCTTCGAGATCGTCATCCAGGCGGCCATCGGCGCCAAGATCATCGCCCGCGAGCGGGTGGCGCCCTTGCGCAAGGACGTCACGGCCAAATGCTATGGCGGTGACATCACCCGCAAGCGCAAGCTCCTGGAAAAGCAAAAAGAAGGCAAAAAACGTATGAAACGCATGGGCAGCGTGGAAATCCCCCAGGAGGCCTTTTTGGCCGCCCTGCAACCCGGGGACGAGTAGGCTGCCACTCTCTGTATCTCCTCATCAATTCGGGATGTATCATGAACCCTCGTTGGCAAACATTGCTCAAAGAATATGTGGAGGCATTGCTCATTGCACTCCTCCTCGCCTTCGTGATCCGCTCGTTCGTCGTGCAGGCATTCAAGATCCCTTCGGGATCCATGCTCCAGACCCTGCAGATCGGCGATCATCTCCTGGTCAATAAATTCCTCTATGGCATCAAAGTCCCATTTACCCACGCCTTCATCACCCAATTCGACGGCCCCAAACACGGGGACATCATCGTCTTCGAATTCCCGGAAGATCCTTCCAAGGATTTCATCAAACGGGTGATCGGTGTTCCTGGAGATGTTATCGAGGTGCGGGACAAACAGGTGTACCGCAACGGCGAGCTGCTTCACGAGCCCTACGTGCAGCACACCGACCCCCGGACCAATGTGCCCAAGCGCGACAATTTCGGCCCCGTGACCGTGCCCCAAGGCAAGTACTTCGTCATGGGGGACAACCGCGACGAATCCTACGATTCGCGGTTTTGGGGGTTTGTGGACCGCGCCGCCATCGAGGGCAAGGCCTGGATCCTCTATTGGTCCTGGGAGGGATTGACCTCCATCCGCTGGGAGCGCATCGGCCGTTTGGTGGAGTGAGCGTGTGATCGCCCAGGTGACCACGGCAGCGCTGGTGGGTATCGAGGCCCATACGGTGCGGGTGGAGGTGGATTTTTCCCGTTCCGGGATGCCCTCCTTCACCTTGGTGGGCCTGGCCGAAGGCGCGGTGCGCGAGGCCAAGGAACGGGTGTTCGCCGCGTTGCGCAACTCCGGGTTCCGTCTGCCGCCGGCGCGCATCACCGTGAACATGGCCCCGGCCGCCCTGCGCAAGGACGGTTCCGCCTACGATCTCCCCTTGGCCCTGGCGCTGGTGGCTGGGGCGGAAATGCTGCCGCACGAGTCCCTCTCGGGGGTGTGGTGCGCCGGAGAGCTCTCCCTGGACGGGACCCTCAAGCCGGTCCCCGGGATTTTACCCCTCGCCCTGCGCGCGCGCCGGGAAGGGGCCCGGGCCTTGGTGGTGCCGCAGGAGAGCGCCGCCGAGGCCGCGGTGGCGCAGGAGATCCCGGTCTTTGGCTGTGGCTCTCTGGCCGAGGTGGTGGGGCTCCTCACCGGGGAGCGCACCCAGGCGCCGCAAGCTGCGGACCTCGCCTCGTTGTGGGAGACCAGCCGGTCGTTTCCCGTGGACTTTGCCGAGGTCAAAGGCCAAGACCACGCCAAGCGGGCGGTGGTGGTGGCCTGCGCGGGCAATCACAATCTCCTCTTTCTCGGGCCGCCGGGCAGCGGCAAGACCATGCTCGCCCAGCGCATCCCATCGGTGCTGCCGCCGCTCACCTTTGACGAGGCCCTGGAGGTGACGGCCGTCTACTCCGTGGCTGGCCGGTTGGAGCCGGGGCAGGCCCTGGTGGTGCATCGGCCCTTCCGCGCCCCGCACCACACCGTGTCCGACGCCGGGCTCATCGGCGGCGGCCAGATCCCCCGGCCGGGGGAGGTCTCCTTGGCGCATCGGGGCGTACTCTTTTTGGATGAGCTGCCGGAATTCAAGAAGCACGTCCTGGAGGTGCTGCGCCAGCCCCTGGAGGACGGCCGGGTGACCATCTCCCGGGCCGCCGTGTCCGTGGAGTTTCCTGCGGACGTCATGCTCGTGGCGGCCATGAATCCGTGTCCGTGCGGCTACTTGGGGGACCCGCGCCATGCCTGCACGTGCACGCCGCTGCAGGTGCAGCGCTACCGCAGCCGTCTCTCGGGGCCGCTTCTCGATCGCATCGACCTGCATGTGGAGGTGCCGGCGGTGCCGTACGGCGATTTGGCAGGCCAAGGCCAGGGGCTGGATTCGGCCGCCATGCGTGCCCAGATCGCCGCGGCCCGGGCCATCCAGGCCGAGCGCTACGCAGGCCTTGCCCTGCACTCCAATGCCGATCTCTCGGGCCAGTGGCTCGAGCGCTTCTGCGCCCTGGGCGCGGCCGAACACCGTTTCCTGGAGGCGGCGGTGGCGCGCCTTGGGCTCTCCGCCCGGGCCTACACCCGGGTGCTGCGCATCGCCCGCACCATCGCCGATCTTGCCGGCGCCGAGCGCGTCGCCGTGCCGCACCTGGCCGAGGCCATCAATCTGCGCACCCTGGACCGCGGATAGTAGCTCCGTTTGCGTGCCGGGATTGTTTCACATGAAACAATCCCGGCGGCCGAAGCCGCCGGGGAGGTTTAGGCGAGGACCTCGTCCATGGGGGTCAGGGGCAGGCCGAAGGCCTCCGCCACTCCAGGATGGGTGATGCGGCCGGCCACCATGTTGAGGCCTGCGGCCAGTCCAGGGTCCTCCTGGCAGGCCCGCTTCCAGCCCTTGCCGGCGATGGCCAATACATACGGCAGGGTGGCGTTGGTGAGCGCCATGGTGGAGGTGATGGGCACGGCCCCGGGCATGTTGGCCACGCAGTAGTGGATGATGCCGTCCACCTCGAAGATGGGGTCCGCGTGGGTGGTGGGGCGCGAGGTCTCGAAGCAGCCGCCCTGGTCGATGGCCACGTCCACGAGCACGCATCCGGGCTTGAGGTCGCGCAGCATCTCCCGGGTGATGAGCTTGGGCGCCTTGGCCCCAGCCACGAGCACGGCGCCGATGATGGCGTCGGCCTCGCGGGAGAGTTCGCGGATGGTCGCGGGCGAGCTCATGAGGGGTGTGACGTTTTTCGGCATGATTTCGGAAAGATAGCGCAGCCGCTCCAGGTTGGTGTCCAGGATGAGCACCCGCGCGCCCAGGCCTGCGGCCATCATGGCGGCGTTGGTGCCCACGATGCCGCCGCCGATGATGAGCACCGTGGCCGGGGCCACGCCGGTCACTCCGCCAAGGAGGATGCCCCGGCCGCCATGGGTGCGCTCGTTGTATTTGGCCGCCTCCTGCACCGCCATGCGGCCGGCCACTTCGCTCATGGGGGTGAGCAGCGGCAGCCCGCCGTCCTTGCCGCGCACGGTCTCGTACGCCAGGGCCACGCAACCGCTTGTGCGGATGGCTGCAGTCAGGCCGGCGTCGGCGGCGAAGTGGAAGTAGGTGAAGACCGTGTGGTGGGGCTGGATGAGGTCGTATTCCGATGGCTGCGGCTCCTTGACGTGGAGGATGAGCTCGGCCTCGGCGAACACGTCTTGGGGCCGAGGCAGGATGCGGGCGCCTGCGGCCGTGTAGGCCGCGTCGTCAAAGCCGCTGCCCACGCCTGCGTTTGCTTCCACCACCACCGTATGCCCCCGGGCTACGGCCATCTCCACTCCCGCAGGGGTCATACTGACGCGGTTTTCATGCACCTTGATCTCTTTGAGCACGCCAATGATCATGGAGATTCTCCTTGGTTGGGATATGGGCGAAACCTCGGTGCCGCAAAAAGGCTTCGGGTTCAAGCGGAAGGTGTGGGCCGCGCTCTTACCCCTTGCCTTTTACCGCGTCATGTCTAAAGCGCCCTTCTGACGCCCAGAGTGGGCAGCGCCAAGGAGGAAGGACGATGCGCCCGTATCTCATGACCGTTGGTCTTTTGTGTTTGAGCAATATATTCATGACCTTTGCCTGGTATGGCCATCTGCGCAACCTTTCCGGAACGCCCTGGGTCATCGCCGCGTTGGTGAGCTGGGGGATCGCCCTCTTGGAGTATCTGCTCCAGGTGCCGGCCAACCGCATCGGCCACGAGGTCATGAACGTGGGGCAGCTCAAGATCCTGCAGGAATGCATTGCCCTGTCGGTCTTCATCCCCTTCTCCATTGTGTACCTCAAGGAGAAGCCGAGCATGGACTATGTGTGGGCAGGGCTGTGCATCCTTGGGGCCGCCTTTTTCGTCTTCCGCAAAAAGATGTTTGGAGCCTGATGATGGCGCTGTGGAGCCGGTTTCGGCTGCCGCCGTTGGCGCAGCTTGCGCTTTTGGGGGTGACCTTTGCCGCAGCGGCGTTTTTGTCCTTGGAAGTGTGGATGCAGGCCGTGCGCCATACTTCGCTATGCACCACCACCGGCTGCGCCGTGGTGGGCGAGTACATCCGCTTTGGCGAAGGCAACCTGCTCAAGCTCGGTGCGGCCTTTTTTTGGCTCTTGTGGCTGGTGGCCTTTTTCGCCGGCCGCTACCCCAAGGCCTGGATCTGGGGCGGCTTTGGGCTGCTCGTGGCCGGGGCACTGGCCTTTGACGGCACGCTTCTGGGCTTCCAATTCGTGGCCTTGCGGGAGTTTTGCCTCATCTGCGCCATCACCGGCGGCCTGCTCGGGCTCACCGTCGCGGCCACGGCGTGGGTGCGGCGCAGCATCGGGGTGCTGGTCTTGGGGCTTGCGGCATGGAGTGGCGGCTTTGCAGGCAGCGCGGTGCTCGATTTTCAGGTGCAGCCCCCGGTCTTGCAGGACACGGTGTTCGTCTCCTGGGGAGACACCCAAAACGCCACGGCCCGGCGGCACGTGCTCTTCTTCAGTTTCCACTGCGGCCATTGTTCCAAGGTGCTCGCCAACCTGGCCATCAACCTCGAACACCTCACCGATGCCTGGTACTTGGCCGCCCTGGATGGCCGGGAAGAGGATTTCTTCCGCATGGTGGCGGTGCAAAAGGCCTTGGCCGAGAAGCAGGAAAACCCCTTTGTGGCGGTGCTGCGCGAGGAAAGCGTCGAGCACCCAGCGCCCGTGGCGGTGCCGGAAGCTTTGCGCCAGACGGTGCGCAACGCCCGCTCCTACTTCAAGACCAAGGGCTTTGACGGCGTGCCGGTCTTGGTGGTGTGGGAAGGCCCGGGTCGGGAGCTCATCCTGCGTGGCGAGACCGCCATTTTCCGCTATCTGCGCGACCAGGGCTGGCTCGAGCGCACGCTCATGGTGAACCTGCCGCCGCAGTAATCTTGGGAGATACCGGCCCAGGGCATGGCGCGAAGCGGTCGGGAATGTCTTTCAGGCTGTTTCGTCAGTCTTGGGAAGCAGGGCGCCGAGGGTGTGTCGGAGTGCTTCTCCCAGGCGGGCGGCCTCTTCTGGCTGCGTGGCCGCCAGGGCCTCCATGTGGGCCGCCTGGTCGGCCAGGGCTTCCAGCCCCATGTTGGCGAGGGCGCCCTTGAGGAAGTGGCCTGTCTTGGCCAAGGCAGGGGCCTTTTTCGTGTCCAGGGCGTGGGAGAGATTCTCCACCCCCTGCCGCAATGTCGCTTCGGCCACGGTCAGGAGGTGGTCCGCACTGGCAGGACTTGCCTGAAAGGCGGCCATGAGGTGCCGGCGCACGTGCGCCCGCCATGCTTCGTAGGTTTGGGGGCTGTTCATGTGAGGGCCGCAAGGAAGGCGTCCGTGCTGCTGCGGGCGGCATTGGCGGCTTCCATCAGGGTTTCGGGGCTGAGGTGGGCGAGCTCCAGGGCCTGGGTGTGGGTTCGGGGCGGTACCGGGTCGCCGTTGGCGCCCAGGGCCGCAGCGTGGGCCAGACAGTCGGCCAGGTGGAGCACCGCCGCCAGAAAGCCCTGGGGCGCGTGGTGCCCGGCCACGGCCTGGACGATGGGCTCGGGCAGGCCCCAGGCCGCCAGGATGTGGCCACCCAGGACGCCGTGCTCGTGGCCGAAAAAGGCGGCTTCCACATCCCGCACGGTTTGGCCGTGGGAGCGGCACCACTCGAGGCAAACCTTGGCCCGCTCTGGAAAGGCGCTCAGGCACAAAAGCCGTCCCATGTCATGGAGCAGTCCTGCAGCAAAGGCGATTTCCGCCGCTTGGGCCTGGGCGTGGTGGGCCAGATGCCGGGCCGCGGCGGCCACGGCGATGCTGTGGGCGAAAAAGGAGCGCATGTCCACCATGGAGCGGGACACGACACCGAAGTGCTCGATGAGCAGGATGCCGCTGGCCAAGAGCGCGAGCTCGCGCGGTCCCACCAGGATCACGGCGCGGTCGATGCGGTCCACGCGGCGCGGCATGCCGAAGGCCGGGGCGTTGACCAGCTTGAGCAGCCGACCGGCGAGGCTCGGGCTCTGGCCAACAATGCGGGCGATGGTTGCGGGATCGATGGGATCGGTGCCGAGAGCGGCCAGGAGCTGTTGGGCGATGACGGGGAGTTCCGGTGGTTCGAAGCTCGCAAGGTCCAGCGCCGGCGGCAGGCTGGGGGGCGCGAGGGTGGCGGCCCGGGGCGTGGCCGGTGCGAGGGGCGGCTGCCCCCGGAGGATGCGCTCGGCCTCGGCCTGGGTGCGCAGCTGCAGGAGCGCTTGCCCCAGGGGGGAGCAGACGTCGTGGCCGCTGTAGGCGCGAAGCGCCAGGGGGATGGCCTTGGCGCGGGTGGCCTCGTCCAGGGTGAGGCGGATGAAGATGCCGGGCAAAAAGCGCAGTTCCTCGATGTCCGCTGCGCAGAGCGCCTCCCCGGCGGCAATGGTGCGGCCCGTGGGCGTGTACACGGTTTGTGCGCAGATGGCGCCGGGTTCCAGATGCGTACTTGGGCAAAAACGGATGATTTCCATAATTCTCACGTGCGCGAAGGTGGACGCGTGCTAGCCTACAGTGCCACCAAGCGCAAGCGCAGGGCGTTGCCCACCACCAGAAGCGAGCTCATGGCCATGGCCGCGCCGGCGAACATGGGGCTGATACTCCAGCCGAGCCACGGCTCGAGCGCGCCGGCGGCCAAGGGGATGCCGAGGGTATTGAAGGCAAAGGCCCAAAAGAGGTTTTGCCGCACATGGCGCATGGTGGCCCGCGCCAGGGCCACGGCGTCCACCAGGGCCGAGAGCTCGCCGCGCAACAGCACCACGTCGCCGGCCTGCACCGCGATGTCCTGACCCGAGCCCATGGCGATGCCCACCCAGGCCGCGGCCAGGGCGGGCGCGTCGTTGATGCCGTCGCCCACCATGGCCGGCCGCCGGCCTTGGGCCACGAGCTCGCCCACCCAGGCGGCCTTGCCGTCGGGCAGGACCCCGGCCTGCACGGAGGCGATGTCCAGTTGTCCGGCCACGGCCTGGGCCACGCGCGGGCTGTCGCCCGAGAGCAGGTGCAGGGTGAGCCCCAGTGCGCGCAGGGCGCTGGTCACGGTGAGGGCCTCGGGCCGCAGGGAATCCCCCACCGCCACCAGCCCGACGAAGCTCCCTTCCACGGCCACGGCCACCACCGAGGATCCGGCGTCTTCCCATTGCGCTGCTTCCGCCTGGGCCTCGGCAGGCACGACGACGTCCTGCTGGGCAAGAAAGCGCAGCGAGCCCACGAGCACGGTTTTGCCGCCCACACGCCCTTGAGCGCCACGGCCGGGATGGGCCTGAAAATCTTCCGCAGGCACGGCATCGGGCTTGGCGGCGGCAATGGCGCGGGCAATGGGGTGCTCGCTGGCGGCCTCCACGGCGGCGGCCAGGGCAAGCACCTCTGGGCCGTCCAGATGGGCCAGGGGCAGCACGTGGGTGACGTGCATCCGGCCCTGCGTCAGCGTGCCGGTCTTGTCGAAGACCACGTCCGTGGCCTGGGCCAGGCGTTCCAGGGCGGCGCCGCTCTTGAAGAGGATCCCCAGCCGTGCCCCCCGGCCGGAGCCCACGAGAATGGCCGTGGGCGTGGCCAGCCCCATGGCGCAGGGGCAGGCGATGACGAGCACGCTTACCGCATGGCGCAGGGCGATGGTGAGCGGGGCATGGGCGGCAAGCCAGGCAAGCAAGGTCCCGGCGGCGATGGCGAGCACCACGGGCACGAACACCAGGCTGATGCGGTCCGCCAGGGCGGCGATGGGCGCCTTGGCGTTTTGGGCCTGGGCCACCAGGGCCGCCACGCGGGCGAGCAGGGTTTCGCGGCCCACGTGCACCGCCTCCACCACCAGGCCGCCATCGAGGTTGATGGCCCCGGTAAAGACCGGGTCTCCGGGGGCGCGGCGCACAGGGCGGGCTTCGCCGGTGAGCATGCTCTCGTCCACGTGGCCTTCGCCGGCCACCACCGTGCCGTCCACAGGGATGCGCTCTCCGGGCCGCACCCGCACCCGCATGCCGGCAAGGACCAGCCGCACCGGCACGCGGCGCTCTGCCGCGTCCTCCACCAGGGTGGCCTCTTCCGGGGCCAGACGCAGAAGGCCGCGCACCGCCTCGGCCGCCTGGCGCATGGCCCGGGTCTCCAGGGCCTTTCCCAGGGCGATCATGGCGAGCACCGTGCCGGCGGATTCAAAATACAGGTCATGGGCGGAAAACGTCGGCGAGAACACCGCGCTCATGGTGCCCAGGGAATGGAGAAGCGCCGCGCCGGTACCCAGGGCCACCAGGGTGTCCATGGTGGGGGCACGGCGCAGCAGGGCCTGGATGCCGTCACGGTAGAAGTCCCGGCACACCCAGGCCGTGGCCAGGGCGAGGGCGAGCTGCAGCAGGGCCAGCGGCCGGGCGTGAGTGTGCGGATCCAGGGCCGCGGGAAGCGGCAGCCCCAGCATGGGGCCCATGGCAATGAGGAGCAGCGGGCCGGCGAACACCCAGGCCCACAGGGCCCGGCGCGTAAGGGCTGCCGCCCGGGCGGCCTCGCGTTCGTCCTGCCGCCGCAGTTCCTCGTCGGGATCGGCCTCTTCGATGACCTGGGCGGTGAAGCCCGCCTCTTCGATGACCTTTTGGATGACGTGTATTTCCAGCTGGTTGGGGTCGAAGGTGAAGGCCCCTTCGTTTGCGGTGAGGGATACGGTGGCGGCGTGCACCCCAGGCAGGCGCGAGGTGACGCGCTCGATGCGCGCGGCGCAGGCCGCGCAGTGCATGCCGCCAATGGCCAGGCGCAGGGTGGACGGTGCAGGACGTTCGGACATCGGCATGTTCTCCGCAGGGCTTGCGGGCCCTCAAGGCTTTCCGGTATGGCTTCAAGGTCCTATGAACCATCATCACGCAAGGAGGCAAGCCATGGCCTTGGAACCCATCGGGGCGGTCAACGCCCTGTATCCATCGCTGACCGTCATCGTGGGCGCCCGGGTGCGGGGCAGGGTCAATTGGATGACCGTGGCCCACGTGGGCATCATGAACCATGCCATGGGCGGGGTGCCGCAGTATTTGGGCATTTCGGCCCATCCGTCCCACTACACCAACATCGGCATCCGCGAGCACGGGGAGTTCAGCATCAACATCCCTTCCCAGGAGATGCTCGAAGCCACCGATTACGTGGGTATTGTGAGCGGCAAGACGACGGACAAAAGTACCGTCTTTCCCATCCTGGAGGGCGAGCTCGTCAATGCCCCCATGATCGCCACCTGCCCCGTGGCCATGCAGTGCCGGGTGGCGCAGAAGGTGGTGGTGGGCGAGCATGAGCTCTTCATCGGCGAATTGGTGGCCACCTACGCCCAGCCCGAGGTCTTGCACCAGGGCAAGATCGACCTCATGCGCGTCAACCCCATCCTCTTCGATTTTCGGCAAATGGCCTACCACGCCCTGGGCGAGCGCACCGGGCGCCCCTGGAACGCCGGCAAGGCCCTCAAGAAGCGCGTGGATGCGACGCCGTCTGCATGAGGGTGGCGGCCAGGGCCGTGGCGTCCACGGGCTTGACGAGGTAGGCGTCGAATCCGGCTTCGGCGCAGGCCGGCCCGTCACTGTCGCTGGCGGTGAGGGCCACCACGGCCATGGTGGTGTGGGCGGCCCCGGCGTGGCCCTGGCGGATGCGGCGCACGAGGGTAAAGCCGTCCATGTCCGGCATCTGCAGGTCCACCACCGCGGCGTCGAAGGGCTCCTGGGCCGCCGTCAAGACGGCCAGGGCCGCCGTACCGCCGTCCGCTGCCGTGGCGGTGTCCCCGCCCTTGGCGATCAAGTTCACGGTGACGGTGCGGCTCACCACGTCGTCGTCCACCACCAGGACGCGCAAGGGGCGCAGGCGCTTGGGCGATGAAGACGCCGTGCGCGCCAAGGGCAGGCGGACCCAGAAGGACGCCCCCTGGCCTTCTTCGCTCTCCACCCCAATGGTGCCGCCCATGGCCTGGGTGAGCTCCTTGCACAGACAAAGCCCAAGGCCCACGCCCTGGCTGCTGCTCTCCGGGTGTGCCTGGCCGAAGCGCTCGAAGATCCGCTGCTGGTCCTTGGGGGCAATGCCCGGCCCGGTATCGGTGACGCGAAGCTCCACCGTCACCTGGGTCTCGCTCTCCTCGAGGATGCCAAGCTCGATGCGGATCTGCCCGCCCGCGGGGGTGAATTTGACGGCATTGCTCACCAGGTTGGTGAGGATTTGGCGGATGCGCCTCGGGTCGGCCTGGAGCGTGGGGACAGGCGGCGCCAGGGCCGTGAGTTCCAGGCCTTTGGCCTGGGCAAGGGGCAGCAGGCTGGTCGCAGTCTCGCGCACGAGGGCCGCAAGGTCCGTGGGCCGGGGCTGCAGGTGGATGCCTCCGTGCTCCAGGGCCTCCAGGCTCAAGGTGTCTTCCAAGAGGTCGAGCATGGCCTGGCCGCTTGCCGCAAGGCTCTGCACCAGGGCCGCCGCTTCCGGGGAGAGGTCGGTGCCCATGAGCATCCGGGCGGCATTGACGGCGCTGGCGGCCGGGGCACGCAGATCGTGGCTGAGCATGGCCAGGATGCGTTCTTTCCCCTTGCGTGCGGCCTCGGCCTCGCTCGCCAGGGTGGCGATGCGCTCCACGGCCTCCTCCAGGCGGCTGTTGGCCTGGCGCAGGCGGGTGTTGGCCTCTTCCAGCTCGGTGACGTCGGTCATGGCGCCCACCATGGCGGTGGGGGTGCCGGCGGCGTCGGTGATGACTTTCTTGTGAAAGAGGATGCGCCGGGGGCTGCCATCGGCCCGGACGAGGGTTGTGGTGTACACCTGGGTGCCCTTGGTCGCCCAGAGCCCCTGGTCTTTGTTCTGGAAGAAGTGCGCCTCGCTCTCGGCAAAGGCTTCGGCCAGGGTCTTGCCTACGAAACGGCTGCGCTCGCCGCCGAAAAAGGCGCAAAAAGCGGGGTTGACCTCCTGGTAGCGGCCATCGGTGCCTTTGATGAAGACCGGCAGCGGCAGGGCCTCCAAAAGGGTGGAGAGCAGTTGGGTCTGCTCGCGCAGGGCCGCTTCCGCCTGCACCCAGGCCGTGGTGTCGAGAAAGACCGTGGCAAAGGAGTCCTTTTGGGGCAGGGGGAAGGCGTTGACGAGAAAGTGCCGCTGCATGGGCGCAAAATAGATGTTCATGCTGACCGGGGCCTGGTTTTTCACCACCTGGGCATAGGTGGCGAGAAAGGGCGGCGAGTCCACGCCCAGGGCCGTCTCCACGGTCTTGCCACGGATGGACTGCGGGTCGATGCCCGTTTGCAGAGCAAAGGCCGGGTTGGCGTCCAGATAGCGGTAGGTGACTGGGGTGCCGTGGCGATCGCGGACCAGCTCGTGGAACGCGATGCCGGTGATGGCGTTGGTATAGAGGGCGCGAAACTGCTCCAGGGAGCGCTGCAGCTGCACGGTGCGCTTGCCCACCAGGCGTTCGAGCAGTTCCCGCTTCTGGCGCGCGACCATGGTCATGCGCACCGCCAGGGCGGTGAGGACGACTCCAAAGACCACGGTGGCGAGGGCGCCGTACATGGGGTGCAGGGCGACAAAAGCCGCCGTGGGGGTCGCCTGGGCCGCAAGCACCAGACCGCCGATGCAGATGGGCAGGATTGTGGTGTCCCCGTGGGGGGCAGGGATGTCCTTTGGGGGAATAGGGCCGAGATGTACTGCAATCGCGGGGTTGGAGGTGGCCGCCAGGGTTTCCAGGTGCACCGCCACGCACGCGTGGCCGAGCAAGCGGCTGCGCTGCCATAGGGGCGCAAAGAGTACGAGGCTCGGGGTGGTGCGGCCAAAAAGCGGGGTCAGGGCGGCGGTGGCAAGATCCGTGCGCAGGCTCTCCAGCCGTGCCTGGGAGAGGGCAGGCACTGAGGCGATGTCCCAACCCACCACGCCAGGATTGGTGGCCGGGGAGAGGGTGGAGGTCTCGATGCCGGCGACTCCGGCAAAATCCAGCCAGGCAAGCGCGCGCCATTTTTGGGTAAAGGAGAAGAACTCTGGAGGGGTGACTTCTTCGGAGCTGGCGTAGAGCCCCACCAAGGAATCCAAGAGGTGATCGCGGGCGGTTTGCAGGTGGGCGGCAGCGGTGCGCACCTCGCTTTGGGCAAGGAGCAGGAATGCCTGATGGCGGTGCCCCTGCTCCAAGGTCCATGCCGCCCAGCCTGCCTGGAGGGTACACCAGCCGCCGAGGAGCGCCACGAGCATGGGTTCCCGACAGCGATTGTGGCATCGCCATACCCCGAGGATTGCGGCCAGGAAGACCGCCCCCAGAAGCAGAGGCGCGCCGGCGGCGCTCCAGAGGCGCTGGCGGTAGCGGGAGGCATCGATGTCCATGCCGAGCAGCGTGGGCTGCTGGGTGGGGAGGCTCACGAGGGCCGACACCCATTCGCCCCAGGCATCGCCCAGCGGGCCTTCCACGGCGTCGGTGCGGTGCTCGAGCACGGCCTGGAGCGTCGCCGAGGCCTCGGCATAGGGCTGGCCGGGCAGGACGGCGTCGGGATCGCTTTGGGCTTGGGCTGCGGCGAGAAAGACCACCGTACCGTCCGGCTGCCGCCGCATGAGGTAAAGATACGTGACCTGGGGAAAAAGGCTGCGCGCGGCCAATAATTGTTGGCAGAGGCGGCGATAGACGGGATTGTCCAGGTCCTGACGGGTGGCGGTGAGTTGCTCCAGGCGTTGGACATTGAGCCCTGCGGCGATGCCTTGGGCCTGAAGCAGGAGATCGGCGCGAAACTGGCGGTCCGCCTCGAAGCCATGCCAGGCGGCAAAGAGGAGTGAACCCAGGAGCACGGCCGCTATCCACAGCCACAGAGAACGAAGCATCATTGAAGGACCTCAAGGCTGCGCCATAGGTCAAAGCTGGGGAGAGCACAAGCGCGGCCGGCGAGGACGCGTTGCCGTGTCGGGGGGCTTGCACATGCATGGTGAAAATCCACAGACCTTTTGTGGAAAAAAGGATTTTCGGACTGTGGCTCAGGTCAAAGGGGTGCAGGCACGACCGAGTCTGGACTCCAGGTGCCGGGCATGGGTTTGCGGCCTGCGGCCCCCTGCCGCTAACCGAGGATTTGCGGCCTTCCACCGTTTGTCCGGGCACCCGTGATTGACCGATCAGGCGGCTGGGACTAGCGCACCTCCCATGCCGCGGCTCATTGGGGGGTGCGGCATGGCTTTTTTCGTTGGGGGAGGCGAATCATGGCTGTTTCTCTGGTGACCGTGGACCGCCCCGGGGTTGGGCGGGGAACTTGCCGCGCCGACGCGGTGTGGGATTGGGTGCAGGTGCTCTCAGGCCTGGGGCTTGCCCTGTTCTTGGCCTTCCATACCCTGCTTACCGCGAGCGTGCTTTTGGGGGCAGGGGTGCTCGATGCGGTGGCTGGCGGCCTCGAGGCGGTGCATTTGGATACGCTTGCGCATTGGACCGTGCCGGTGCTCTTCCTCGTGCACTTTGTCGCCGCGGCGCGCAAGGTGCCTTTCCGGGTGCGCGAGCAGCGCGTCCTGTGGGCGCAGGCGCGGATGCTGCGCCATGCCGATACCTGGGCCTGGGTCGTGCAGGCCGCATCCGGCATGGCGGTGCTCCTTTTGGGCGTCATCCATATGTGGACCACCATCAACGCCGGCGCCATCGCGGCCGCCACTTCCGCGGCGCGGGTGCAGTCCGGCGGCTGGGTGGTGCTCTATCTGCTCCTTGCCCCATTGGGTCAGGCCCATGCGGTCATCGGCGTGTACCGGGCAGGGGTGAAATGGGGCTTCATCCAGGATACCTGCCGCGCGCAGGCGGTGCGCCTTGGGCTATACGTTTTGGCGGGTGGCTTGGTGCTCTCGTTGGCCGCGCTCGTGCGCTACGCAACCCTGTAGGAGGCCGGTATGCAGACGGTAGTGACGGATCTTTTGGTGATCGGCGCCGGACTTTCGGGGGAGCGCATCGCCGTGGAGGCGGCGGAGGCCGGGTTCGATGTGGTGTGTCTGTCCATCGTACCGGCGCGGCGTTCGCATTCGTCCGCGGCCCAGGGCGGCATGCAGGCGGCCTTGGGCAATTGCGCCATGGGAGAGGGCGACTGTCCGGACGTGCATTTCGAGGACACGGTCAAAGGCTCGGACTGGGGTTGCGACCAGGAAGTGGCGCGTATGTTCGTGGAGGCCGCGCCCATCGAGATGCGGCGCCTGGCCCATTGGGGAGTGCCGTGGAACCGGGTGGTGCCGGGCAAATCCTGCTACTTCAAGGGCGGCGAGCTCTTTGAAAAGTACGAGAAGGAAGACAAGGCCGGGCTCATCACCGCGCGTTCCTTCGGCGGCACGGCCAAGTGGCGCACCTGCTACACCTCCGACGGCACCGGGCATGCGGTCATGTGCACCATGGACAACCGCTGCGCCCAACTGGGCATCCGGGTGCTGGACCGCAAGGAGGCCATCGCCCTCATCCACGACGGGGAAAAGGCCTTGGGCGCGGTGGTGCGCTGCCTGCGCACCGGGGCCCTGGAAGTCTTTCTCGCCCGGGCCACGGCGGTGTGCACCGGGGGGTTCGGCCGCTTGTACCGCGCCACCACCAACGCCGTCATCTGCGACGGCGCGGGCGCGGCCATGGTGCTCGACACCGGACTGGTGCCCATCGGCAACCCCGAGGCCATCCAGTTCCACCCCACGGGCATCGTGCCTACGGACATCCTCGTCACCGAAGGCTGCCGGGGCGACGGCGGCACCTTGCTCGACGTGGACGAGTACCGCTTCATGCCCGACTACGAGCCGGCCAAGGCGGAACTCGCCTCCCGCGACGTGGTCTCGCGCCGTATGATCGAGCACATGCGCAAGGGCAAGGGCGTGCCTTCGCCCTACGGCGAGCATCTGTGGCTGGATATCCGCCACTTGGGCGACGCCCATATCTCCACCAAGCTGCGCGAGGTGGACGAGATCTGCAAACACTTCCTCGGCATCGACCCACGGGTGAGCCTCATCCCCGTGCGCCCCACCCAACACTACACCATGGCCGGCATCCGCACGGACAAGACCGGCGCGGCCTACGGCCTGCGTGGGCTCTTCTCCGCCGGCGAGGCCGCCTGCTGGGACCTGCATGGCTTCAACCGGCTCGGCGGCAACTCCCTGGCCGAGACCGTGGTGGCCGGCGGCATCATCGGCCGCAGTATCGTGGAGTTCTTGCAGGGCACTCCGGCCCCGACGTTTCCCATGGACCTGGTCCGCGCCGAGGTGGCCCGGCAAAAGGCGCGCACCCAGGCCCTGGTGTCCGGAAGCCAGGGCAGGGAGGATGTCTTTGCCGTGCGCGGCATGATGCAGGACGCCCTCATGGAAGGGTGCTTCGTGTTCCGCAACGACGCCGGCCTGCGGGCGTGCATTGCCCGGCTGCAGGAAGCGCTCGAGCGCAGCCAGCATTTGGGGCTGCGTTCTTCGGGCAAGGGGGCGAACCCCGAAGTGGCCGCGGCTCTGAAGCTTCCCGGCCAGGTGCGCCTGGCGCTGTGCATCGCCACCGCCGCCTTGGCCCGCACCGAGAGCCGGGGCTCCCACAACCGCGAGGACTATCCGGAGCGCAATGACCGCGACTGGCTTTGCCGTACCCTGGCCTACTGGGACGAAGGCGCGACCCTGCCGCGGCTGGCCTACGAAGATGCCACCTTGGTGTTCGAGATCCCGCCGGGAGACCGTGGCTACGGCGGCGGCAAGATCATCCCTGCGGACCCGGCGGTGGTGGCGGCCAAGACCCGCGCCCAAGGCTGATATTCCAACCCTGCGAGGACCCCATGGCTCGAACCCTGACCTTCCATATCTTCCGCTACAACCCAGAGGACCCGGACTCCACGCCGCACATGCAGGACTTCGTCCTGGAGGAAACGGCCAACATGACCCTGTTCATCGCCCTCAACCGGCTGCGCGAAGAGCAGGACCCCGGGCTCATGTTCGATTTCTGCTGCCGTGCGGGCATCTGCGGCTCCTGCGGCATGGTGGTCAACGGCCGCCCGCGGCTGGCGTGCCAGACCAAGACCAAGGACCTGCCGGAGACGATCACCCTGCTGCCGCTGCCGGTCTTCAAGCTCATCGGCGACCTGTGCGTGGACACCGGCTCGTGGTTCCGGGAGATGTACACCCGCACGGAGTCCTGGATTCATACCTCCCAGCCTTTTGATCCCGCCAAGGAAGAGGCGCGCATGGACAACGCCGTGGCCGAGGCCATCTATGAGATGGAGCGGTGCATCGAGTGCGGCTGCTGCATCGCCGCCTGCTCCACGGCGCGCATGCGGCCGGACTTTCTCGGTGCCGCGGGCCTGGCGCGCATCGCCCGCTTTGTCGTGGATCCGCGCGACGAGCGCACGGACAAGGAGTACTTCGAACTCATCGGCAATGATTTTGGCGTGTTCGGCTGTATGGGGCTTTTGGCCTGCGAGGACGTCTGTCCCAAGAACCTGCCGCTGCAGAACCAGATCGGATTCTTGCGCCGTAAGATGGGGATCACTGCGGTGAAGCAGCTTTTGGGGAGGTAGATCATGCGCGTGCTGGAGCCGGAGCGAATTACCCAGGCCGTGGCCGCCATGTGCGTGCGCGCCTGCCGCGTGCTGCCCACGGACGTGCGCGCCGCCTTGGACCAGGCCCTGGCCGAGGAGACCCACCCCGCTGGCCGCGAGGTGCTGCGCCAACTGGTGGAAAACTATCAGCTGGCCGAGCGTGAGCAGCTTCCCCTGTGCCAGGATACGGGGCTTGCGGTGTTCTTTGTGGAAAAAGGCGATGCGGTGCGGGTGCCAGGCGGTATTGCCGCGGCCATCGAGGCCGGAGTGCGCCAGGGCTACGCCGAGGGGCTGCTGCGCAAATCCGCTTGCCACCCGTTGAGCCGGCGCAACACCGGCGACAACACCCCGGCGGTCATCCACCTGGAGGAAGTCCCGGGAGATGGGCTGCGCATCGCCTTCATGGCCAAGGGCGGCGGGTCCGAGAATATGTCGCGGGTGACCATGCTCTCGCCAGCCCAGGGTTGGGAAGGTATCCGGCGCTTCGTGGTGGAGCGGGTGGCCGAGGCAGGTCCCAATCCTTGTCCGCCCATCGTGGTGGGGGTAGGAATTGGTGGCTCCTTTGAGCTCGCTGCCCGGATCTCCAAACAGGCCTTGCTGCGTCCCTTGGATGACACCCATCCCGATGCAGAGATCGCGGCCCTGGAAGTGGAACTCTTGCGGGACATCAATGCCTTGGGCATCGGTCCCATGGGACTTGGCGGCCGCACCACGGCACTGGGCGTGAAGATCGCCCTGCGTCCCTGCCATATCGCCAGCCTCCCGGTGGCGGTGAATATCCAATGCCATAGCGCCCGGCATGAGGAGGTGGCGTTCTGATGGCCGAGTATCGTCTGCACACCCCGCTTCCCGAGGATGACGCCCGCAGGCTACGCGCCGGGGATGTAGTGCTCCTTTCTGGCACCATCTACACCGCTCGAGATGCCGCCCATCGACGCCTTATGGAGCTTTTGGACCGCGGCGAGCCGCTCCCCTTCCCGGTGGAAGGGGCGGTGATCTACTACGTGGGCCCTACCCCGGCGCCGCCAGGACGGCCCATCGGTTCCGCCGGACCCACCACCAGCTATCGCATGGATACGTATGCCCCGCGCCTGCATGCCTTGGGAGTGCGCGCCACCATTGGTAAAGGTCGACGCAGTGCAGCAGTGCGCGACGCCCTGAGGGAATACGGTGCTGTATATCTGGGCGCCACAGGCGGGGCTGGGGCGCTGCTTTCCCGAGCTATCACCGCGGCCACGGTCATCGCCTTCGAGGATTTGGGACCTGAGGCCGTGCGTGCGCTTACGGTGCAGGATTTTCCCACCCTGGTCATCAATGACAGCGTGGGCGGCGAATTGTACGTACAGCCGGACCGGGCTGCGGCGCGCATCGCCTAGCACGGGTCTGGGTCAAGGACTTTGCAATCGATCACGGGGCAACGCCCCATGGAGGATACATGGCGCTTTTTACCAAAGAAGAGGCCCTACAGTACCATAGCAGCGTGCGGCCGGGAAAATTGGAAGTGGTGCCCGTCAAGCCCTACCACAACCAAAAGCATCTGAGCATGGCCTATAGTCCGGGGGTGGCCGAGTCGTGCCTGGAGATCGCCCGCGACCCGGAGGCCAGCTACACCTACACCGGCCGCGGCAACCTCGTAGCCGTGGTGTCCAATGGTACGGCGGTCTTGGGCCTGGGCAATATCGGGCCCTATGCGGCCAAGCCGGTGATGGAAGGCAAAGGTTTGCTTTTCAAGATCTTCGCTGACGTGGACGTGTACGACATCAACGTGGCGGAAACCGACCCTGACTGTTTCTGCGCCATCGTGCGCGCCCTGGAGCCTACCTTTGGCGGCATCAACCTGGAGGACATCAAGGCCCCGGAGTGCTTTGCCATCGAAGAGCGCCTCAAGCGGGAGATGCGTATCCCGGTGTTCCATGACGACCAGCACGGCACGGCCATCATCTCCGCCGCGGCCTTGCTCAATGCTGTGGAGATCAACGGCAAGCGCCTGGAAGACCTGCGCCTGGTGGTCTCCGGCGCAGGCGCGGCCGCCATCTCCTGCACCCGCCTCTATATCGCCCTGGGCATCGATCCGGCCAACGTGGCCATGTTCGACTCCCGTGGCCATATCCACAAAGGCCGCACCGATCTCTCGCCGGAAAAGCGTGTTTTCGCCACCACTCGGACGTACGACTCCCTCGCCCACGCCATGCGCGGAGCGGACATCTTTCTCGGGCTCTCCAAAGCCAATGTGGTGACCCCGGACATGGTGGCCTCCATGGCCAAGGACCCCATCATCTTCGCCTGCGCCAACCCGGTGCCGGAGATCGGCTACCACGAGGCCAAGGCCGTGCGGCCGGACGCCATCATGGGCACCGGGCGCTCGGACTATCCCAACCAGATCAATAACGTCCTTGGCTTTCCGTTCATCTTCCGCGGCGCGTTGGACGTGCGCGCCACCACCATCAACGAGTCCATGAAGCTGGCGGCCGCCCGGGCGCTGGCGGCCTTGGCCAAGAAGCCGGTGCCCGAGTATGTGCTTGCGGCCTACGGCGTGGACAAGCTCACCTTCGGGCCGGACTACATCATCCCCAAGCCGGTGGACTTGCGGCTCATGGAGTTCGAATCCGCGGCCGTGGCCCAGGCGGCCATGGATACCGGCGTGGCCCGCGCCCCCATCGCCGACATGGCCGCGTACCGGGCGCAGCTGCGCGAGCGCATTACCGCCTCTCGGGCTCGGCTCGATGCCTTCATGCGCTCCTATCCCCAAATCTTCTAGCCGAGACTACGGGGCCACCGAACATTCGGTGGTCCCGGCGTTTGGGAGAAATATGCTGCCTCTCGCAATTCTTCGTTTCGCTCCGCATGAAGGGCCGGGGTATTTGGCGCAGGTGCTGGAAGAACAGGGGCGTCCTTGGCGCCTGGTGGCCGTGGATCAGGGCGACGAGGTGCCCGTGGACCCTTCGGCTTTTGCCGGCCTGGTACTCATGGGCGGCCCCATGAGCGTCAATGACCCCCTGCCGTGGATCCCGCAGGTGCTGGCGCTTGTGCGCCGGGCCGTGGAGACGGGTGTTCCGGTGCTCGGGCATTGCCTGGGGGCACAGCTTCTCGCCCGGGCCTTGGGGGCCAGTGTCACGCCCAATGCCGTTGCCGAGATCGGCTGGCACCCGGTGCAGGTGCGACCGGGCGGGGAAACCTGGTTTGGCGACGTGCGCTCCTTTGTCGCCTTCCACTGGCATGGCGAGACCTTCGCCATTCCCGAGGGTGCGCAGTGGATCGCCCAAAGCGTGGCCTGTCCCCACCAGGCCTTTGCCCTGGGCCCGCATTTGGGACTGCAATTCCACGTGGAGATGACCGCCCCCATGGTGGAGGAGTGGGCCGCCTTGGGCGCGGAGGAGATCTGCGCCCATTTCGGCCCCTGGGTGCAGGAGCCCCAGGCCATGATGGCCGCCACCCCACAGTGGATCGACGCCCTGCAGGCCGTGGCCCGCACGGTGTATGGCCGCTGGCTGGCCGGGGTTGATGGGCGGCCGCTGCGGTCTAGATGAGCCCCCCCTCCCAGTTCCACAGTCCCGGCCGTTCCTTGAGGGGGACGGTCTTGGGCACCCATTCGTGCAGGGTGGCCAAGACCTGGTAGCCGGCACCAAGAAGTTCCTGCTGGTGGGCCGAGAGGTTCAGCTCCCAGTTGGGGTAGGTCCAAAACAGCGAGCCGTGGCGCTGCGTCCAGAAGACTTCGCCTTTGGGGCTGATAAGCGGTTCGCCGTCGCGGATGCTGTCGGCGCGGATGCGGGCCACACAGGCCGGAAGCATGCCCCCGACCACGACGCCCATGGGAAGCGGACTCGATCCCGGCAGCGCCAGCAGGCTTTCCCCATCGAGCTCGAAGGAGGCAAAGGCCCCGGCCAGGCCGAAATCCGCCAGGGCGGCAAGGCAGAGGGCGTTGGCCGCGTGGCAGAACGGGCCGGCCCAGGCCTCGGCGCGGGAAGAAAGCAGTGCCCGCTGCCAGGGCGCGCCGAGCACGAAGCGCCGGCCGCCGAGGCGCTCCACGTCTTCGAGGTGCTCGGCAAAGGCGGCTTCTTCCTCGGGCCAGATGATGGGCGGCAGCCACCACCACAGCCGCCGGAAGATATGCCGGGAGATGGAGCGCTCCACCCCAGGCAGAAACCAGATCCCGTGCTCGCCGTCGCGGGGCAGGCGGGCCGGCAGCCGGCGCCAGGCATGGAGGTGGATGGGCCGGGTCGGGCGCGTCCGTGGTTTGGGCTGCGGGAGTTTTGGGGCAAAATCGGAGTTGGGCGTGGGCGGCGCGGCGGGAAGCTTGGCCCGCCACGTGCGCAGGATGTGGACGAGCTCCGGGGGCCGGCGGTCAACGAGAAAGACCGGTTTGCCCTGGGCGGGCCGGGAGAGATCCAGGCGGCCGCCTTTGGGGATGGAGCGGCGCACGGGCACGGTGAAGGATCCGCCCGCGTCTTCCAGCCCCACGCGCACCAGGTCGCCGGCCATCAGGGCCTCGCGCACCTGCACCCGGGGCTGCGGCCCGCCGGCCACGCTGCCGAGCAAGAGGCCCGAGCCGGTTTGGGGCCGCAGCGACAGCGGCGAGCGCGGCTTGTGCCCCAGGAAGAAGGAGCGGGTGGTGGGCCGGCCCAGGGCCATGGCCAGCAGGTCTTCGGCCTCGCGCCGGGCCTTGGGGTCGCGGCCGTGGTCGCGGAGCAGTTGGTAGGCCCGTACGGTGTGGAACACGTAGTGCGGGCCTTTTTTGCGGCCCTCGATCTTCCAGGAGCGCACGGCGGGTACCTCGCCCAAAAGCCGCACCAGGACCCCAAGGCCGAGGTCGTCGCAGGAAAAGAAGGCTTGGGCCTCGCCCTTGCGGCGGTAGCGGCGGCGGCAGGGCTGTACGCAGCGGCCGCGCAGCCCGCTTTTTCCCCCCAAAAGGCTCGACCACGAGCAGCGGCCGGACACGGCGTAGCAGAGGGCGCCGTGCACGAAGACTTCCAAGTCCAGGTTTGGCGGCAGCATCCGGGCCACGGTCTTGATCTCGTCGATGGAGAATTCCCGCGGCAGCACCACCCGCTGGATGCCGAGATCCGCGGCCAGGGCCACGCCCCGGCCCGGAGAGGCCGCCGCCAGGGTGGAGAGGTGGAGCTCTCCGGCAAACCCGGTCTGGCGGGCCAGGGCCACCATGGCGAGATCTTGGAAGATGAGGGCGTCCGGCAGCACCATGCGGGTCATGCGCTCCAGCAGTCGGCCGGCCTGGGCCAATTCTCCTGGCTTGATGAGGGTGTTCATGGCCACATACACCCTGCGGCCGTGGCTGTGGGCCAGGGCCGTGAGGGCGGCCAGCTCACCGAGACCGAAGTTGTCGGCCTCCATGCGGGCGGAAAAATGCTTGAGGCCGCAGTACACGGCGTCGGCACCGGCGGCCAGGGCGGCGAGAAAGCTGTCGCTGTCGCCTGCTGGGGCAAGGATCTCTGGGGAAAAAGAAGTCACGCGTGCTGCGCCTCCATGGGCAGAGGGATGGCGCAGGGCCCACAAACACCGCTTGGGCAGGGTGAGTCCTGCGCTTGTGTCGGAATCCCCGCACGCCGTCACCCAAGGACTGTCGGCGTGGGCCGGGGTACGGCTTATGTTTCCAGGAGCGCGGTGCTGAAGTAGCGCTCCGCCCGGTCAGGAAGCACTGTGGCGATGACGCCGCCGAGCTTGCGCCGCATCTGCCGGCAGGCCCACACATTGGCCCCGGAGGAGATGCCCACCAGGAGGCCGAAGGCGCGGCCCAGCTCGCGGGTGGTGGCGATGGCGTCCTCGTCGGTAACCTCGATGACGTCGTCCACCAAGGAGGTGTCCAGGATGGCGGGGATGAAGCCGTCGCCGATGCCCTGGATTTGGTGCAGTCCCGGCTCGTGGCCCAAGAGGGCGGAGACGTTTTTGGGCTCCACCGCCACGATGCGCACCCCGGGCCGGTGTTCCTTGAGGAAAGAGCCTACCCCTTGCAGGGTGCCGCCGCTGCCCACCCCGGCCACGAAACAGTCGATTTCGCCGCCGGTTTGCCGCCAGAGCTCCCGGGCGGTCTCTTCGTAGTGCACCCTCGGGTTGTCGGGGTTTTCGAACTGCTGGGGTACGAACACCCGCGGGTCTTCGGCCTGCATGCGCCGCACGGCGTTCACGGCCCCGGCGATGCTCTCTTCCGCCGGGGTGAGCACGAGCTCCGCCCCCAGGCTGCGGATGAGCTTTTTGCGCTCCTCGCTCATGTTCTCGGGCATGACGATACGCACGGCATAGCCTTTGAGCCGGCCCACCAAGGCGATACCGATGCCGGTGTTGCCGCTGGTGGGCTCCACGATGATGGAGTCGGGCTGCAGGCGGCCGTCGCGCTCGGCCCCTTCGAGCATGGCCAGGGCCACGCGGTCCTTGATGCTGCCGCCGGGGTTGAGAAATTCGGCCTTGGCCACGATGCGTTCGCCGGGGAATTCGAAGAGGGGCGTATTGCCGATAAGGCTCAAGATGGAGTCGGTACGCATGGTCTCTCGCGCAAAAAAGAGGCTCCAGGAGCAGTCCTCCCGGGCGCTTTCTCCATAGCCGTGGGCGGCTTGTCTTGGCAAGGTCGGTGTTCGGCAGGGCAAAATTTTTCGTGACTAACATGGCGATGCACCATAGACGCCCCCTGCCCCGTCGTTGGTCCAAAATAAGGGGAGGAAAAACACTATGCTGTGGTGGCTTGTGGCAATGATGATTGCTGGGATGGCGCTCTCGGCGGCAGCCGGCCGGGGGCGTTTGGGCGCGGTGCTCGGCCCGGCGGTGATGTTCGCGGTCTGTCTGGCGGGTTTGGGCTTCGCCCTGGGACCGGACGGCCGCTGGGTACTGCCGTTTGCGCCGCCTTTGGGTTCTGGAGCCCTGCGCCTGGACGCGGTGGCACGTTTTTTTCTGCTTCCCCTCTTTGGGCTGGGGGCCATGGTGGCCATCTACGGCGTGGGCTATTTGCAGCATGCGGTGGGCCGCCGTCATTTGGGCGTCCATTGGGCCGTGGTGCTGCTTCTGCTGCTCGGGATGACCGTGGTGTTTCTGGCCGACGATGGCTTTGTGTTCTTGGTGGGCTGGGAACTCATGTCCGTGGCCCCGTTTTTTCTCGTGGCCTTTGACGATCACGATGCCTCGGTGCGTGCCGCGGCCTGGGAGTATTTGGCCGCAGCGCACTTGGGAGGCGCGGCGCTCGTGGCGGGCCTCGCCCTGGCCGCGGCGTCGGGCGGATGGTCCTTTGACGCCATGCGCGCGGCCCTGCCGGGAAGCGCCCTGGCGCTGCCGGTATTCGGGCTCATGGTACTCGGCGGCGGGGCCAAGGCCGGTCTCGTGCCGCTGCACGTATGGCTGCCGGAAGCGCACCCGGCCGCGCCGAGTCATGTGTCCGCCCTCATGTCCGGTCTTATGGTGAATACCGGGATCTATGCTGTGGTGCGCGCCCTGGACGTGGTGGGCATGCCTGGGGCCGGCGCGGGCGTCCTCTTGGTGCTGGCGGGCTTGGTGAGCGCGGTGTTCGGGGCCATGCAGGCCCTGGTGCAGGGGAATGCCAAACGGCTGCTTGCCTTCAGCACGGTGGAGAACATGGGCTTGGTGTTCATGGCGGTGGGTGTCGGTATCGTGGGATATGCCTGCGGCCTGGTGGTCACCGCCTGGCTGGGTCTGGCGGCGGCCTTGATGCATCTCTTGCACCATTCCTTGTTCAAGGGGCTCCTGTTTATGGGGGCCGGTGCGGTGCTCGAAGCCACAGGAACGGTGGAGCTTCGCGCCCTGGGCGGGATCGCCCAGCGCATGCCGCAGGTGAGTCGGTGCATGGCCGTAGGCGTGGCCACGGTGTCGGGGCTTCCGCCCTTTTGTGGGCTGGTGGGCGAGGTGCTGCTCTTCGCCGCCCTGGCTACGGGCATGGCGGCGTCTGACCCCGGGTTGCGCGGCGTCATGCTCGCCGGATTCGTGGGGCTGGCCTTGGTGAGCGGCGTGGTGCTTGCCGGCATGACCCGGCTGTTCGGGATCGCCTTTTTGGGCGCCCCAAGGTCGCCGCAGGCCGCGGAGGCCAAAGAGCCGGGAAGGCTCATGCGCCTGCCCATGATGGTGCTGGCGGCCGCCTGTTTGGCCGCGGCAGTGGCGGCCCCGGTGGCCTTGGGGCTCGCCCTGCCTGCCGTGGGCGTGGTCTTGGGTGCGGTCCCGCGGGAGCCGCTTGCCCCGTTTGTGGCGGGAGTGGCGCAGATTGCCACCATCGGTGTAGTGGTCGCCGTCGCGGTGGTCGTGGTGGCGGGGGTGCGTCGATTGCTTCCCGGCTGGGCGGATGCCCGACGGTTTCGTACTTGGGACTGCGGCTATGCGGCCCCGTCGGTGCGTATGCAGTATTCCGCCTTTGGCTTTGCCCAGCCCCTGTGGCGGGCCATCGGTGGAACGAGCGTTGCCCGGGTCACGGTCGAAAAGCCTGTTGGATTCTTTCCGGCGCATGCCTGGGCGCGCGTGGAGCCTGCGGATCCCCTGCGCACGGCGTGGGAGAGGCTTTTTGGCGGGGTGCGCAGCATGTGTGACGCCCTCAAGTGGCTGCAGCACGGCCGCATCCAGCTCTATGTCTTCACCATGGTGGCGGTGTTGGGGATCCTCATCGTATGGCGGCTTTGGGGGGAGTAGATGGAAAGTCTGTTCTGGGGGGTGGGCGTGGTGTGCGCCCCGCTCCTTTTGGGGATCATCAATCGGGTGAAGGCGCTGTGGGCGGGCCGGCGTGGTCGGCCCATGCTCCAGACCTATTTTGATATGGCCAAATTACTGCGCAAGGGCACTGTGGTGAGCGAGACGACCTCATGGGTGTTTCGCTTGGGGCCGGTATGCGCCGTGGTGGGGCCGGCGGTGGCCATGCTCCTCGTCCCCTTTGCGGGAAGACCGGGCCTGTGGTCCTTCCCCTTGGATTTCGTGGTGCTCGCGTACGTGCTCGCCCTGCCGCGTCTGGGCACCATGCTGGCCGCTCTCGACGTAGGCTCCAGCTTTGAAGGCATGGGGGCGAGCCGGGAGGCCGCCTTTGGGGCCCTGGCGGAACCCGCTCTGCTGGCGGCGCTGCTGGCCGCTGCAGGTCAGGGGGGCTTGCGGCTGGCCGACGGCGTGGCGGCGGTGGATGTGCTGCACGGCGGCGGCGTGCTGCTGGGGATTGCGGTGTTTCTCCTGCTGCTGGTGGAGAACGCCCGCATGCCGGTGGACGACCCCAACACCCATCTGGAACTCACCATGATCCACGAGGTCATGGTCCTGGACCATAGCGGGCCGGAGTTGGCCGCCATCACCTATGGCGCGGCGCTCAAGCTGTGGGTGTTCGCCGCGCTCCTCGTGGCCCTGGTCTTGCCGCTGCACGCCGTGTCGTTGCCGTGGGCCGTGGTTGCCCACGTGACCGGGATCTTGGTGGTGGCCGCGGCCGTGGGTGTGGTGGAGTCCTTGAGCGCCCGCCTCCCCATGCCGCGGGTGCCGGCCTTCATCTTGAGCGGCGCGGCCTGCGGCTTGGTGGTGCTGTTTGCCGTGATCTGGGGAGGACGGCTATGAGCGTACAGACCCTCTCGTTGGTATGGTGGGCGGTGATCTTGAGCGACCTCGTGCTCTTGGGCGCAGGGCGGCTGCGGCATCTCATCCTCCTGTCGGCGGCCCATGGGGTGCTTTTGGGCGTCGTGGTGGCAGGCATGAACCCTGCAGGGGAAGGGGTGCTGGTAGCCGCGGCCATGGCGGCCCTCAAGGCCGGGGTGTTCCCGTGGCTTTTGTGGCGCACCATGCGCCGCATCGGTTCGAGCGAGATCGTGGAGCCCTATATGGGCCTGGGCACGAGTGTGGTGCTGGGCCTGGTGGGCCTGGGGCTGCTCTTTGGGTTGGAGTCCCGGGTGGTGCTGCCGGTGGCGGCTCCGCCGCTCTTGCTCCCAGCGGCCCTGCTCACGGTCCTTGCCGGCATCATTCTCATCGTGCTGCGCCATAAGGCCCTTACCCAGGTCATTGGGTATCTCACCATGGAAAACGGAATCTTTCTTTTGGGCGTGCCCTTGATCGGCCACGACGCCATGTGGATCGAATTCCTCATCCTCCTGGATTTGTTCGTGGCCATTTTTGTCATGGGGATCGCCATCCACCACATCAGCCGGACCTTTGACTCCATCGACGTGGACCGGTTCTGCACCTTGCGAGATTAGCCATGCCCATCATTCCCTTTGCCCTTGTCTTTCTGCCCGTTGGGGGCGGTATCCTCGCCCTGCTGGTGGCGCGTGATGCTCTGCGCCGGGGGCTTTTGGTGGTCACTGCCGTGGCCCATGCGGCCATGGTGGCGGCGGGTGCCGCCGCCCCTACGGTCCCGCCAGAGGCTATGCTCGGCCTGGATGCCCCGGGACTTGTGTTTTTGGGGTTGGCGAGCATCCTCTTTGTGGCGGCCAGCATCTATGCTGTCGGGTACTTGCGCGCCGAGACCAAGGATGAGCGCGCCGATTTCGTCGCTGGGGTGATGTTCCGCAACGCCCCGGAGCGGATTTTCACTGCCTGCCTGCTGTTTTTCCTGGCATCCATGAGCTTGGTGTGTCTTGCGCGCCATTTGGGCCTGTTGTGGGTGGGGGTGGAATGCACCACCCTGGCCAGCGCACCCCTCATCTATTTCCACCGCCATCAGCGCTCGTTGGAAGCCACCTGGAAGTACCTGCTCATCTGTTCCGTGGGCATCGCCTTTGCCCTCATGGGACTTATGCTGGTGAGCTATGCTGCGGCCGGCAGCTCCTCTTCGTTGCACCTCGATGCCCTGATGGCGCACGCCACGGCCATGCGGCCCCGCTGGCTGCAGGTGGCCTTTGTGTTCTTGCTGGTCGGTTATGGATGCAAGATGGGACTTGCGCCCATGCACCATTGGCTGCCCGACGCCCATAGCGAGGCACCGTCTTTGGTGTCGGCCCTGCTTTCCGGGGCCCTGCTCAACTGCGCCTTTTTGGGCATCATTCGGGGGCATCAGCTCTGTGTGGCCGCTGGGCTGGGCGAGTTTTCCGGATCCATGCTCGTGCTCTTGGGCCTGCTCTCGCTGGGGACCGCTGCCGTGTTCGTGGTGGGGCAGGGGGATTTCAAACGCATGCTTGCCTACTCCAGCGTGGAGCACATGGGGCTGCTTGCCCTGGCCTTGGGCGCGGGCGGCGCTCCGGCGGCCTCCGGCATGCTGCATGCCGTGAACCATTCCCTCACCAAGGCAGCGCTCTTTCTCTTGGCGGGGAACATCTTGGCCCTGTACCACACCAAGTCCTCCTATGACACCAGCGGCCTGGTGCGGACCATCCCGGTGACGGGCGTGCTGTGGGTGGCGGGGTTTCTTTCCATCACCGGGACGCCCCCGTTTGGGACCTTCGTGAGCGAGCTCGGCATCGTCCAGGGGCTTTTGGCCCAGGGGCGCTTCGGGGTGGCGGCCCTCACCGTGCTCTGCCTGGCGGTGATCTTTGTGGGCATGTCCATGGCCGTGGCGCGGATGATCCAGGGCCCGCGGCCGCGCTATCTGCGCGGCACGCCTCGTGAAGAGTGGACCAGCGTGGGCCCGTCGGCCATATTGTTGGCGCTGGTCTTGGCCCTGGGCGTGGTGCAGCCGCACGGTTTGCGCCAGCTCTTAGGCGAAGCCCTGCGCGTGGCAGGCGGGATGTAGGAGGATTTATGCTGGCATGGACCCAGGAACAGACGATCGCCGTAAACGAGATTTCCGTGCTGTCGCCCGAGGCGTTTCGCGCCGCGGTGGCGCAGGCCGTGGAGCAGGGAGCGCGGCTTGTCGCCTTGTTTGCTGCCCCCAAGGGCGCGGTCAAGCGGGTGTATGCGGTCTTGGCGTGGGATGGACGCCACCTGCTGGAGACCGTGGCCATGGAGCCGTCTCTCGGGTATCCGAGTCTGACCCCCGTATGCCCGCAGGCCCATTGGTTCGAGCGGGAACTCTTTGAAATTCATGGGATTACCCCGCACAATCACCCGTGGCTCAAGCCCATCCGCTTTCATGAGCGCCAAGACGGCGGCGAGCGGCCGGCCCCGTGCGTGACCGAATATTTCACCGTGGACGGACCAGAGATCCACGAAGTGGCCGTAGGTCCGGTGCATGCCGGCATCATCGAGCCCGGGCATTTCCGCTTCCAATGTCTGGGCGAGACCGTGATGCACCTGGAGATCTCCTTGGGCTACCAGCACCGGGGTATCGAGGCCCAGCTGGCGGGCGGACCGGATCGGCGTACCATCCATTTCATGGAGACAGCGGCCGGGGACACCACCATCGGACATACCTGGACGCATTGCGCCCTGGTGGAGGCCTTGGCTGGCGTGACCGTGCCCGCCCGGGCACAGGCCATTCGCGCCCTGGCCTTGGAGTTGGAGCGCTTGGCCAATCACACCGGGGACGTGGGGGCGCTGGCCTTGGATATGGGATTTTTGCCGACGTCGTCCTTTTGCGGGCGGCTGCGCGGTGATTTTCTCAACATGACGGCGCTTTTGTGCGGCAACCGCTTTGGCCGGGGCCTGGTGCGGCCCGGAGGCGTGGCCTTCGATGTGGAGCCCGAGCGAACGCAGGAACTCCTGCGCCGCTTGGCGGCCACGGTACGGGACGTGCGCGGGGCGGTGCGGCTCTTTGTGGAGTCTTCCATGGCCCGGAACCGCCTGGAGGGCGTGGGGGCGCTCTCCACGGGTGAGGCCGTGGCCTTGGGGTTGGTGGGGCCTGCCGCCCGTGCCTGCGGCGTGGTGCGCGACGATCGCTGGGCCCATCCCCAGCCCGGGGTGCCCCATCCCGAGGGCGCGCCGGCCACGGCCGAAGGCGGGGACCTCCTTGCCCGGGCCATGGTGCGCGTGCGCGAGATCGAGGCCAGCGCCGCCATGGTGGAGCAATTGCTGCGGCGGCTGCCGGAGGGGCCGATCGCATGTCCTGTCCCACCGCTTGCGCCGCGGCGGCTGGCGGCCTGCCTGGTGGAGGCCTGGCGGGGAGAGGTCTGTCATGTGGCGGCCACGGACGAGAGCGGTCGCTTTGCCTGGTATAAAATGGTGGACCCGTCCTTCCACAACTGGTTTGGACTCGCCATGGTGCTGCGGGGGACGGAGATCTCTGATTTTCCCTTGTGTAACAAAAGTTTCAATCTGTCCTATTGCGGACACGACCTGTAGGAGCGCAAGCATGCTGCGAGTCCTTGCCGAGCGCTGGCACCAGAAAATGCGCACCATTGATTTTCCGCGCACCCATCCTCCCCTGTCCGATCGCTATCAGGGCCGGCCGCTGCTTGCGCCCGAGCGCTGCCCCGGCGCAGGGTGCGAGGCATGCACCGCGGTGTGCCCCACGGGCGCGGTGGGGGTGGATGGCCAGGGGCTGTTTCTCGATTTGGGGCGCTGCCTTTTCTGCGGGGCGTGTGTGCGCGCGTGTCCGCACGGGGCGGTGGCCTTTGGACAGGATTTCCGCATGGCGGCCCGTCGGCGCGAGGACCTGATCCTGCGCGGGGCGTCGATGCCGGAGATCACCCCCTTGGAGGAAGAACGGCGCCGGCTCTTTGCCCGCTCCCTGCGGCTACGGCAGGTGAGCGCCGGGGGGTGCATGGCCTGTGAGGCGGATCTCAACGTGCTCACCACCGTGGTCTTCGATCTGGGGCGGTTTGGCATCGATTTCGTGGCCTCGCCGCGCCATGGCGACGGTGTGGCGGTCACTGGGCCGGTGACCCGCAACATGCGCGACGCGCTGCTGTGGACCCACGCCGCAAGCCCGGATCCGCGCGTGAGCGTGGCCGTGGGGGCGTGCGCCATCTCTGGAGGCATCTATGCAGGGCTGCCGGAGACATCGAGCGGGGCGACGGAGCTTCTGCCCGTAGACCTCTTCATCCCCGGCTGCCCGCCCCATCCGCTCACCATCTTGCATGGGCTTTTGGGGCTCATCGGCCGGCTTTCCTAGGCCTTGGTCCGGGTCACCAGGCGGCGGTAGAGGTCGAGGAACTCCACGAAGTCTTCGTGGCGGCCGCCGGCATCCGGGTGGAGGACCTTGGCCCGGCGCCGGAAGAGGCGGATGAGCTCGGCACGGCCCAGGGCCTGCAGCTTCGGCCATGGCATGCCAAAAAGGACCTCGGCCCGGGTGGCGTCCACCGGTCTGCTGGGCCGCCGGGGGCGCGGCCGCCGGAAACTGCCCATGAAGCCTTCCACGATGCGCGCCCAGGGGTCTGCGGCGGGAAACTGGAAGTCGTAGTGGTAGCAGGCGTAGCGGCGAAGATAGGGGTGGATGCCCGAGGCCGGCCGCACGATCCCCTGCCAGAAGGCGTCGTCCGCGTGGATCTGGCAAAGGGCCCGCAGGAAGGCGGCGTCCACGGCCTCGGGGTCGAGGGCCTCAGGGGCATGGCGGGCGGCAAGGCAGGCAAACTGGCCTTGCAGGTTGAAGGCGGCAAAGGTGTAGGCGCGCAGCTCCTCGGGCCGCAGGGTGCGCTCCATGCGCCAAAATTCCTGCTCCAGCTCATCGCGGCTTTTTCCCACAAGACGCAGGAAAAGCTTGGGATGCACCAGGTGGATGGCGCCAAGGTTGGTCTCGCCAGTGCGTAAAAACGCCAGCCGCCGTTTGTCGAAAGGGTGCAGCCCTGCCACCTGGGCTTCTTCTTCCGGCAAGAGGCGGCGGCGCACCCAAGGCCGACGGTGTCCTTGATCTTCGAGGGCGGGAATGAAGGGCGCGAAGGCCGCTTCCAGGGCATCGAGCAGGGCGTCGTCGAGACAGCCGGCGGCAGCGAAGACCGCATCGAGCAGCTGCGGCCGAAAGGCGCCGTCTTCGTACCAGGCACAGGGGTTCGGGCCGAGGTCGAGGATGGTCTGGCTGAGGAGCATCCCTGCGGTGGAAACGGTGCGGCGCAGCGCGTAGCGTGCCCCTTGAGGAGTCAGGATTCGAGCAATGTACATGGCGTCCTCCATGGGCATCCATAATGCCTGCAGGGCCTGCGGAAAAGGCCTTGCGCGGCTTGGAGGCGCTCTATCGCGAAGATGCCCTCGGTGCCGCCCGCACAAGGCATTGGGGGAACGCGGCGCCTGCGCACGAGGGAGAAGGTGGTTAGAGCGGCGCCACCTCCCAGCCTACGATCTGACGTTTTACCGTGCTGAACTCCACTACAGACCAGTGAAGAACGCACGATTGCCGGCAAAGGCCTCGGCCAGGGTATCGAGGAAGAGGGATTTGCCGAAGCGCCGCGGCCGGGAGAGGAAGTAGTACTTCCCGCTTTCGGCAAGCTTTGCCACAAAAGGCGTCTTGTCCACGTAGTAATATCCTTCGCGCCGGATCTCGGCAAAGGTCTGGATGCCGATGGGCAGTTTCTTGCGTTCCATGGCAGCCTCCGTGCTGGAGCGGGGAGACATTGTGTGTAGCCACCACTGGTTGGGAAGTCAAAATGGGAAGCCGAGCGCCCCTGGGACAGACTCCCCCCCAGTGTCCATCGGCGCATGGGTCCCCTCTAGACAGCGCCCAGCATGCAAGGGCATGGAGGAGCATCCTTGGAGGCTCGTATGCGCGCACATCAGCTCGTGGCCCAGTACTATCCGGATTTTCCCCGCCGCCGTGTGGGGCGTGTGGTCACCGACACCACGGATTTCATGGGTATTGGTTATGGGGACATCATGGCCCTTGGAGACCTGCATTATCTCGTTCTTGGGGATGAAAAAGAACGGAGTTTCGGGATTGAGGATCCTAAATATTGGGTCAAGCGCTGTCTCGAGCTGGAAACAGGTGTGCGAAAAATCGTCAAATTGGTCTTTTATGAGAGTTTTCCTGTCTCCATAGGAGAGCTTTCCATTCAGTGTTTTCGCAGTCCGCGCAAAGAGGCGCGAGTATTGAATCTGGTTCATGGAGATTCCCGTTTCATGCAGGGCCGGACCGTGCTCGATAGTGCAGGCAACGAGGTGCGCATTCTCGACATTGTGCGCGGAGAGCTCTTTGCGCACCGGGTGCACCGGAACCCTTTGGATCACCGGCGCTATCTCTTTGAGGTCCTTCCAGATCTTCTCGAACGCTTCATGGGGGCGTGTGCGGCCATTGCGATGCTCCACCAGCATGGGGAAAACCATGGCGATATCCGCCGGGATCATCTGTGGGTGGAGAGCGAAACCGGAGGGCTGGTATGGATCGATTTCGACTACACCTACGAGTTCCATGAAAATCCCTTTGGCCTCGATATCTTTGGATTAGGCAATATCCTTCTCTATCTGTGCGGCAAAGGTTTTGTCACCCGTCTTGCCATGACGGAAGACGAGTTTTCCGGAGATCGGAATGCCGTGCTGCATCCTGAAGACTTTTCCATATTATTTCGGCATCGACTTTGTAATCTTCGTAAGGTGTATCCGTATATTCCCAAGGAGCTCAACGATGTCCTCCTGCATTTTGCAGTTCAGTCAGAGATTTTTTATTTTCATGTATCGGAATTTCTTGAGGATTTGCAGCGTGGACTTTGGGCGTTGCGCCAAGGAGACTGGTCATGAATGATCCCAAGCGCGTGGTGGTGGCGGTGGACGGATCGGACAATGCCTGGCGGGCGGTGGAATACGTGGCCGCGATGTTGGGCGGTGTGCCTGGGGTGCAGGTCTGCGTGCTGTTGGTGGAGCGCCTGCCGAGCCGGGATCTTTTTGCCTCGCAAGTCGCTTGGGAGGCGACCTGTCAGGTCTATCGGGAGCGGGCGAGGGCGTTTGTGGATCGCTGCCGCCAGCGATTGGAGGCGGCCAACCTGGCGGTGGAGACGGTGGTCATCAATTCCTGCGTGGCCGTGGAAAATGAGGCGGGGGCGGTCTGCAGCTTGGGCACCTCCATCGCCCGGGATATCATCGCCTTCCAAGAGCAGGGGCAATACGGCACCGTGGTCGTTGGCCGTCGCGGGGTCTCGCGTGCAGAGGAATTCCTCTTTGGCAGTGTGACCACCAAGGTCACCCACTTGGCCCGCAACTGCGCCGTGTGGGTGGTGCAGTGAATCCCATCGGCGCACATGCCCTGGTGATGGAAGACGGTGCCGTTCAGTGGCGCAGGGTCTCCGTGCGTCAGGCCTGCGGTGTGGGGTGGCGCTCTTCGTGGCGCTTTTCCAGATAGTAGAGCACCGGCACCACCAGGCGGGAGAACAGGGTCGCCGCCACTTCGCCGGCCATGAGGGAGATGGCGAGCCCCTGGAAGATGGGGTCGAAGAGGATGACGAAGGCCCCGGCCACCACGCTGGCGGCAGTGAGCAGCATGGGGCGAAAGCGCAGGGCGCCGGCCTCCACCACGGCCTCGGCCAGGGGGACGCCCAGGCTTCGGCGCAGCTCGATGAAGTCCACCAGGATGATGGAGTTGCGCACCACGATGCCCGCGCCGGCGATGAAGCCGATCATGGACGTGGCGGTGAAAAAGGCGCCGGCCAGGGCGTGGGCCGGGATGATGCCGATGAGCGACAGGGGAATGGGCGCCATGATGGCGATGGGCGTGGTGTAGGAGCCAAACCAGCCCACCACCAAGAGGGCGATGAGCACCAGCACGGCGGCAAAGGCCAGACCCATGTCCCGGAAAACTTCGTAGGTGATCTGCCATTCCCCGTCCCATTTGAGCACGTACTCGTGGTCCTGGGCAGGCATGCTGGTGGTCAGCCGCGGCAGCGCACCAGGTTGGACGCGCTGCCAGGCCCCGTGGCCTTGGGCGGCAAGGTCGTCCAGGGCGTGGCCGGCGCGCAGCATGGCGTAGATGGGGCTTTCTTCTCCGCCGGCCATGTCCGCGGTGACGTACACCACGGGAAAGAGGTTCTTGTGGTAGATGACCGCAGGCGCCATATCCTGGCGGATGTGCGCGATCTCTCCCAGGGAGACGACGCCGTGTGTCCCGTGGATCCCCAACGCGGCGAGCTGGCTTTCACTGGTGCGGCGGCCCTGCGGCAGGCGCACCACCAGGGGCACGTCTTCGCGACTTTGCGGGTCGCGCACGAGGCCCACGGTGGTGCCGCGCAGGGCGGCTGCCAGCACCTGGCGGGCCCGCTGCGGCGAGACCCCCAGGGCCGTGGCCTTGTCCGTCACCAGCTCCACCCGGAGCTCGGGGTGCGGGTCGGTGACGTACCAGTCCACATCCACTACGTTGGCAGTGGCCTTGAGCACGTCGCGCACCTGCCGGGCCACGGCCAAACGGCCTTCTTCGCTGGGGCCGTAGATTTCCGCCACCAAGGTCTGGAGTACCGGCGGGCCGGGAGGGACCTCCACGGTCTTCACATTGGCGCCGAAACTCTGGGCCGCAGGGGCCACGGCCTGCCGGATCCGGGCCGCGATGGCGTGGCTTTGTTCGTGGCGCACGCCGCGCGGGGTGAGGTTGACCTGGATTTCCGCCTCATGGGAGCCTGTGCGGCTATAGTAGTGACGTACCAGTCCATTGAAGGTGAAGGGCGCGGCAGTGCCCACGTAGAGCTGGATGTCTGTCACCGTCGGGTCGGTGAGCACTGCCCGGGATATGGCCTCGGCTGCGGCCATGGTCTCTTCCAGGGCCGTGCCTTCGGGCATGTCGATGACGAGCTCGAGTTCGCTCTTGTTGTCGAAGGGGAGCATCTTCACCAGCACCAAGCGCAGGGGAAACATGGCCACGGCCAGGAGGAAAAGCACCGCCACGGCGCCGAGAAAGACGGCCCGATCCCGGGGATGGTGGATGAGCCGGCGCATGAAGTTGGCGTAGAGCTGGGTGATGCGGCCGCTGGAGTGCTCGGTGTGCTCCACCTCGCGGCCCAAAAAGCGCTTGGCGAGCCACGGGGTGATCACGAAGGCCACCGCCATGGAGAGCAGCATGGCGATGCTGGCGCCCACAGGCATGGGACGCATGTAGGGGCCCATGAGGCCGCGCACGAAGGCCATGGGCATGATGGCGGCGATGACGGTGAAGGTGGCGAGCACCAGGGGACCGCGCACCTCCGAGACCGCGTCCACGATGAGCTCCGAGAGTCCTTTGCCTCGGGACTGGGGCAGCCTGAGGTGGCGGACGATGTTTTCCACGTCCACGATGGGGTCGTCCACCAGGATGCCGATGCAGAAGATGAGGGCAAAGAGGGTGACGCGGTTGAGGGTGTAGCCAAGGAGCCAATACGTGGCCAGGGTGATGGCCAAGGTGACGGGCACGGCCACCATGACCACGAAGCTCGCCCGCAGGCCCAAAAACAGGGCCACGATGGCCCCGACACTCAGGGTCGCCAGCGCCAGATGGAAGAGGAGCTCGTCGGATTTGTGGCGGGCGGTCTCACCGTAGTCCCGCACCACCACGACCTCTACATCCGCAGGCAGGACGCTTCCCACCAGGGAGCGCACGAGGTGTTGGACTTCGTGGCTGATGCGGGTGGCGCTCTCGCCGGTGCGCTTGGCCACGGTGAGGGTCACGGCCGGGGCGAACTCTCCTGGGGCAAGGCCGATGCCCTTGGCGGCCTTGCCCGGACCTGCGGCGAAGAAGACGTAGTGTTCCGGTTCCAAGGGGCCGTCGCGCACCTCGGCCACGTCTTCCAGGTACACGGGCTTTCCGTGGTGTACGGCCACCACCACGCGCCGGACCTCGCTTGCCGAGGCGAGACCGCTCCACAGCCGTACCGGCTGCGATACCCCGGTGCCATGCATATACCCGGCCACCTCGGCCTGATTGTGGGCCTGAAGCTCTTCGGCCACCTGGGCGAGATCAAGGCCGAAGAGCCGCAGCTTTTCCGGATCGGGCTCCACGGTGATACCGCGGCGCTCACCGCCGATGATGGAGACTTCACTCACGCCGGGGATGCGGCGCACTGCTTCCGCCGCTTCCAAGGCCATGTGCCGCAGGCTTGCGGGCGTGCGGTGCGGGCTGGTGAGGCTTACGGCCACCACCGGCACGTCGTCGATGGAGCGGGGTTTGACCAGCGGCATGGAGCAGCCGGGCGGGATCCAATCCAGGTGCTGGTAGAGCTTGGCGTAGGTCTTGATGAGGCTCTCTTCCGGATTGGAGCCCACGGTGAAACGCACGATGCTCATGGCCGCCCCGTCCATGGCCGTGGAATAGACATACTCCACCCCCGGGATTTCCCACAGGAGCTTTTCCATGGGCCCCACCACCCGCTGCTCCACTTCCCGGGGGCTTGCCCCCGGCATGGAGACTTCGATGTCGATCATGGGGACCACGATCTGGGGCTCTTCCTCGCTGGGGGTACTGAGCACGGCCACCACCCCCAAGAGCAGGGCAAAGAGCACCGTGAGGGGCACCAGCTTGGAGTCCACGAAGAGCGCCGTGAGGCGGTGGAGCAGGTCGCCGGAGTGACTCATGGGGCGCTCCAGTGCATGCCTTCGCGGGTGGTTTCCGGGGCGCTCACGAGGACACGCTCACCAGCGTGCAGCCCCGCCACCACCTCCGCCAGGGCGTCGGGGGCTTCTGGGGCGGTTGGAATGAGCAGTTCGTTTTCCAGATGGAAGAAATCGCCGAGACGCAGCACCCGCAGTCGGATGGTGTCCGTGGCATCCACGACGAAGGCGGTGGGAAGTCCGCCGCGCCATTGGATGGCCGCCCGCGGTACCAGCAGGATGTCGCGTGCGTCCCCAGGGACGAGCAGCCGGGCGAACATCCCGGACCTGGCCGAAATCCCTTCCGGGAGCGTGGTCTTGACCCGGAACATGGTTCCCTCCACCGTCGGGATGCTGGCGGTGACCCGTACGGGGCGCGGCGTGGCGTCCAGGGCCGGGACGATCACCCGAAGGGTTTGCCCCACCGCCAACGTCGGCGCCAGGCGTTCGTCCACCAGGGCCTCCACTTCCAGGCCAAGGCGCTGATCTTCCACCACGGCGAGGATCTCGCCGGCGCGCACAAAGGCCCCGGCATCCACCATGCGCTGGGTGAGCACGCCGGCCTTCGGGGCGCGGACCACGGACTGGGCGCGGATGGCTTCCGTCTCCTGAGCAGCGGCAACGAGGCTTTGTGCCAGGGCCTCTTGGGCCTGGGCTTCCTGGGCGAGGGATTGGTGCTGGGCCCGGGCTTGATCCACCTCTTCCTGGGATACGCCGTCTTGGGCCAGGACCCGGTTCAGGCGCGTGAGGGTCTCCTTGGCCCGGGTGGCGCGCAGCCGGGCTGCAGCGGCCAGGGCTTCGGCCTGGCGCGCGGCCTGATCCTGGGAACGCTTGCGGGCCGCGAGGTCTGCGTCGTCGATGATGAGGATGGGCTGTCCGGATTGCACCGGCGCTCCTTCGGCCACCAGGACTTGGCGCACCGTGCCGCTCACCTTGCTCGCGAGCTCCATGCGGCCTTGGGCCTGGATCTGCGCAGCGATGGCCCGCACGCGGGAGGCGTGCACCGCAGCCAGGAGGTGTACCGGAGCCGTTACGGAAGCTGGCGCTGGGGGCGCTGCAGGCCCTTGGCTGCACGCGGTGGCAAGAAGCAGGAAGATCACGAAAAGGGGCACGGCACACCTCCACGGTTTGCCCCCAGGTAGCGCAGCATCCCGCCAAGGGCAAGGCGGGTGCGGCCGTGGATGCGGAAGTGACGCCGTGCCTTCCGTACGGAGGTTTCAGGGCTGCGGGTGCTGGCGCCGTTCTGCCCCTGCCGGGGCCTTGCTGTGGGCTTGCAGCAAGTCGGCAAGACATTGGCAGAGGCGCAGGATGCCTTGACGGATGCGCTCGGAGGATGCTGCGGTGAAGTTGAGGCGTGCCGCATGCGCGCCGCCGCCGTCGAGAAAGAAGGGGGCTCCGGGCACGAAGGCGATGTTTTTTTCCATGGCGGCGTGGAAGAGCTCCATGCTGGTAGGGCCTTGCGGGGGAAGCGACAGCCACAGGAACATGCCGCCTTCGGGCTCCGTGAAGCGCGTTCCCTGAGGGGCGGCGTGTCGCAAGGCGTGGATCATGGCCTGAGCGCGCTCGCCGTAGTGCGCGCAGACGCGCTGGATATGGGCCGGTAAGGGAAAACCGTCTTCGAGGAGTTGGAGGATGACGGCCTGACACACCGTGGAGGTGTGCAGGTCTGCCGCTTGTTTGGCTGTGGCCGCGGCGCGGATGATTTCCGGCGGCCCGGCCATCCAGCCCACGCGCAGCCCTGGGGCGAGGATCTTGGAAAAAGACCCCAAGTGGATGCTTGCCCCGTGGGTGGCGGCGAAGATGGGTGGGATTTCGGGGCCGCGGAAGCGCAGCTCGCCGTAGGGGTCGTCCTCCACGAGGAGGGTTTGGGGGTACTCGGTCATGAGCCGGGCGAGCTCCTGGCGGGTGGAGGCGTCTGCACTGATGCCGGTGGGGTTGTGGAAATTGGGAATGGTATAGAATAGGCGGACCCCCCGTTGCAGTTCGCGCTGGACAGCTGCCACGTCCACCCCGCGCGGCGTGAGGGGGGGCGGTGGCGAAGCGGGCCTCGAAGAGGCAAAAGGCCTGGATGGCCCCCAAGTAGCTGGGGTGCTCCACGAGCACGGTGTCTCCTGGATTGAGCAGGATTTTCCCCAGAAGATCCAAGGCTTGTTGGGAGCCTGTGGTGATGAGGACGTTTTCCGGGCCCAGGGAAAGGCCGAAGCGCTGGTAGCGCTGGGCGATCCATTGGCGAAGTTCCAAAAGCCCTTCGGTGGGTGCGTATTGCAGGATCCGGGCGCTGTGGCGGCCGATGGCCCGGGATGCGGCCTCGCGGATGGCCTGCGCGGGGAAGCACTCCGGGTCCGGGAGTCCGCCGGCAAAGGAGATAACTTCCGGCTTCTGGGTGACCTTGAGGATCTCCCGGATAAAGGATTGCGGCACGTGGGCCATGCGGCGGCTTGGGGAGAACATGAGGACTCCTTGGGTGTCGGGTTAGGGGAGGGCGGCCCGCAGCAGGGCCACGGTGAGGATGCCTGCGGCCACAGTGGCGGCGAAGCTTCGGGTCTTCCAGCGCACCAGAGCCGTGGGCACACTTGCCCAGAGAAAAAGATTTTCCATGCTCATGTCCACGCTGGGGCCGACGCAGAGGACACTTTGGGCAAGCAGGGCGGCCAGGACCGCCGGCGGTACGAATCCGAGCCAGCGGGCCAAGGGATCGGGCACAGTACGTCGGGCGCACAGAAGCAGCGGCAGGGCGCGGGGAAGGTAGGTCACCATGGTCATGGCAAAGATGACGGCGAGCGTTTCCATGTATCGACTCCAAGGGCCACGGTGGCGGCGGTGATGGTGGCGATGAGGATCACGGACTGGGACACGCCCCAGGCGTGCAGGAGGACGGTGAGCAGCGCGGCGCTGGTTGCTGCCAGGATGTGGGCGGCCGAACCCAGTTGCGCGCCGAGCAAGGCGAGAAACATGGCCGGCAGGGCGAAGTCGAGGCCCCACGGCCGCACGTCGTGGACAAGCCCGCCGGCCACGGCCCCCAGGGCGGAGCCCAGGCACCAGGCGGTGTGTGCGATCCCATTGATGGTCAGCGTTTCCGCTGCGCCGCGCGCACTCTGGGCAAAGCGGTGGGCGTGCAGGGCAAAGGTCTCGTCCGTGAGCTGTGCGGCAAAGGCCGCCAGACGTGCCCAGCTCCAGGAGCGCAGGTACGGGGCCAAGGCCGCAGCCATGAGGGCATGGCGGAGGTTCACCACAAAGGTGGTGGCCGCGATGGTCGCCAGCGATGCCCCAGTGCTGATGAGACTGATGGCGATGAATTGGGCCGAGCCTGCAAACACCAATACCGACATGAGGATGGCGGCCGCGGGATCCAGCCCCGCTTGGCGGGCCAGCACTCCGTAGGCGAAGCCCACGGGCACGTAGCCGAGGACGATGGGGGCCACCTGGCGCAGGGCCTGGCCCCATTGGGGACGTTGCTGATACTCCATTATCGATTGCCTCCGCGCAGGATCTTTGGCAGAGGCGGACTCTTGGGTACAGATACAGAAAGAGTTTTGTTTTTGGGGTACAGATGCGCGGGTGCAAATATTTGGAACTGGCCGAAGCCTTGGTGGCGGCGCGGGAGTCTCGTGCGGGCGGTGTCGGGGAGCGCCTGCCTTCGGTGCGCACGCTGCGGGCCCGGTATGGGGTGTCCATCAATACCGTGCTCGCCGCATATGGCGAACTGGAGGCCCGGGGGCTGGTGGAAGCCCGCCCCCGCTCGGGGTATTTTTGGCGTCTGGCGCCGTCGTCCTTGCCGCCGCGGCCGCCGGAGCTGGAGCTGCGGCCCCGGGAGATGACCAAGGGCACTCTCATTGCCCGGGTGCTGGCCAGCGTGGGCAGCGCCCATCTCGTCCCTTTGGGCATCAACTGTCCGGCACCGGAGTTTTTGCCAGGCCGGGCCTTGGGGCGGATCGCGGGACAGCTCGTGCGGCAGCAGGGCGCGGATCATGTGGGTTATGCGCCGGTGGAGGGGCTGTGGGCCTTGCGGGAGCAGATCGCCGTGCGGGCGGCAGCGGCCGGCTGTCGGGTGTCTCCAGGAGAGGTGCTCGTAACCTCCGGCGCCATGGAGGCCCTGTACGTGGCCTTGCGCGCGGTGCTGCGGCCGGGGGACACGGCCCTCATCGCCGCGCCGTCGTATTTTTGTTTCCAGCAGTTGCTGGAAAATCTCGGGGTCCGGGCCGTGGAGATCCCCTCGTCCCCGGAGCATGGCGTCCGGCCGCAGGATGTGCGCCGGGCGGTGGAGCAGATCTCCATTCGCGCATGCATCCTGACGCCCAACTTCAACAATCCCGACGGGAGTCTCACGCCCGACGCCGCCAAGGCCGAGATCGTGGACATCCTCGCTGCGCGCGGTATCCCGCTCATCGAAGACGACGTGGCCGGCGATCTCCACCTGGCCCCGCGGCGGCCGCCCCTGGCCAAGGCCTTTGACCGTCAAGGCATGGTGCTTACCTGCTCCTCGTTTTCCAAGACCTTGTGCCCGGGCTACCGCATTGGTTGGGTGCTGCCGGGGCGGTGGTTTGCCGAGGCCCTGGCGGTGAAGGCGACCACCAATGTGAGCTCCGCCACCCTGCCGCAGATGGTGGTGGCGGCGTACCTGCGCCAGGGCAGATACGACCGCCACGTGCGGCGCTTGCGCTCCCGCATCGCCCGGAGCATGGAGGCCATGGCCGCTGCCGTGGCGCGGCATTTCCCGCCAGGCACGCGCCAGACGCGGCCGCAAGGCGGGGGCGTGGTATGGATCGAACTCCCCAGGTCCGTGGACGCCGTGGAGCTTTTCTTTCGCGCCCGGGAGCAGGGGATCGGCATTGCGCCTGGCACGATTTTTTCTCTCCACGGGCAGTTGGATCATTTTGTCCGTCTCAACGCGGCAGTGCCGTGGACTTCGCAGGTCGAAGATGCGGTGGCCACCTTGGGGCGTTTGGCCGCGGGCATGGCGGCATAAGGAGGCGTATTGAACCACGTATTCCCGGCACGGGTACTGGTGGAAGTGACCACCCGGTGCAATTTGGCCTGTCCATCCTGTGTCAAACATACCCAGGGCTGGGACCTCCCGGAGGCCCATATGGCGCCGGAGGTGTTCGCGGCCCTGCGTCCTGTGATTGCCCAGTGCCAGAGCCTCGTGCTCTCGGGCATTGGTGAGCCGCTGCTGCATCCGCTCCTGGTAGAGTGGGTGGCCCAGGCCAAGGCGTGGAACCCCCGGGTGCGGGTGGGGTTTCAGTCCAACGGCATGCTGCTGACCCAAAAGCTGGCGCGGGAGCTGGTGGCAGCAGGCCTGGATCAGGTGGCCTTTTCCGTGGACGCCCAGGAGAACGCGCTTCTGGGGGCGCTGCGGCCTGGGGCCACGGTGGAGGGGATTGCCCAGGCCTTTGTCCATATGCGTTCGGCAGCCCGAAGCCTTGGCCGGCAGGTGCGCCTCGGGGTGGAGCTCGTGCTTTCCCAAAGCAATCTCGCCCTCGTGGCGGACGTCGTGGACTGGTGCGGCCAGCAGGGTGTGGATTTTGTGATCCTCTCCCACCTCATCCCCTACCGCAAGGAAGATGCGGCGCAGAGTCTGCACACCGTCATTTCCCAGCGCGCATTGGAGTTTGCCCGCACGGCGCTGGCAGCGTTTGTGGACCAGGGGCTCGATGTGCGACGTCTGGACCAGGCGTACTACCATCCCTTTCCTGGCCCCAAGGAGCGGCAGCTGGTGGCCGCAGTGCGGTCGATGCTTGCCGCGGCCCAAAAGGCCGGGGTGGAAATCCCTTTGGGCCGGGTGGTGCGCGCCTTGGAGCCCGAGGCCGTGGCCCAGCGAAGCGCGGTCCTTCGCGCCTTCGAACAGGTGCAGTGGGTGGCGGCACGCTATGGCATGGCAGTGGAGCTCCCCGCAACGGTCATGCAAGAGCCCGGGGTCTGTCCGTTCGTGGCGACTCCGACCCTGGCCGTGGCCCAAGACGGGGCGCTCAGCCCGTGCCATTTTGTGTGGCACAGCGCTATGGTGTATCCGGAGGGGCAGGCGGTTGCCGTAACACGGCGCATCCTGGGGCGCCTCCCGGCAGATGAACCGGTGGCGGTGTGGAATAGTCCGCAGGCGCGACTCTTCCGCCAGCAGGCGCAAGGGAACTTTGCTCGGTGTTTCGACTGCAATGTCGTGCCCTGCAACTTCGTGGATGGCAGCGTGGGGCCGTTTGCTGCGGATTGCTACGGCGCCGAGGTGCCGTGCGGGGTGTGCCCGTGGGTGGGCGGCGGCTTTGCGTGCCTGGGTTAGGCGGTGGCGCTGTTGAGGAACTGCTCGTGAAAGAGATGGAGGAAGAAGGCCACCACGAGGATGCCTGCGGTGTCCTCGCCGCCGGCGTCGAAGCGCGCTAGGGCGGCCTCCAGAAATTGCGGGCGGAAGTAGTCGAGGCGCCGCACCGTGGCCGGGGCGAGGATGTCGCCGATCATCTCTCGGAACGTGCGCACAAACCAGGGCGCGGGCGCGGCGAGGGGCTGCTTGCGGCGCTGGCAGATGGCGGCAGGAAGGATCGGGGCCATGGCGCTCTTGAGCAGGGCCTTTTCGGTGAGGCCCCTGAGCTTCCAATGGGCAGGGATCCGAAAGGCCCATTCCACCAAGCGGTGATCCAAGAACGGCGAGCGCAGCTCCACCCCATGGGCCATGCTCATGGTGTCTCCCAAGAGCAGGGTGAGTCCGGGCAGACGCATGTGGGCCTCGAGAAACAGCGCCTGATCCACGAGGCTGCGCGCAGGCGGCACTGCAGGGATTTCTTCGCTGCGTTCGTGGGCCTTGGCGGCCATGGCCGCCAGGGTGGAATCGCTCATGAGGGCCGAGGCAAAACGGAAGGCCTGAAAGCGGTAGGGCAGGCTCGGGTGGCGGCAGGGCGCGGCCTTGAGGTGGGCGTACCAACTGGGGAGTGCGCCGCGGTCCGTGCCTGGCGGGAGCACGCGGCAGAGCAGGGGCAGGCGGCGTTGGGGTGCCCGCTCGATGAAGGGCAGGAGTTTCAAGAACTTGAAATAATCGTAGCCGGCAAGCACCTCGTCGGAGCCATCGCCGCAAAGGACCACCCGAAAACCCAACTCCCGGGCCGTGCGTGCGAGCAGATAGAGCGGCAGGTGGAGCAGCGTCACCAGCGGGGCTTCCAAGTGCCAAATGAGGCGCGGCAGGTCCTCGGGCTCCAGGTGGCAGCGGAATTCGTGGTGCTGGGTGCCTGTGTGGCGGCTCACCATGCGGGCAAAGGGGGATTCGTCGCTGTGGTGCTCGGCAAAGGTGATGGAGATGGTCTGTACCGGGGCCGTGCTGTGCCGTGCGGTGAGGGCAGCCACGGCGCTGGAGTCGATGCCGCCGGAGAGGTAGCAGGCCACGGGCACGTCGGCATGCAGGCGCTGGACCACGCTCTCGGAGAGGAGGTGGGTGAGCTGGGCTGCGGCTTCGGCGCGGCTGGCCGGAGGATCGAGATCTTCGGGGAGGTGCCAGTAGCGCTGCGGACGCAGGCGCACGGGGGCGTCGTCTGCGCAAACCGTGCACCAATGCCCAGGGGGCAGTTGGGTGACGGCGCGCATGAAGGTACGGGGCGGCACGGCAAACCCGTAATCCATGGCCTGGGCCAGGGCGGTGGGGTCCAGGCTCCGGGGCACCTGGGGATGGACCAGGAGGGATTTGATCTCCGAGGCGAACACCAGGCCGTCGGGGACCTGCGCCATGACCAGGGGTTTTTTGCCGAGCCGATCCCGGCCCAGGGTAAGGGTGCGGCGCTGCGGCTCCCAGAGGGCGAAGGCAAACATCCCGTGCAGGCGCACCACGGCGTCTTTTCCCCACGTCATGAGGGCCGCAAGCAGCACCTCGGTATCCGAGCGTGTGGCAAAGGTGTGCCCTAGGGCCGCGAGCTCGGCGCGCAGTTCCTGATAGTTGTAGATCTCACCGTTGAAGACGAGAACCGCCCCGGTGGGCGCATGGACCATGGGCTGGCTGCCGCCCGGGATATCGATGATGGCCAGGCGCCGCGAGGCCAAACCGCAATGGGCGTCGGCAAAAACGCCTTCGCCGTCCGGGCCGCGGTGCGCCATGCGCTGGGCCATGGCGGAAAGCAGGGCCTGGATTTCCCGCTTTTGGCGCGGGGCGTTGGTCAGCAGTCCCGCGATGCCGCACACTATTTGGGTTCCTTGACGATTTCTGCAAAGGCCGAGCGCAGGGTTTCGAGGATCCCCGCGACTTCATCCAGCAGGGCGGGATTCATCTGGATATTGGCGTTCACCAATTGCCAGGTGCAATAGGTGTAGAGGCTGTGGAGGTTTTGCGCCAGTTCGCCGCCTTTTTCTTTGTTCAGAGAGCCGTCCAATTCCGCGATGATGTCGAGCGCCTGGGAGATGAGGATACCTTTGGTGGCGTAATCCTTTTCCAGCATCTTGGTCTTGGCTTGCTGCAATGCGGTGATGGCGCTTTCGAAGAGCATCACCACGATGTGGCCCGGGGTGGCGGTGGTCACTTGGGTCTGGCGGTAGGCGAGGGCTGCTCGTTGCATAACGGAACTCCTTGACTATTTTTTGCCGGGCAGGCTGTTGATTTGCGAACCCAGCATGGTGGAGAGCTGGTCGTAGGTGCCGAGCACCGATTCGAGGGTCGCAAAGCGGTTCCGGAGGGTGCGTTCCAATTGGGTGAGCCGCCGCTCCTCGAAGGCGATCTTTTTGTCGATGCTATCCATGATGTCCTGGTAGTTGTCTTCGAGGATCTTGAGGGGGCCTTCCAGGGGCGCGGTCAGGCGGCGGACTTCGTCTCCAAGCTCCAGGGCCTTGCCGTTTTTGATGAAGATGGTGCCCGAGTAGGTGCCGTCCGTCATATCCATGACATCGATGACCAGACCCTTGGCCGGGTTGTCGTCACCCGTGGCCGTGATCTTGGTGCCGTCGATGGAGGCGGGGTAGCCAGCGATGGTGGGGGGCGGGCTGGCGCTGATGCTCCCGCCGGAGACGGTGTAGGAGACGGAGAATTCGCCGGCTTGGGTAACGCCGCGCACCAGGGAACTGAATTGAAAGTGGGGCGAGGCGGCGGCCACGGAGTGGCCGGGGTTGAGAGGGTCTTCGATCATCTCCTTGGTGCTGGGCACGGAGTCTGCGGCAAAAAGCTTGGCCACGGCCTGGGGGTCGGTGTTGAGGGCCGCGCGCAGGGCGGCTTCGTCGAACACCAAAAGACCGAAGGTGGGAGAGCCTTGGGAGGTATCGGTGGTGATGCCCACACTGCCCAAGGAGGTGACCGGATCCAGGTCGCGGTCAAAGCCCAGACCTTTGGAGGCGAGGATATTCTTGATGCGCTGCTGGATCATCTGCAGGCCGTAGTTGCCGGTGAGCAGCGATCCCGTGGTTTGGGAGCCCACGGTGGTCACCTTGGTTTGTTCCTGGATTTTGGTGAGTACGGTATTCACCTCGTCCACAAAGGTCTTCACCTTGTCCACGACAGCGGACACGTCCGTGGCCGTGGTCAGGGTGGTGGTTTGGCCGGCCTGCACCAGGTTCATGGTAATGCCGGGGATGACATCGCTGATGGAGTTGCTCGCCCGCTCCAGGTAGCCGTCGGTGGCCCCTTGGGTTTGGGTGAAGGCCGATGTCCCGAGGCCGGCGAGGGTGGTGCCGGGATAATCCACCACCCGCACCGTATTGGCCGCTCCAGGGGTTCCGGTGAGTACGAGCACCTGGGTGCCGGATTCCATGACAAGACTGGCTGCAACCCCGCTTCCCAAGGCGTTGATGCCGTCCACCAGGTCCTGGAGGGTGGCGCCGGCACCCAGGGAGACGGTATAGAGTGTGCCCCCGGCGGCGAACTTGAAGCCTCCGGGGGTACCGGAGAGGGGGTCCGTTGGCGCGGCCAGTCCTGTGGATGCCCGCAGGATGGTGGCGGTGGGCGCAGGGGTCACCGGCCAGCCATCGACCCGCAGCTGGGCGTTGGCCGCGTTTTGGGTCTGGACGAAGTCTCCAGAGGAAAAGCCGGGCACGGTGGTGAGGCCATCGTCGATGAGGATGTCGTTGCCTGCGCCCAGCTCCATGCCCCTGAGCTGCAGGCGGTAGCCGCTGCCATCGTTGATGAGGGCAGCGCGCACCAGATTCTGATTTTGGGAATGGGCGTTGATCATGTCCGCGAGCTGCTTCAGGGTGGTGCCTGCAGCCACGTTCACGGTCATTTGGGTGGAGCCCACCACCAAGGTCAGGGTGCGGGCCACGCCGCCGGTGATGTCCGCGCTGGGGGCGGAAAAAACTGCCGTGCCCATGAGGGTGTCCGTGGCGGCGAGTCCCACCACCTCCACGGTATGTACCCCGGATTCGGCGCTGCTGCTGGCTGTGGCGGTGAGGGCCGTGGGGTTGGAGGACACGGTCTTTTTCGCCAGAAATTCGTCCAAGGAATCCATGCCCGACAGGGTGGTGCGCAGGGTGAGCAGCGCGCTGTTGAGTTCTTGAAAGGCTTGGGTTTTCTTTTCCCACGTGGCTTTCCACGCCTCCAGGCGGCGCTGGTGGATGCGTTCCGTATCCACCAATTTGGTGACCATGGAGTCGAAATCCGTGCCTGAGCCCAGCCCCGTAAAGCGGATGGCGCCGGAAAGGAGATTCGTGCTTGTGGTGGTTTCGGCCATGAGGTCCTCCGCAACAGTCTCTGTGGTTTATGCAATGGCCGTGCCGCCTTTTCTATGAAAAAGGGCCGGGCCGCGGCGTGCGACCCGGCCCTTTGGCCGCAGTTTGGGGCGGGGGCTATCCGCCGATGAGCTGCAGGGCCATCTGCGGCAGGCTGTTGGCCTGGGAGAGCATGGCCACTGCCGACTGGGTGAGGATCTGGTTGCGTACGAATTGGGTCATTTCCGTGGCCACGTCCACGTCGGAGATGCGGGACTCGGCCGCTTGCAGGTTCTCCGCCTGGATTTGCAGATTGGTGATGGTGTTCTGCAAGCGGTTCTGGAGGGCGCCCAGGTTGGCGCGGATGTTATCCTTGGAAACGATGGCCCGGTTGAGGGCCGCCAGGGCCTGTTGCGCCGCCTGCTGGGTGGAGATGCTGTAGCCCGCGCCGGCAATTCCGGAACCGTTATCGCGGTTGACGTCTGCCGCGTTGCCCACTCCCAGGGCCGAGGCCGTAGCCGTCTGGATGGCGATGTAGTAGTAGTCCTCGGCGGAGCTGTTGCCCGTGCCGAAGTGGACCTTGAGCGGGCCAGTGGAGTTGAGACCCGAGCCAACGTGGGCGCTGGCCCAATCCACCACATGCGGGGTAGAGGCCGAGAGATCTCCATTCAAGAGATAGATGCCGTTGAAGTTGGTGGCGTTGGCGATTCGGGTGATTTCCGAGGCCATGGCCTGGTACTCGGAGTCGATGATGAGCCGCTGGTCCGAGGTATAGGTGCCGGTGGCCGCCTGTTCGGCCAGCTCCTTCATACGGATGAGCTTTTCATCGATGACCTGAAGGGCGCCGTCGGCGGTCTGGATAAGGGAGATGGCGTCGTTGGCGTTGCGGATGCCCTGCTTGAGGGAGGCGATGTCCGCACGCATGAGTTCTCGAATAGCGAGCCCGGCAGCATCGTCCGCTGCAGTGGTGATACGCAGGCCCGAGGACAGGCGGCGGGTGGAGGTGGCCAACGCTCCGTAGGATGTGCTGAGGTTCCGCGCCGCGTTCATTGCCATGAGATTGTTGTTGATGACGAGTGCCATGGTGATTTCCTCCGTGAAAGGGTTTGGCGTCCGTGCCGATGTATTCCGTGTGTGCCCCTTGTATCGGCCGCTGGCGGCAATACTTTAGGGCGATTTCGGAATTTTTGGGTCAGGACAGGGGAGGAAGGTCCACGAACTCGGGGATGTGGCGCCGGGCCTCGGTTTCCGAGATGCCGCGGGCCTGGGCGATGGCGGGGAGGTTTTCTTCGGCGTCGCTTGGGCGCAGATAGCGGGGCGCTGGCGGATGGCGATGGAAGGCGGCCTTGGCGGCGGCGGCCATGAGGGTCCCGGGCCAGGGGGTGTCGAAGCGCGTGGGCAGGGCGGTGACGGTATCTGGGAGCTCCAGGCGGCGGATGCCGCTGCCTACGGCAAGTCCCGGCTGGGCCTCCACGTGGGCGCGAAACTCCTGATGGGAGAGGGGCCGGACGGGGCGGGTGGGCTGGCCATGCTCGAAGAGCTGCGCGTAGACCATGTGGGCGCGGGCATAGGTGGCCACCCACAGCCGTCCTGGGCAGGGGACCTGGGCGGCAAGCAGGCGGTGCAGCTCCAGCCCCGCCATGGGGATTTGGGCGCCCATGCCCAGTCCTGCCACGGTGGCCAGGGTGATGCGCAGCCCGGTGAAGGACCCCGGGCCGCATACGGCCGCCACGCCGTCAAGGTCCGTGGCCGCGATTCGGTGCGCTGCAAGGATGCGTGCGATGGCCGGCGCCAGCACGGTCACCGAGGCGCCGGGGCAGTGGATGGCCTCGGCGTGGAGCACATCATCCCCATGGCCGAGGACGATGTGGAGCAGGCTTTCGGCGCCGCACAGGACGAGCAGCGGGGCGCTGGGGTCAGGGGATATGGCGGAGGATGTCATTGACGGTTGCCAGAATCATGAGGGTGATGAGCAGCGCCATGCCGATGCGCAGGGCGACCTCCTGCACCTTGGCCGGAAGCGGCCGGCCGGCGATGGTTTCCAGCAGGTAGAAGAGGATATGTCCGCCGTCCAGCACCGGGATGGGCAGCAGGTTGAGCACGCCCAGGTTGACGCTGATGAGCGCCGTGAGCGCCAAAAGCTGCACGAGGCCGCTTTGGGCTTCGCGGTGGATGAGCTCGGTGATGAGGATCACCCCGCCCACGTCGCTCCACGGGATCACCCGCTCGATGAGCTTGATGATGCCCTGGAGCATGAGGCTGGTGACCTGGCCGATATGCCGCAGCCCTTCCCAGGCCGCCTCGGGCACGGAGAGCATGCGGCGCTCGGTGGCCCCGGCCGGGGCGATGCCGAGCATGGGGGCGCGGCGCATTTCGCCAAATATGGTGCGTTTTTCCTGCACCTGTGGGGTGGCGCGTACTTCCAGGAGGATTTCCTGGCGCCTTATGGAGAGCGTCAGGGCGCGGCCGTCACTGGCTTCGATGGCGGTGACCAGGTCGTCCCAGGTACGGATGGTTTTGCCGTCGATGGCGAGGATGCGGTCTTGGGGGGCAAGCCCTGCCGCCGCCGCAGGGCTCTCGGCAGTGACCTTGCCGATGACCGGCAGCAGTTCTTCCATGCCTTGGGTGGCCAGGAGCCCCCAAAAGATGAGCCAAGCAAGGAAGAAATTGCTGAGCGGGCCTGCCAGCACCACGAGCATGCGCTGCCAGGGCGGGCGCTGGGCAAATTGGTTTTCTCTGGGCGTAGCATCGTCGGCGTTTTCTTTTTCTCCTGCGAGCTGCACGTAGCCGCCAAGCGGGATGAGGCTCAGGCGATACTCGGTGGCGCCTGGTCTCCAGGAGAGGAGCTTCGGCCCAAAGCCCAGGGAGAAGACGTGCACGCCGATACCCAGCGCCCGGGCCATGAGAAAGTGCCCCAATTCATGGAAAAAGATGAGGCCGCCAAGGACGACGATCACGGCGAGGATGCTCGTCATGCAAGGGTCTCCAGGATGCGGGCGGCCTTGGCCCGGGCGAGCTGGTCCTGGTGGAGGATGTCTTCCACCGTGGCCGCAGGCTGCGCTTCGGTGGTTTCCATGGTGGCGGCGATGAGGCGCGGGATGGCAAGGAAGGGGATGCGGCGGGCCAAGAAGGCCTCCACCGCCACTTCCGCGGCGGCGTTGAGGGCGATGCGGGCGCTGGGACCATGGCGTGCGGCCTCCATGGCCAGGCGCAAACAAGGGAAACGTTCCAAGTCCGGCGCTTCGAAGGTCAGCGGCTTGGCGGTGAGGTCCACGGGGAGGTTTTGCGCCAACCGTTCAGGGTAGCCCAGGCAATGGGCAATGGGGACTTCCATGGAGGCCGGGCCCAATTGGGCAAGCAGCGAGCCGTCGATCATCTCCACCAGGGAGTGCACCACGGATTGGGGGTGCACGAGGACGGCGATCTCTTCCGGTTGTGCCCCAAAAAGGGCCATGGCCTCCAGGAATTCCAGCCCCTTGTTCATGAGGGTGGCGCTATCCACGGTAATTTTGGGCCCCATGCTCCAATTGGGGTGGCGCAGCGCCGCCTCAGGGGTGACCGCGGCCAGCTCGGCGGCAGAGGCGGTGCGAAATGGTCCGCCCGAAGCCGTGAGGATGAGTCGGCGCACCTGCGTGAGCCCGTGGCCCTGCACGGCCTGGAAGATGGCGTTGTGCTCCGAATCCACAGGGAGCAGCACGGCCCCGCTTGCGTGGCACGCCTGGCGGAAGAGGTGCCCTGCCAGCACCAAGGCCTCTTTGGTGGCCAAAGCGAGGACCTTGCCGCTTTGGGCCGCGGCCAGGGCGGGAAGGAGCCCGGCGGCGCCCACTTGGGCGGCTACTACGTGGGTGGCCTCGGGCAATCGCGCCAATTGGACGTAGCCTTCAGGGCCGAAGACCAGATGCGGGTGGTAGTCTTCAGGGAGCAGCGCTCGAAGTGGCGCGCTATCTTCGGCGCGCAAGATCCCCAAAAACGGCGGCCGGAACTCCGTGGCCTGTTCGGCCAAGCGCGTCAGATTGCGGGCCCCGGCCAAGGCCAAGATTTGGAATTGTTCTCGGTGGCGGCGCACTACCGCCAAGGTACTGGCGCCAATGGAGCCGGTGGACCCGAGGATCACCAGCCTGCGGGGATCGGCGCTCTGGAGAAAGCGGTGGGAAAGGGGGGAAATGTACTCCATGGCTATGTCCACAAGGGCAAGAAATGGGCCAGGAGCGCATAGACGGGGAGCGCGGTCAAAAGGCTGTCGATGCGATCCAAAATCCCCCCGTGTCCTGGAAGCATATTCCCGGAATCCTTGATGTTTCTCCAGCGCTTGATGGCCGATTCCATAAGATCGCCCCCTTGGGCGGCAAGGCTCACCACCGCGGCCATGAGGGCCGCACGGCCAGGATCCGCCCCGCCTATCCATACGGCGTAGGCCGTGCAGACCGCCATGCAGGCCGCAAGCCCGCCGAGGCTGCCGGACCAGGTCTTTTTGGGGCTCACCCGGGGCCAGAGTTTGGGGCCGCCCAGGTGGGAGCCCACGTAGAAGGCCGCAGTATCCGTGGATATGGTGCCAAGGAGGATGAAGCCGAGGTCCAGGGAGGGAAGCTCGAGCCCTGGGCGCAGGAGCACGGGCACGTAGAGCAGGGCGCTGAGGGCAACAAGGACGTCGTGGGCGGCTTGGGAGGCGTCTTTGCCGCTGCGGAGCACAAATGTCGTGCCTGCGGCGAGGGTGAGCAGCGGCGCGGTGGCTCCTTCCGGCCAGGAGGCGGGCAGCCACAAGAGGCCGATCCCTGCGCCAAGGGTCAGGCCAAGGGCCAGCCGCCGTTTTCGCAGGTCCCAAAACATGGCCAGGTATTCTCCCAGGGCCAGGGCCGCCACGAGGCTGACCGCCAGGCGCAGGGGCGTGCCTCCGGCCACCACCGCCGCAGCAAGCAGGGGGATGAGGACGAGGGCCGTGAGGATTCGTTGGCGGTGCGCTGGGGTCATGCCTCCTCCACAGCTGCGCCAAAGCGGCGTTGGCGGCGACGGAAGTCCTCCAGGGCGCGGTGCAGGTGTTCGGGGGTGAACTCCGGCCAGGGAGTGTCCGTGAAATAGAGCTCGCTATAGGCGCTTTGGAAGAGGAGAAAATTACTCAGGCGCAGCTCTCCGCCGGTGCGGATGATGAGGTCCGGGTCCGGCATGTCGGCAGTGCAGAGGTGCGCGGCCAGGGAGGCTTCGGTGATGGGTGCCTTTTGCTGGGCGAGTTGTTGGCACGCACGCACGATCTCGAGCCTTCCCGAGTAGTTGAGCGCCAGCGCCAGGGTCATGGCGGAGCCGTGGGCGGTGCGGCGCAGGGCGTGCTGGAGCACCTGCCGGGTGGGGGAGGGGATGCCGTCCAGTTCGCCCAGCACCCGCAGCCGGATCCCGGTGCGTTCCAGCTCCGGCAGTTCCTGGGAAAGGAATTCGCGCAGCAGCTCGAACAGGAAGGTGACCTCCTGGGGAGGCCGGCGCCAGTTTTCCCGCGAAAAGGTGTACAGGGTGAGGTTGGGGATCTCGAGCCGACGGGTCTCGCGCACGATTTCCCGCGCCGCCAGGGTGCCGGCCCGGTGCCCTGCGCTGCGGGCAAGGCCTCGGGCCTGGGCCCAGCGGCCGTTGCCATCCATGATAATGGCCAGATGCGAAAGGATGGGCATGGAGCTAGATTTCCATGATCTCTTTTTCTTTGGCCGCCAAGGCGGCATCCGCCTTGTGGATGAAGTCGTCGGTGATCTTTTGGACGTCCTCTTGGGCCTTATGGAAGTCGTCTTCGCTCATCTCTTTGGCGTTCTTTTTCTTTTTGAGGGATTCGTTGATATCCCGGCGCACGTTGCGGATGGCGACCTTGGCCTCTTCGGTATATTTCTTGGCCATTTTCACCAAATCTTTGCGGCGTTCTTCCGTGAGCGGCGGGATGGAAATGCGGATGGTGCGGCCATCGTTCACGGGGGTCAGCCCGAGATCCGACTTCATGATGGCCTTTTCGATGGCGGCAAAGGCATTGCGGTCCCAGGGAGAGATGGCGATGGTACGGCTATCGGGAATGGAAACCGAGGCTACTTGGGCTAGCGGCGTCGGTGTACCGTAGTACTCCACCTTGATATGGTCCACCAATGCGGTGGAGGCGCGCCCAGTACGCAAGCGGGAAAATTCCTTCACCAGATTGTCGATGCTTTTCTGCATCTTGGTCGTGCATTCTTCAAGGTGCTTTTCCATGACTTATTCTCCTTGAACCAAAGTTCCCACACGTTCGCCCAACATCAGGCGCTTGATATTGCCAGGGACAAAGAGGTTGAAGACCCCGATGGGGAGTTTGTTGTCCATGCACAGAGAAATGGCCGCCGAGTCCATGACCTTGAGCCCTTGCTGGAGCACGTCCAGGTAGGTGAGGGTGGAATAGAGCACGGCATCGGGGTGCTTTTCCGGGTCCTTGTCATAGACTCCGTCCACGCGGGTGGCCTTGAAGATGGCGTCGCACTTGAGCTCCATGGCGCGCAGGACGGCGGCGGTGTCCGTCGTGAAATAGGGGATGCCGGTGCCTGCGGCGCAGATGACCACGCGGCCTTTTTCCAGGTGGCGGATGGCGCGGCGGCGGATGTAGGGCTCGGCCACTTCCTTCATGGTAATGGCGGTCATCACTCGGGTGGAGACCCCGAGTTTTTCCATGGCGTCTTGCACGGCCAGGGCGTTCATCACCGTGGCGAGCATACCCATGTAGTCCGCCGAGGCGCGGTCCATGCCCTTGGACGAGACCGAGACCCCGCGAAAGATATTGCCGCCGCCGATGACGAGACTCAGCTGCACGCCCATGGTGGCCACTTCCGCCAGCTCCCGGCAGATGGCCTGGGTGGTGAGGGGGTCGATGCCAAAGCCTTGGTCACCGGCAAAGGCTTCGCCACTGAGTTTGAGCATGACGCGACTGAAGCGCAACTGCGACATGAGGACTCCTTGTTGTTGCAAAAGAGGCGGCCCTGCGTGCGGCCGCGTGACACTATGCATTTCCTTCTGGAAGCGCAACCGAGGCCAGCTCGGCGCACGCCATAAAAAAAGGGCCTTGCGGCCCTTTGGTGCGCGGTGGGCTTAGGCCCCCACGGCGATGCGGACGAAGCGGTCCACCTGGACCCCTTTGCCGAGGATATCTTTGACGGTCTTTTTGTCATCCTTGATGAAGGGCTGCTCCACCAGGCAGACTTCCTGGTAGTATTTGCGCATGCGCCCCTCCACGATCTTCTCGGCGATGGCTTCGGGCTTGCCTTCCTGTTTGGCCTGGTTGAGGTAGATGGCGCGCTCCTGCTCCAGGGCCTCGGCAGGGACTTGGTCAGGGGTGACGCACAGCGGGTTGGCCGCAGCCACCTGCATGGCCACGTCCTTGGCCACCTCCGCCGTGGCTGGACCAGTGAGGACCACCAGTACGCCCAGCTTGTGGTTGGAGTGGATGTAGCTGCCGATCACACCCTCGCCCGGCACAGTGACGTACGCCATGCGGCCGAGCTGCATGTTTTCGCCGATCTTGCCGATCAGGCCGGAGAGGTCGGTGATCTCGGCAGGCAGCGCCTCCGGGGTGGTGGCGCCCGAGGCGAGCACGGCTTCAGCGATGGCGGTGGCCTTGGCGATGAACTCCTCGTTCTTGGCCACGAAATCGGTCTCGCAGTTGAGCTCCACCATGGCGGCAGCCTTGCCGTCCGCGGCCATGGCGATGGTCACCAGGCCTTCGGCCGTGGCCCGGCCTGCCTTTTTGGCCGCCTTGGACAGGCCCTTTTCCCGCAGCCAGGCAATGGCCTTGTCCATGTCGCCCCCGCACTCGGTCAGGGCCTTTTTGCAATCCATCATGCCAGCGCCGGTGCGCTCGCGCAGTTCTTTTACCGTAGAAGCGGAAATGGTCATCTTAGAATTCCTCCTCGTCGTCCTGGTCGTCATCGAGATCCATGGCTGCCTCCTCGGCCAGGGCGCTTTCCGGTGGCGTAAAGGCCGCCTTGGGCAGATCCGCGAGTTCCACGCCGCGCTCTTTGGCCAGCGCCAAACCTTCCAGGCAGGCGTCGGCCATGGCGCCGGCAAAGAGCTTGATGGCGCGGATGGCGTCATCGTTGCCGGGGATGACATAGTCGATGGGATCGGGATCGCAATTGGTGTCCACCACGGCCACCACCGGGATACCTAGACGCCGGCATTCCTTCACGGCGATTTCTTCGTGATGCGGGTCGATGATAAAAACCGCGGCCGGCGGCTCTTCCATGTTTTTGATGCCGCCCAGCGTGGTGTTGAGCTTCTGCATCTCCCGCTCCATGCGCAGGACTTCCTTCTTGGTGAAGCGGTTGATACTGCCATCGGCAAAGGCGGCTTCCAGGGACTTGAGCCGGTTGATGCTGGAGCGGATGGTCTGGTAGTTGGTGAGGGTGCCGCCCAGCCAGCGGTGGGTGACGTAAAACATGCCGCACCGTTCGGCTTCGGCGCGAATGGTGTCCTGCGCCTGACGCTTGGTTCCCACGAAAAGGATTTTTCCGCCGCGGGCGACCGTGTCCACGATGAAGTCGTGGGCCTTGCGGTACATTTTGACGGTCTGCTGGAGATCGATGATGTGGATCCCTTTGCGGGCGCCGAAGATGTAGGGCCGCATCTTGGGGTTCCACCGCCGGGTCTGATGGCCGAAATGCACACCAGTCTCCAGCATCTGCTTCATGCTGACATACGCCATACGGATTCCTCCATGGTTTTTTCCTCCGCCCGCGGGAAGGCACAGCGCCCAACCAGAGGAGACGCGGACGTGCGGAGTGAACGAAAACATGGCCTCAACCTGCATCCCCGCGTGCTGCAGAGGGATGCAAAACGGCCGTCTGGGGCTGCCAGACGGCCGATGTTTGTGGTGCCGAAGAGAGGACTCGAACCTCCACCGGGGAACCCCGACTAGACCCTGAACCTAGCGTGTCTACCAATTCCACCACTTCGGCGTCGAACGAAAGGGCCTCTAGACGCAGCACTGACGGATGTCAAGCAAAAAAAATGGCAACAATGTCTCCTTACGGGAGAAAGCCGCGGAGGAGCTCTTCGGGTTTTTGGAGGATCTGCTCCATGGTCTTGGGAGGTGTTTGGCGCAGCAAGAGGCGGAGATCCACGCGCACTTCTGGGTCGTCTATGGGGCCGCGTAGCTGCAGCGGGATCGGAGTGGTTTGGGCGATGGCCGCCAGGGGGCCGAGCTCCCGGACTGCCTGCGCCGTGGCACTGACACGCAGATCCGCACTGAGGCGGTTTGGCGGGAGGTGCACTTTCCCTGCCCCCGCTACGGTGAACCAGGGACCGTGGCCGGCGATGTCCGCAATGTATGCGCCGCCGCCCACCGGGCCTTGGGCTGTCAGCTCGGTAAAGGCCACATCGAGTCGGTCGGGAAGCGTGGGCGGGACCAAAAGCGGCGCAGCGGTGCGCAGTGCCGCACCGAGGGGGACGCCGAGGGCAGCGCCGTCGCGCAAACGAAAGGTGATTTCTCCGGTGAGCGTCCTCTTGAGGGCATCGAGGGTTTGTCCTTGGGCCGTGATGGTGGCGTGTCCGGCGGCGGTGCCGCGCATGCGATCTGGAACCCCCAGCATGGCGAGGAGCTGGGCGAGGTCCAGGTCACGGGCCTGGACGCGCAATTGCGCGGCGAGATTCGGGTTGCGGGTGTCCATCTCCCCCTCGAGATCGATGGTGCCTCGGGCGAGCGCGGCGGTGAGGCGGGAGCAGTGGATGCGTCCGCTGGTGGCGGAGAGTTCTGCGTCGGCCTGCGGAAAGATTACGGTGCCCAGGCGGATGTTTTCGGCTGCAAGCGTGCTGGTGCCGTGGACATTGGCGATCCATGTGCTGGGCGGTGTTTCGGGACTGGGTGCAGACTGGAGCGTTACGTCGAGACGGCCGTGCAGGGACGGGACTTCCCCCTGCGGTGCGGTGATGGATGCGGTGCGCAGGGATGCGGCAAGCCGGAGCGGCTTTGGGGACACCGTGCCGTTGAGACTGAGCGTGCCGCGTGCCTCCTCGGCCTGCCAGGAGCAGGTAAGGTCCATGATCGTGGGGGCTTGCGGGGCGATGGGACCGGTGTGCATCTGGAGGTCCTGGAGGCGGACGGTGCGGTTGGCAGCCTCGTCACGCAAGTCCGCCTGGCCGTTGGTCACGATAAGTTGCTCCACCTGCCACGTGATGTCGGGAAGTTGCAGGACGTCGGCGTGGACCGGCGGCGAGAGCGCGCTGGAAGGATTCGGGAGGATGCGTGGCGGAAGGTTGGAGCCCCCTGTTGCGGTGCGGTGTACGAAGATGTGCGGGGTGTTCAGGCGTACTTCGCGGACCACGATGCGGCCGGAGAGGAGTGCGGGCAGGTGGAGGCGGGCGTGGGCATCGGCGACTTCGAGCACTGGCGGGTCTTGCGGTGTCGGTCCGGCGACACGAAGTGTAGCGACCTGGATGCTGAGGGGCAGCAGGCGGATGGAGGCTTGCGCCATGGTCACGGGCCGCATCAGGGCCTGGCTCATCCAGGCGGCGAGACGTTGGGAGAGGGTTTGGCGCAGCACGTGCGCGCCGCCCCAGGCCAGGGCGATGAGGGCCGCAAGGATGATGAGAGGGATGCGCCAACGCTGCATGGAGGCCTCCTGTGGTATGGTTCGGATGCTTTGGCGTATGCCGCAACGAGGCGTCAAATGGAAGCTCGGCTTCTTTCCTTGAAGCTTGGTGGCGCCTGCGCTACATGCTTTCCTCCCTTGGGGAGGCATATCTATGATTCATGTCCATGAACCGATCCAGATCCCTGGAATCCATGCTGGATCGTGTGTGACCATCGGCAATTTCGACGGCGTCCATGTGGGGCATCAGACGTTGATTCTGCGCACCCGGGACGCTGCCCGGGCCATGGGCATTCCTTCGGTGGTGGTGACCTTTGATCCCCATCCCCTGCGATTTTTCACCGGCAAGCCGCACCCGCCCTTCATCACCACGCCGCCGCAAAAAGCGCGCTGCATCGCAGCCCTGGGCGTGGACGCCCTGCTTACCCTGACTTTTGACGCGGCCTTGGCCGCCATGACTCCGGAGCGTTTCGTGGAAGAGGTCTTGGTGCACGGCCTTGGGGTGCGGCAGCTTTTCATTGGCTACGACTATGCCTTCGGCAAAGGCCGTACAGGGAATTTTTCGCTGCTCGCGCAGCTGGGCGGCCGCTTCGGCTTTGCCGTGGAGCAACTGCCGCCGGTGCTGGTGGACGGGGTGGTGGTGAGTTCCACGCGCATCCGTGATCTGCTCTTGGCTGGCGATGTGTGGGCGGCGCGTGCCCTGTTGGGACGGTTTCACTGCGTGGAAGGCACGGTGGTCCCGGGACACCGGCGGGGCGGGGCGGTGCTCGGCTTTCCCACGGCCAATCTGCTCCTTACCGACGAACTCTTTCCCAAGACCGGCGTGTACTGTGCGTGGGCCGAGTGGGAAGGGATCAAGCATCCGGCGGTGCTCAATATCGGTTTCAATCCGACCTTTGGCGGGGACGTGCTGTCTGTGGAGGCCCATGTGCTGGACTTTTCCGGAGATCTGTATGGCCGCCATCTCACCTTGCACCTCGTGCAGCGCCTGCGCGGAGAGCGCAAATTTGCCGGCGTGGAGGAACTGCGGGAGCAGATTGCCCGGGACGTGGCCCTGGCCCGCAGCGTACTTTCCCTGCCCGAGGCCAAGGCATGAGTTTTTCCATCCCAGGGCTGCGCGCGCATCTTGCGCATCTGTGGCACACGCACCCCCATGGCCGCTGGACCATTCTCGGCATCCTGACCGGAGTCATTGCCGGCCTTGGGGCGAGCGCTTTTTTCGTCCTCATCGAGGCGGCCTCCGTGGTGATCGTGCGCATGGGAGCCGGTTTCGATTTGCCTGGGGCTGCAGGGGAGGAACTCTTCCACGTCCCGGTAGGGCCATGGCGGCCATGGGTGGTGCTGGCGGCCTTGGTCGCCGTAGCAGGGCTCACGGCCTTTCTGGTGCGCCGATTCTTGCGCCACATGCCGCCGGGAGGCACGGACGGCACGGATACCCTCATCCATACCTTCCACCACCGCGAAGGCCGTCTGGACCTGCGTATCCCGTTGGTACGGGTGAGCACGGCTATCCTCACCATCGCTGCAGGCGGCAGCGCAGGCCGGGAAGGCCCCATGTCCCTATTGGGCGCAGGCTGCGCCGCGTGGCTGGCGGACCGTTTGGGACTTTCGCCCAAGGAGCGGCGGCTGCTCCTTTTGGTGGGCGCGGCAGGGGGGCTTGGAGCCATTTTTCGGGCCCCCTTGGGTGGAGCGCTCACGGCGGTGGAAGTCGTGTACCGCGAGGATTTCGAGGCCCGGGCCCTGGTGCCGTCCATCCTCTCCTCGGTCACGGCCTACAGCGTGTTCGCGGCCTTTTTCGGTATCGAGCCCATCTTTCTGGTGCCGGAACTCAGGTTCACCACCATGGCCGAGCTTCCGCTCTATGCGGTGTTGGGCCTTGTTTGCGCTGGGGCGGGCATGGGGTATGTGCGCTTCTTTCGCTGGGTGAAGGTGCGGATCTTTGGCGAGGTGGCGCAGCGCTTTGGCCCTGGCGCCTCCATGGCCTTGGGGGCCACGGCCATGGGGCTTTTGGCCATGGCCTTTCCCGCCTTGGCTGGCGCCGGTTATGGGTATTTGCAGCAGGCCATCCAAGGCCGCTTGGATACCGTGGCGCTGCTGCTCTTGGCCCTGGGCAAGACTCTGGCCACCTCCATGGTCTTGGGCTCGGGTTTGAGCGGCGGCATGTTCGCCCCTGCCTTGCTGGTAGGGGGCATGGTGGGCGGGGTGGTGGGCCGCGTGGCCCAGGATCTGGCCCCGGCTTTGGTGACGCATCCCGAGGCGTATGTGCTCGTGGGCATGGCGGCGTTCTTTGTCGGCATCGCCCGGGCACCGGTGGGGCCGTTGGTGATGGTGTGCGAGCTGACGCGCGGCTATGGGCTCTTGGCGCCGTTGATGCTCGCCTCTGCGGTCAGCCTTGCTGCCTGCCGCCGTACCTTTTTGTATGATCACCAGGTGGACGACAAGTTCGCCTCTCCGGCGCATGTGGACGAGACGGTCCTCAACGTCTTGGAGCGCCTGCGGGTGGGAGACTCGGTGACTTTGCGACCGGTGGCCTTTCTGCACGAGGGCGCTGGATTTCGGGAGATGACGGACCTCATGGTCCATTCCACGGATCGAGTGTTCCCGGTACTCGGCGAAGACGGCCGGGTGTGCGGCGCAGTCACCCTTCATGACGTGCGCTCCGTACTCTTTGAAGACGTCCTGTGTCCATTGGTGGTGGCCCGGGACATCCTGCGGCCGTGTCCGACCGTGACCCTGGATGACGATTTGTCCTCCGCCCTGCTGCGGTTCGTGGAAAGCGACCTGCCGCAGCTGCCGGTGGTGGATGCCGAATCAGGCCAGATTGTGGGCCTGCTCGACCGGGCCGACGTGTTCCGCGCCTACGCTCGGGGTATCGCCCGGCTGCGGGGAGATGTCCCTGCCTGAGGTCGTGTCGTCGGGCTCCGGCCGGCCGATGCCGAAGCGTTCCTGGATGCGGGCGAGAGACACGAGCCTGCCGCCGCGTTCGGCCGGAGTGAGGAAGCTTTTGAGGTGCATCTCCAAGTGCCGGGGATTGCGTTCCGCCTGGATGGCCAGCATGGCCTCGGCCACGATGCGCTGCAAGAGCAGTTCGTGCTCGGTGCTTTCCCGCACCCGGGCGGCCAAGGGAAGAAACACCAGATGGGCAAGGAGCACGCCGTACAGGGTGGAGGTGAGGGCCACGGGGATGGAGCGCACCATGGTGGCCACGTCGCCCACGCTGGCGAGCATGCCCATGAGTCCTACCACGCTGCCGGCCAGCCCAAAGGCCGGAGCAAATTCGGCGAGCACCCTGAGCACCCGTTCCGATTCCTCGCGCCGTTGCTGGAAAAAGGCCATTTCCGTGCCGAGCAGGTCGCGGATATGCTCTTGGGAATGGTTATCCACCACCAGACCCAGGGCCTGGCGCAGGAACAGGAGCGAGGCTTCTTTTTCGTCTTCACTGAGAGACTGGATGCCGCGAATGCGGCTTTTGACCGAAAGATCCACCAAAATTTCCACCATGGTGGCAGGCTCCATGCGCCGGGCGCGACACACGGACGCCACCACCCGCAGGGTGTGCCCCAGGCGTTCCAGCCGGAAGGCCACCACGGCTGCAGCCAAGGTGCCGCCGAGCACGATAAGCAGGCCGGGGAGATTGGCATAGGTGCGCAGATCTCCGCTGCCCGCAAACCCGGTGACGAGCACGGCCAAGGCCAGGATGAGGGCGAAAAACGCACGCCGATCCATCACATTCCTCCCTGCAGCCAGGCGGCAATCCCAGGGGCTTCTCCGGGGAGATGCGGCGGGGGCAACACCTCTACCGAACCCAGGACGATATCCACCCACCCCCGGGCAAGGGCCGGGTCGTGGGCCTCGCTGCTTCGAGCGGTGACCCAAAGGCGGTCTTCGGCAACGCCGCGTTGGCGCAAGACCTGGGCTACGGCTGCGGCGGCCTGGGCCGCCTGCGTCCAGGAGGCGCCGTGGGCGCTGTATCCGATCACATGCACCGTGGCTGCGGACCGCGTCAGGGCTTCGGCCACACGGGACAGGAGTGGCTGGGGCGTGTGCGCGGCATCCGGTGTCACGGCCAGGCGCACCCCGCCGGGGAGGGTCTCTACGGCGAGCACTCCCGGGGCATTGGCAAGCGGTTGCATCGCGTCCGCAGCCTGGATCAGGTCTCCAGGAAGGACCACGGCGGGGGGCAGGACAGCGGGAAAGACCGCCTGCACCGGGACTTCGCGTGCCCCGGATGGCACAGGCCGGGGGGCTTGAACCGCGTAGAGCACCACGAACAGGACGAACATGGTCATCATGAGGTCCGACCACGGGACCGCCCAGGCGTGGGAACGCGGCGTCCCGTCAACGCTCTGACAGGGCAGCCAACGGTGTTCCTCGAGCATTTGGGGGGAAAATGGGCGTGCGTGAGCGTGTTCTGCCATACGTCCTCCGTGTGGTGGGGCAAAGCGAGAATCATGCCAGAAGAAAAACACCGGCAAATGGGGATTCCCCCTTGCAGGGCACCTCGGGGCTGGGTACAGGAGGCCAAACCCATTTACCAAACGAGGAGGTTTCCTATGGGTATTGTCATTGATTACGATGAGTGTGTCGGTTGCGAGACGTGTGTGGAATTGTGCCCTGAGGTGTTTGCCATGATCGATGGCGAGGAAAAGGCCATGGTCAAGAATCCGGACTCCACGGCCCCGTGTGCGGATGAAGCCATCGATAGCTGTCCGGCCAGCGCCATTTCCCGCGAGTAAAAAAATGCTGGACAAGGGAGGGGCAGATGGCTAAAGGCTCCTCCTGCCTTGCAGTGGTGGTGGAACTGGTAGACACGCTATCTTGAGGGGGTAGTGGGGTATCCCGTGAGGGTTCGAGTCCCTCCCACTGCACCAAGCCATCACAGAAAACGCCCTGAGTCTTCAGGGCGTTTTCTTTTGGTGCCTTGGACCCGCGAGGTCTAATGGGCCATGGGCATGTCCGCGCCGTGGGCCGGGCGGCGCACGATCCACATGAGCACCGCCAGTGCGAAGAAAAACAGGGCCTGGAGGTGGAAGACGTCCATATAGGCCATGAAAGCCGCTTGACGCAAGGTGGCCTGATAGAGGGTCCCCAATGCCTGGTCTGCGGACCCGAGGAGTGTTTGCAATCGGTCTACGGCTTCCGCGAAGGGGAGGTCGTATGGGGTGGTGTGTTCCACCAGGCGGGCCTGGTGGAATTGCGCGCGCCGAGCCAGCATGGTGGTGACGAAGGCCGTGCCGAAGGACCCCCCGAGATTGCGCAGGAGGTTGAACAAGGCCGAGGCATTACTCATGCGCTCGTTGGGCACGAAGGCCATGGTGAGGTACGAGAGGGGCACGAAGAAGCAGGCGATGCCGATGGCCTGGATGTTGCGGCTCATCATGGCCGTGCCGATGTCGATCTCCAGGGTGAAGCGGGACATGTACAGCAACGAGAGCCCGGAGACCACAAGGCCGAAGCAGAGGATGAGGCGGGCGTCGATCTTTTGGGTAAGCCGTCCGACTGCCGGCAAAATGAGGAGCATGATGGCCCCGCTGGGCCCGAGCACCACGCCGGCGAGCCACGAGGTATAGCCCATGAGGTGCTGGAGATACATGGGCAGCAGCACAATGGCCCCGAAAAAGGCGAAGAAGCCGAAAAACATGACCACATTGCCCGTGGCGAAATTGCGATCAGCGAAGATGCGGAGGTCCACCACCGGGTTGGGGTGGCGCAGCTCCCAGAACACCAAGGCGGTGAGGCATACTGCCGCCACCACGGCCAGGGTGGTCATGGCCGGTGAGGCAAACCAGTCTTCCTGCTGCCCCTTGTCGAGGAGCACCTGCAGGCAGCCCAGTCCCACGACGAGGAGCGTAAGGCCCACGGTATCCACGATTTCTCCGGCTTGGCGGCGCTCAAGATACGGCGGGTCTTCCACGAAGGTCTGGATCATGAGGACGGCGATCACCCCTATGGGCACGTTGATGAAGAAGATCCAATGCCAGGAGGCGTGGTCGGTGATGTACCCGCCCAGCAAGGGGCCCAGGATGGGGCCGAGCACGGCGCCCATGGCGAATACGGCCATGGCGAGGCCACGTTCAGCGGGAGGAAAGGTTTCCAGGAGGATGGCTTGGGAGACGGGTTGCAGTCCGCCGCCGCCCATCCCTTGGAGGATGCGGAAGAAGATGAGGGCCTCCAGGCTGGTGGCCAGGCCGCAGAGCATGGAGGCGCCGGTAAAGACTGCCACGGAGGCGAGGAGATAGTTTTTGCGGCCCATGACGCGCCCGAGCCAGCCGCTCATGGGGATGATCACGGCGTTGGCCACGAGGTAGGAGGTGAGCACCCAGGTGACTTCGTCTTGGCCGGCGGAAAGCGAACCCTGGATATGGCCGAGGGCCACGTTGGCGATGGAGGTGTCGAGGATCTCCAGCAGCGTTGGAATCATGACGCTGGCGGTGATCCACCACTTGGCCGACTGCATGCTCACTCCACAAAGACCGTGGGCACGACGCTCAGTCCCAAGCGCAGCGGCACCTGCGCCGGGTCATAGGGATCGAGCCGGATACGCACCGGCACCCGCTGGACGACCTTGACGTAGTTGCCCATGGCGTTTTCCGGCGGAAAGAGGGAGAAGACCGCGCCGGTACCAGCCATGATGGACTCCACCTGCCCGGTGAGGCGTACCCCAGGCAGGGCGTCCACCGCGATTTCCGCCCGCTGGCCCGGACGCATGCGGCCGATCTGGCTCTCCTTGAAATTGGCCGTGACCCACAAGTGTTCCGGGTCCAGAGGCACGATGGCCAAGAGCGGCTTGCCGGCGGCCACCACCATGCCGGCTTCCACGTTCTTCTTGCTCACCTGGCCACGGGCAGGGGCGAGGATGCGGGTATAGGAGAGCTGGAGCTCGGCCTGGCGCAGGCGTTCCCGGGCGAGATCCCGCTTGGCCGCAGCGGCGCGGCGTTCCAAGTCCTTGATGGTGGTCACGTCCTGGCCGGTGGAGGCCAGCTTGACGGCGGCCTCGGCGCGTTCCACCTCGCTGGCGAAGCGAGCGCGGGCGGCCATGGCTGCGGCAAGACTGGCCCGGGCGGCGTCCAGGGCGGCTTTGGCCTGGTCGTGGTGCGTGCGTGCGGCATCCAGGGTCGCTTGGGGGACGAGATCTTGGGCGCGCAGTTGGGTTTGGCGCTGCAGGTCCAGTTGCGCCAGCTGCAGGGCGGCCTCAAGCCCGCGGATTTGATTTTCAGCTGCCGTGACCTGGGCTTCGGCCTCGGTGAGGGCGCGGCGGGCGGCCTCCACGGCTGCCGTGGCCGCAGCCACCTGAAGATCGGTCTGATTGGCCTGCAGCGGCACGCCCACGGACGCGGAGGCCAGGACGGCCTCGGCGGTGGCGAGATCCGCCCGCGCCTGGGCCACGGCGACTTCGTAGTCCGTGGGGTCCAGGAGGACAAGCGGCTGGCCCTCTTCCACCACCTGGTTTTCGTCCACGAGCACCTGCACCACGGTGCCGGAAACCCGCGCGGCCACGGGGTGGATATGGCCTTCCACGAAGGCGTCGTCCGTGCTCTCCCGGCCATGGCTCCACCAAAGATATCCGGCGCCGGCGGCCAGGAGTACGAAGAGGACGGTGACGATGCGGCGGGCCTTGGCGTTTCCTTTCCAGGTCAAACCATTCATAGGGATTCCTCCTCTGAGGGCAGCAGCGCTGTGCGCCCTACCGCGCCCGCCGCGGAGGGGCAAGGTGTGGCCGTGGAAGACGGTGGGGTCGGGCGCTGGCGCAGGTCATCGGCAGAGGCCCTCGGCGTCCCCAAAGGCTAGGGCCTCCAGGCGTCGGGCAAGTCCCCCGAAATCTTGAGGGGTGGTGCCAAGAACGGCCCGCCACACCAGATCGGACTCCATACAGAGATAGAGCTTGCTCCCGAATCCCGCCTTGCGCAGCAGACCAGCCACAAAGGCGAGCTGCTGCACGCGCAGGGGCCTGAGCAGCCGAAGCTTGCCATCGAGCCCCTGGATCATCTCGGCGTGGATGTAGCGGGCGTTCGGAAAGCGCTCCTGGATGCGGCTTTTGAGCTGCGGCATGCAGCGAAACGACCCCAGGCTGATGTAGGCCACCTGCTCGGGCCGGAGCGTATCCGCAATGGCGGTGACCGTCTGGCGGTAGCCGCGTTCCCAGCCCGGGTAATGGAGGATGGGGTCGAAGTGGAGGCAGACCCGCAGCCCTGCATGGGCGCAGGCTTTGGCCGCGGCGAGGCGCTCTTCCAGGGAGGCCCGGGGACCGTGTTCTTCGCTTTCCACCATATCCGGGGCATTGACGGACCAGGCGGGCAGCACCCGCCGGGGATCGCGCACGTGCGCAAGCCAGGAGAGGTCCACCACCTTGGATTTGAGTTCCAAGACTGCGTTGGCAAAGGGCTCCAGCATGCGGATGAGCGCGGCGCTCATGCCGGTGATGGATTCGAGCGCCAGGGAATCGGTGAATTCGCCGGTCCCCAGGCGCCAGCGCCGCTGGGCAGAGGCCTGAAGCGCGGTGGTGACTTCCGCCTCCAGGTCGTCCCAATTGGCCCAGACCTTGAGGGTGGGGTCGTCGAAATAGGCTTGGAGGATGCAATAGGAGCAGGCCAGCGGACAATTCTCCCCGATGTGCAGGATGTGGTAGCCGCAGCAGCGGTACTGGCTGGTGCCGGGGCATGGGCGCAGGAAGCGGCCGCGGAAGTCCTTGAGGTACAGGGTATGGGCATCGCAGGGGGCCGGTTCCTCGGGAGCGCGTACGTGCCAGGCGGCCTCTGGGAGGGCGCGTCGCACGCGGCAGGCGAGCTCCGAGGCCGCCACCGACGCATCCACCACCACGCGGCCGATGCGCTGGCCAAGGGCGGTTGCGAGTGCCGCGGAACTCATGCGCCGATCTCCATAAGCGCGGCCCAACCGGGGTGGCGGGCGCAGCGCTCCAGTGCCTTGGCCGCGGCAGCCACGTCTTCGGGCCGTGTGACGCGCAGCCGCAGCTCCACGTGTCCGGTTTCGAATTGGTCCGTGCGTTCCATGCGCCAGGGTCGAGGAAGACCGATGCTCTTGGCTGCGGCATGCCAGGCCTCTTCCAGGCGGCAGAGCTCCGGGTAGCGTAGCCGACGTGCGGCCTCGAGGATGCGGGCCATGGCGTCCTTGGGGGAGAGCTGACCGGCGGCCTCGATCCCCAGGCAGGAGACGAGGTCGCGCAGTGGCTGTTCGGTGCGCTGGGCGGTTTCCTGAAGCCACGAGACGAGTTGGGCAAGGCTTGCCTGCGACCAGGCGTAGGCGGCCACCACCGGGGTCAGGGCCGTGAGGTCGTCCGGGGGAAGCTTGGCCAGGATTGGTGCCACGGTCAGGCAGGCGTGGCCGCGGACGATCCATTGATCCCAGCTTGCCGGAAGCGCAAGCCAGGCAGCCAGGAGGCGGGCGGTCTTGGAGTGCGGGTGCACGGCCAAGAGGGCGAGGGTATCGTCCCACGCCATGCCAAGGGTGCTTGCGCTCCGGGCTGCGGTCACCAGACGGGCTTCGGTGCGCGGTTTATGGAAATTGGCGGCGAGGTGGCATTCGAGGCGCCCTTGGGGGGAAAGCGGCCCCACGTCCAGGCAGAGGACCTGGTCGTGGCCCGCACGCAGGCGGCCCAAGCCGTCCACGAGCAGCACGGGCTCTTGGGATGCGTCCACGAGGATGGGCGAGAGGACGCCTGAACGCGCCAGCGAGGCGGCAAGTTCGGGGCTGGGCGCTTCGGACCATACGAGCCACGGGCCCGTGGCGTCGATCGACTGCGGGGAAGCCCAAAAAAGCCGGGGAGTTTTTGGATGTTGCGGGTAACTCTCTGGAAAAAAAGCCTGTCTTGACAATTTCCCAACCCCCTCTCTATAGGGCCAAAATCTTGAAAAAATTGAATGCCTCTGCATGGCGCCCCTGCCGGGCCACGCAGGCGGCCCTGATGCTTGGAACAATCACGGCAGGATGGCAAGCCTTGGCGAGCAGGCACGCAGCCGGCAGGCTGCTCCCAGATATCCAATTTTCTGGCGCATGCGCCAAATCTATGTGGAAAGGGGGCCCGTATGCAGGATCGATTGGAGAAACAACGGACGTATGCCCTGATTGGACATGGCGGCACCGGGAAGACATCGCTGGCGGAGCTCATGCTGGTGGCTTCTGGGGCCTTGTCGCGCCAGGGCAAGATTGAAGAAGGCACCACGGCCTTGGACTACGAACCCGAAGAGATCAAACGCCGCGGCAGTATTCAGCCGGGGTTTGCCCATTTTACGTGGAAGGGGGCGGATCACTTTCTCGTGGATACGCCGGGAGATACCAATTTCATCGGGGATCTGCCGTATCTGCTCACCGCTGTGGACGGCGTGGTGCTGGTGGTGGACGCCCTCGATGGGGTCAAGCCCCTCACCAAAAAGATTTGGGGCGAGGCGCGCAAACTCAACCTGCCCGCCTTGGTGTTCGTGAACAAGATGGACCGGGAGCGGGCGGATTTTGCCATGGCCATGGGCGGGCTCTCCTCGGTGCTCGGGGTGCGGGCGGTGCCGCTTTTTCTGCCCATCGGCAGCGAAGCGGACTTTCGCGGCGTCGTGGACGTGCTTGGGGACAGCGCCTTCTTTTTCGGCCAGGACGGGACGCTGAGCCCAGGGCCGGTGCCGGCGGAGATGCAGGACGCGGTGCAGGCCGCGCGGGAAGTGGCGGTGGAGAACATCGCCGAGACCAGCGAGGAGCTCATGGAGCGCTATCTGGACGCGGGCGAGCTTTCCGCCGAGGACCTGGAGGCGGGGCTGCGCCAGGGCGTTCAGGACCAGTCCTTGGTCCCGGTGGTGCCTGGGGCGGCCTTGGCGGCCAAGGGCGGATCGCTGCTTTTGGACGCCATTGTCCGGTTTTTGCCCGCACCCCTGGCGCGGGCCCCGTGGCAGGGCAAGGACGGCGCCACACGTGCCTCCAGCCCGGATGAGCCCCTGGCGGCCTTTGTGTGCAAGACCCTTTCGGATCCTTTTACCGGCCAGCTCTCCATCCTGCGTGTGCTCTCGGGGGTATTGACTCCGGACATGCAGGTTATGAACGCCACCAAGGAAGACAAGGAAAAGATCGGCGGCCTCTTGTTCTTGGAAGGCAAAAAGCAGGTCCCGTGCAAGGAGCCGGTGGGGCCGGGGGCCATTGTGGCCGTGGCCAAGCTCAAAAACACCTCCACTGGGGATACGTTGTGTGCCGAGAAGGCCCCATTTGTGCTCGTCCCGCCCAAGCTCACCCCGCCCATCATCAGCTACGCCCTGGCGGCGCAGGAAAAGGGCGACGAGGACAAGGTGTTCGCCGCAGTGCAGAAGCTCTTGGACGAAGACATCTGTCTGCACTTGGAGCGGAACGAAGACACTGGCGACATGCTCTTGTCCGGCATGGGGCAGCTGCACATCGAACTGGCGGTGGAAAAGGCCAAGCGCCGGTACAAGGCCAATATCCTGCTGCAGACGCCCAAGATTCCGTACCGGGAGACCATCAAGGGCAAGGCCCAGGTGCAGGGGCGGCACAAAAAGCAGTCCGGTGGCCGCGGTCAGTTCGGAGACTGCTGGATCCGTATGGAGCCGCTGCCGCGGGGCGCGGGGTATGAGTTCGTGGACGAGGTGGTGGGCGGCGCCATCCCCCGCAACTACATCCCGGCGGTAGACAAGGGTATTCAGGAGGCCGCAGCCCGAGGCTTTTTGGCGGGGTATCCGGTCATCGACTTCAAGGTCACGCTGTACGACGGTTCCTACCACTCCGTGGACTCTTCGGAAATGGCCTTCAAGATCGCGGGCTCGCTGGCCTTCAAAAAGGCCATGGAGCAGTGTAGTCCCGTTTTGCTGGAGCCGGTCATGCTGGTGAGCGTGTTCATCCCGGATGAGTACATGGGCGATATTATCGGCGACCTTTCCAGCCGGCGCGGCCGGGTGCTCGGGTCTGATTCCAGCGGCGGCGTCACCGAGGTGCGGGCCCATGTGCCCATGGCGGAGATGATGCAGTACGCCCAGACCTTGCGTTCCATGACCGGCGGCCAGGGGACCTTTACCATGGAGTTCGACCACTACGAGGAATGCCCGCCGCAGATCGCGGAGGCCGTCATCGCCGAATCCAAGCGTCCCGAAGCGTAGCCTTCGCGTGGGGCGCACGATGCATCTGCAAGCAGCAGGTCGCTTCTGCGGCCTGTTGCTTGTTTTTTGGCCTCACGTGGCGTATCTCCAGAAGCACACGCTTATCTAAGGAAGGACGCATGGCTGTACCTTCGGTGACCATCACGCCCCTGGGAGGGTTTGGCGAAATCGGCATGAATTGCCTGGTGCTGGAGACGCCACAGAGCATGCTCGTGGTGGATTGCGGACTCATGTTTCCGGACGCCGTGCTCTACGGGGTGGACGTGGTCATCCCGCGTCTGGATTTCATTTTCGAGCGCCGCCACAAGCTGGCCGGCATTGTCCTCACCCACGGTCATGAAGACCATATCGGCGCTTTGCCGTGGCTGCTCCCCGGGCTCTCCCGGCCGCCGGTGTATGGATCTGAGTTCACCTTGCGCCTGGTGCTCAAGAAGCTCCAGGAGCGGGGCCAAGAGCACCTTTGGGACCCTCGGCCGGTGCGCGCTGCAGACCGCGTGGAGGTAGGCGACGTTGCCTGTACGTTCATCGCCGTATGCCATTCCATCGTGGAAGGCTTTGGCTTGGGGCTGGAGACCCCGGCCGGCCGCATGATCCACACCGGGGATTTCAAGCTCGACCCCACGCCGCTCGGCGGCCATACCACGGACCTGGAGGCCTTTGCCCGCTTTGCCCAACCCGGGGTACAGCTCCTTTTGGCCGACTCCACCAATGTGGAGCGCGAGGGGCAATCCCTGTCCGAGCGCGAAATCCAGACGACCCTCGATGAGGTCATCCGCCAGGCCCCCGGCCGGGTGCTAGTGACCCTTTTTTCCAGTCATATCCAACGCATTCAAGAGATTCTCGACATCGCCGCAGCCCAAGGCCGTACCGTGGCATTTACGGGCCGCAGCCTGTCCATCAATATGGAGATCGCCCGGGATTTGGGGCTTTTGCGCATGGATCCGGGTCGGTGCCATCCATTGGAGTTTCTGCCGGCGAGCGCCCGGGACCGGGCCATCATCCTGCTTACCGGCTCCCAGGGCGAGCCCCTTTCCGCCTTGAGCCGCGTGGCCCGGGGCGAGCACCGGCAGCTTGCCATCGAACCCGGGGATTTGGTGATCCTCTCCTCGAGCTTCATCCCCGGCAACACCCGGGCCATCACGCGGGTCATCAACGACCTCTACCGCCTCGGCGCCACGGTGCTGCACGAAAAAATCCAGGCCATCCACGCCTCGGGTCACGCCCACCGCGAGGAGTTGGCCACCATGATCCGTACGGTGCAGCCCAAGTTTTTCATCCCCCTGCATGGCGAATACCGGCATCTGGTCAAGCACGCCCAACTGGCGGTGGAATGTGGTGTTGCGCCGGAACGGGCCTTGGTGCTCGAAGACGGCCACCCGGTGACCTTGATGGCCGATGGGAACATCCGCTTGGAAGATCCGGTGGCGGCGGATTCGGTGCTCGTGGACGGCAAGGGTGTCGGCGACGTGGGCCAGAGTGTGCTCAAGGAGCGGCAGATCTTGGCGGGCGAAGGCATGGTGGTGGCGCTTTTGGTCCAGGACGAGTACGGCACCGTGGTCTTTGGGCCGAGCCTGCAGTCCAAGGGCTTTATTTTTGAGCAGCAATTTGCCCACCTGCTCCAGGACGCCCAATGTCTCATCCTCGACATCGTGGAGTCGGATCCCCGTCAGGACGCCCGCAAGATGGAAGACCGCATCCGCCAATCCCTGCGGCGTTTTTTCCGCAACGTCTTGGATCGCGACCCCATTGTCGTGCCCATCGTGGTGCGGGTGTAGGGGGCGTTGGGTTTTCTCTCGAAGACGGCGGCCCCCTCGAAATCACGCGCGATTCGAGGGGGCCTTTGCCGGCGGTCGCGTGGTAAGGGCTAGTCTTCCGCCACGGAAAAGGAAAAGATCTCGTTGACGTTGAGCACGCCCACGGCTCGCAGCAGGGCAAACTGGGCCTGGAGGTATTCGGCCCGGGCGCGGGCGAGCGAGAGTTCGGCGTTGACCACGCGGGTTTGGGCGTCGAGCACGTCCGTGGCCGTGCCCTCCCCGGTCTTGAAGCGCACTTCCGCCATCTCGAAGGCCTCCTGGGCCGAGGCCATGGATGCCTTGGCCACGTCCATGCGGCTGCGGGCATCCTGCATCTCCAGGAAAAACTGGGTGATCTCCGAGCGCGCCTGGGTGCGGGCCTCGTCGCGTTTGGCGCTCAAGCGGTCCTTGTCATGGCGGGCCTGCTGGACTTCCTGATAGGTCTGGCCGCCGGCGAAGAGGTTCCATTGCACCTGCACCCCGCCGGAGACGTATTGGCGGTTTACCTCTGCCTGGGGATAGTTGTCGTAGTCGATATTCTGGTCCGTGTAGCCGAGATTGAGACTGACCCGCGGCAAGGCGTCGGAGGCGGCGATACGCATGTCTTTGTCCGCCATCTCCACCATGGCCTCCAGGGCGCGGATATCCGGCCGCAGGGCGCTGGCGCGGGCGATGCATTCTTCGCGTGAATAGGGGAATTCTCCCACGAAGTCCGCCAGTTCGCCGGCAAAATGGGCGTTTTCTTCGGTGGAGCGGCCCAAGAGGCTTTGCAGCTTCACCGTGAAGACCCGCTCCTGGTTGCGCGCCTTGGCCAGGTTTTGTTCTGCATCGGCCAGATCCACTTGCGCCTCCAGGACCGCCAGCCACGGCTTTTCCCCCACCTGGAAAAAGGCCTGGGCGGCCTGGAGATGGCCGCGGAGCCGTTCCACCGAAGTGGCGTAGGCCCGGGCCGTGGCCCGGTACCAGAGGATGTTGACGAAGGTCTGACGGATGTCGCTTGCCAGCTCCACTTGGGTTTGGCGCAGCAGGAGTTTTTGGCGGGTGCGCTCGAGCCGCGCCTTGGCCACTTGGTTCACCAACGCGCCGCCGTAAAAGAGCGGCTGGCGCAGATTGATGGTCCAGGTCGTGGTGTGTTGATTGAGGTAGTCGGCGTCGCGCTCCGAGGCTTCGCTGTCGTTGTGGATACGGTTGCGGACATAGGTGGCGTCCACGCGCGGCAAAAGCGCGCCCCAGGCGGCCTTGAGCGCGGCCTCGGCGCGGGCCATGGCCGATTGGGCGGCTTGGATGCCCTGGTTGGCGCGCAGCCCTTCTTCCACCGCCTTTTCCATGGTGAGCGGCGCAGGGGTTTCCTCCGCCCTCAGGGGTGGGGCGGCCAGCAGCGCCACCATCAGGAGTACGCCGAAGAGATTAGTTTTCCCGCATGGCATGACGCAGATTCTCCAGGAGTGGATCGATGAAATAGGCAAGGACCGTGCGTTCCTTGGTGGTGAGGAAGGCGGCCACGGGCATGCCCGGGGAGAGGTAGAGGTTGTGCTTGTCGAGCTCTGCCCGATCCACCTCCACGTGCACCACGTAGGTGGGCATGTCGCCATGCGGGGTGCGGGAGAGCACCCGGTCGGCGGACACGTAGACCACCTTGCCTGGGATCATGGGCGTGGTGCGGGATTTGAAGGCCACGAGCTGCACCTCGGCAGGCTGGCCGACATAGACGTGGGTGATGTCCTGGGTGGGGATTTTGCAGTCGAGGATCAAGGGTTCGTTTTCCGGCACGATCTCCATGAGGGTCTCTCCAGGCCGGATCACCCCTTCCACGGAGTGCACCGCCAGGTTGACCACGGTGCCGTCGATGGGCGCGGTGATGTCCAGGCGGGCCAGGGCGTCTTCCAAGGGCCGCAGGCGTTCGCGCAGCTCGAGGATGCGGGCTTTGGTGTCGGTGAGTTGGGCCGTGGCTTGCTGCACGAATTCGTCTTTTATGGAATTGATGCGCAGCGTCAGCTCCGCGGATTTTTCCCGCAACTGACCTAAAGTGCTCAGGATTTCTCCGCGCCTGCCTTGGTGGGAGGCGAGCATGCGCTCCAGCTCCAGAATGCGGGATTTTTCGATGTAGCGGCCTTCCAAGAGCGTCCGTTTGCCCCGCAGTTCTTCTTCCAGGGAGCGGATGATGGCTTCCGTGGAACGGAGTTGCTCATTGTATCCCTGGATTTGTTCGTTGATTTGCTCGATCTGCGCCTTGATCAGGGCGATTTGGCTCTCCAGGGTGGTGCGCCGGGTCTGGAAGAGCTTGTCTTCGGCCGTAAGGATGGCGGTCACGTTGGGCTCCGCGTTGCGGCGGGTGAGTTCTTCGGGCCAATGGACCTGCTTGGCCAGGGCGCGTTCGGCCTCCAGCCGCGCTTCCGCCGCCAGGTGCACATCGAGCTGGCCGCGCAACAGGTCCACCGAGGATCGGGTCTGTTCCCCCTGCAGGCGGATGAGTACGTCGCCTTTGTGCACGCGGCTGCCATCCTGCACGAGGATCTCTTTGACGATCCCGCCCTCCAGGTGCTGGACGGCCTTGCGGTTGGTGCTCGCACGCACCTCGCCCGAGGCGATGACCGCGCCGGCCAGTTTGAACACCGCGGCCCAGGTGCCGAGCACGCCGAAGAAGAGGAAGATGACGACCAGTCCCGCAGTGATGATGGTCCGCGGGTTGTCTGGGGTGAGGAGGTCGTTCTTTTTTTTGGAAGTCATGAGGCGCTCCTATTGCACGCGCTGCACGCGCACCATGTTGGCCTCGGCCAGTTTCTGGAACACGGCATCCCGCGGGCCGAAGATCAAGAGTTGTCCGTCGCGCAGGAAAAGCACCTTATCCACGTTGGCCAGGAGACTTGCCTTGTGGGTGATGAGGATCACGGTGCTCCCCTGCTCCTTGAGCTGGGCGAGGGCCCGCAGCAATGCCTGTTCGCCTTCTTCGTCCAGGCTGGCATTGGGTTCGTCGAGGATGATGAACTTGGGATTGCCATACATGGCGCGGGCAAGGCCGATGCGTTGGCGTTGGCCTCCCGAGAGGGTCACGCCGCCGGGGCCGATGGGGGTGTCATAGCCTTTGGGCATGCGCAGCACCATCTCGTGGATGCCGGCCTTTTGGGCTGCGGCGATGATCTTGTCCGGGTCCTTGGGCCCGAGGCGGGCGATATTGTCGGCAATGGTCCCGGCAAAGAGTTCCACGTCCTGGGGAAGGTAACCCAGGTGGGGGCCGAGGCGTTCGGCGTCCCAGCTGGCGATATCCGCGCCGTCCAGCCGCACCTTGCCCAAAGAGGGCGGCCAAATGCCGAGGAGCACCTTGGCCAAGGTGGATTTGCCGGCCGCGCTGGGGCCGATGAGCCCCATGGATTCTCCAGGGGCCAAGGCAAAGCTGACGTTATGGAGCAGCGTGCGGCCCCCTACGGCCAGGGAGACGGCTTCGGCCCGCACTTCGCCTTTGGGTTCCGGCAGCTCCATGCGCTCGGGCTCCGGCGGGGCGGAGAAGAGCTTGTCCAGGCGGTGGTAGGCATCTCGGGCCTCGATGAAGTTTTTGAGGGAGCTGATGAGGATGTCGAGCGGCCCCAAGCCCTTGCCCATGAGGATGGAGGAGGCGAACATCACCCCGGCAGTGGCCTGATTGGTGATGGCAAGATAGGCGCCCAGGCCGTACATGGCCATTTGGATGGATTGGCGCAGCATCTTGACGAGGGTTTGCAGCAATCCGGCGCGTTTGCTCGCCCGGGTTTGCAGGGCCACCACCAGGCGGTTCATTTTGTGCCATTGCTCGGCCACGCCAGGGAGCATGCCCATGGACTGGATGGCATGGGAGTTTTGCACCGCCGTGCCGATGAGACGCTGGGCGGCGTTGGCGATGGAATTGGCCTGTTCGATGGGCTTACGGCTCACTTTGTCCGAGAGGATGCTCAGCACGATGGACACCGCGGCCACACTCAGGCCCACCCAGCCGAGGAGGGGATGGAGCACGAACACCAAGGCGAGGTAGATGGGCGACCAGGGCATGTCGAAGATGGCGAAGATGCTCGTGCCCGTGAGGAAGTTGCGGATGGTGTTCACATCGCGCAGCCCCACGGCATATTGGTCGCTTCCCGGGGCCGCGGCTTGCTTGATCATGGTGCGCAGCACATCCGGGCTCAAGGTGTCGTCGATGGCGATACTCGCCCGCACCAAGAGGCGTGAACGGATGAACTCCAGCGCGCCTTGGGTGATGAGGGCCAGTACCGCGGCAATGGATACTGCCACCAAGGTCGGCACGCTGCGGCTTTGGAGCACGTGGTCGAAAAGCGAGAGCATGTACAGGGGAAAGGTGAGGGCAAGGAGATTCAAGAAGAAACTGAAGATGGCCCCAAAGATGAAATACTGGCGCCACAAGGCAAGGAACCGTTTCATACGCAGTTTTCCTGGTTACGGGGGATGCGCGGCTTTCCGCCACAAGAAAAGTCCGCTGTCCGAATAGTGCCGGCGGGCTTGGGTGTAAACCCCGGCAGGGGCGATTGGTGGAAATTAAAAAAGCTGGCTCTCGGTGCAGAGTCGCTGTTCGAGCTCCAGGTGCACGCCAAAGCGCTCGGCGACAGTGGTGCGGCAGATCTCCATGAGGGCGAGGACGTCGGCGCAACTGGCGCCACCGATATTGACAATGAATCCCGCGTGCTTGGGCGAGACTTGCGCGCCACCCACCCGCGCCCCTTTGAGGCCGGCAGCGTCCACCAGGCGCGAGGCAAAGTCTCCGGGCGGGCGTTTGAAGACACTGCCGGCGGAGGGAAATTCCAGAGGCTGGCTGTGCTTGCGGCGGGTAAGGATCTGACGGCGCTGGCCCTGGAGCGTGGCGGGATCGCCCGGCACCAGGCGCCAGCGCGCCGCCAGCACGATGGCGCCTGCAAGTCCGCTCGCGGCGCGGTAGCCAAAGCCACAGGCGGCGCGTGGCATGGTGCGTACGGCGCCGTCTGGGGTGAGCACGGTGACGGATTCCAGGCAGTCGCTCACTTCCGCGCCGTAGGCCCCGGCATTCATGACCACGGCCCCGCCGACGCTGCCGGGGATCCCCGAGAGTTTTTCCAGGCCGCCAAGCCCGCGGCGCACCGTGGCCGCTACCAACCGGTCCAGCCATACCCCGGCTTCGGCCACCACCTCCGTGCCGCGGACCTCCCAGCGCTGCAATCCCCGGGTGGAAAGCAGGGGGAAGGGCAGGTGAGCGTCGCCAAAAAGGGTATTGGCCCCGCCGCCCAGCACCCAAAAGGGCCGGCCCTCCCGGCGCAAGCGGGAGGCGGTTTCCACGAACTCGTCGATGGTCTCGGGCTCGAACACTTCGGCGGTGCCGCCGATGCGGTAGGTACACAGGCACTTGAGATTGGCTGCGGAAAAATGGCGCATGCCGCTGTGTAGTGCGGATGGGGTAGAGGAGGCAAGCAGCGGGGGGCACGGCCGCGGGAAGAGTCTGGGAGCGCGTCGTTGCGTCTCCATTGGCCCTTGCCGGGAGCACGGATTTTTGCCAAGAGAAGGCATGCGTATTTCTGCCCGTACTCGGTATGCCACTCGGATTTTGCTGGATTTAGCGGAACATGCCGTCAATGCGCCTTCTCCGGTGTCGGATGTGGCGGATCGCACGGGGATCAGTCCCCAATTCATTGAACAGATTATGAAGGCGTTGCGCCGCTGCGGCTTGGTGGTGAGCCGGCGCGGGGTGGCGGGCGGCTACGCCTTGGCGGCGGATCCGGCATCCATCTCCCTCGGGACCATCGTGCGCTGCACGGAAGAATTCCAGGACCTCGCCCCGTGCGTGGACGAATCCGAGCGCTGCCACCGCGCTCAAGGCTGCCGGACGCGGCAGGCGTGGCAGCGGGTCTCTCAGGTGCTTTTTGCGGAACTGGACGCCATCTCGCTCCAGGAATTGCTCTCGGGGGAGGTGCAGCGATGCGCTGGGGCCACAGGTCCTCTGGATGGCGACGGCGAGGAAACTGCATGAATTCTGATGGAGGAGACGTGGTGACCGAACTTCCTCAGGGATTTCGGCTGGGGGCTGCGGCGTGCGGCTTCCGGCGACCGGATCGTTTGGATCTTGCGGTAGTCGTGGCGGACGCCCCGGCGGTTGCCGCAGGGGTCTTTACCACCAATCGGTTTCAGGCCGCCCCGGTGTGTATCGCCCGGGAACACCTGGCGGCCAATCCCCAGGGCATCCGGGCCATCCTCGTCAATTCGGGACAGGCCAATGCCTGCACGGGTGAAGAGGGCTTGCGCCGCTGCCGCGCCACCCTGGACCTTTTGGCCGCTGCCGGCATCGCCCCCCACGAGGTCTTGCCCGCCTCCACGGGGGTCATCGGCGAGCAGCTGCCGCTGGAGCGTTGGCCCGCCGGGGTGGCCATGGCCTTGGAGCGTCTTGGCCAGGTGCCCTTGGTGGACGCTGCCCGGGCCATCATGACCACGGATACCTTTCCCAAGGTGGCCACGGCCGGGATCACCGTGGAGGGCCGCAGCATCCGCCTGGCGGGCATGGCCAAGGGCGCGGGGATGATCTGCCCGCAAATGGCCACCATGCTGGGGTTCATCCTCTGTGACGCTCAAGTGGAGCCCGCCTGGTGGCAGGCTGCCCTGCGCCGGGCGGTGGACGCGAGTTTCAACGCCATCACCGTGGATGGCGATACGAGCACCAATGACTGTGTGCTGGCCTTGGCGAGCGGCGCCAGCGGCCCGCTGTCGGAGCGCGCCTTGCCGGAACTCGAGGCCGCTTTGCTGGACGTATGCCAGGAGCTGGCCTTCCAGATCGTGCAGGACGCCGAAGGCGGCACCAAGGTGCTGCGCATCCGGGTCTTTGGGGCGGCAGACCCCGCGGACGCCCAGCGTGTCGCCCGGGCGGTGGGGAATTCCCCTTTGGTGAAGACCGCCCTCTACGGCCGTGACCCCAATTGGGGGCGCATCGTGGCTGCGGTGGGCCGCAGCGGCGCCCAATTTGAGGCCCACCGCGTGCGCGTGGACTTGGCGGGACACACCGTCTTTGCCGCAGGGCTGCCGGTGCCTGCGGATTGGGATGGGCTTTTGGCTTCGGCCCTGCGGCGCGACGAGGTGACTATCGACATCCATTTGGGGGCAGGGGAGGCCGGTTGCGAGCTTTTGGCCTCTGACCTGACCGAGGAGTATATTCGGATCAATGCGCGCTACCGAACCTGAAGCCACGGGCCGGGTGGTTTCCTCCTGGGACCGTTTGGCGGATTTCATCTTCGAGCTGGGCATGCTGCGCAAGACGCCGCGCACCGGCTATCAGTTTTTGGGCTCCGGCGCGGAGAACGTGGCGGAGCACTCCTTCCGCACCGCCATGATCGGCATGCTCCTTGCCCGGCAGGCGGGCGCGGACGTGGGCCGCACGGTGCTGCTTTGCCTGTTCCACGACGTGCACGAGGCGCGGGTGGGGGATTTCAACTACGTCAACCGTCTCTACAACACCACGGATGCCGAAGCCGCCTTGCGGGACGCCCTTGCCGGCACCGGGCTGGAGGCGGAAGGCCTCGGCCTGTGGCGGGAACTGGACGCCGCCGTCACCCTCGAGGCGCGTCTGGCCCACGATGCGGACCAGCTCGATTTCATCGCCAATCTCAAAGAGGAGCAGGACCGGGGCAACCCCTACGCGGAGAAGTGGCTCTCCCACGCCATCCCCCGGCTGCGCACCGAAGTGGGCCGGGCCATGGCGCAGGCCATTGTGGCCGCGGATCACACCCGCTGGTGGTTTGCCGGTCCGGACGCCTCCTGGTGGCGCCGGGGCAATGGCCGGCACTAGGCGGCTTTGGGGCCTGTGTGGCCTGTTGTCCGTGCTGGTGCATCTTGCGCCGTTGGTGCCCCAGGCCGCGGCCCTATGGCAGGGGGATGTCCCGAACGTCGCGCTCTCGCGTTCGTCTTGGCGGGAGGCCTTGGCCGGGGCGGCTCGTTCCCGCCGGCGCGTGGTGCTCTCGGACGTGATCTTGGTGGCGCCATCGGTGCATCTCTTGCGGGTGGCCACCAGTCGTCCGGAAGTGCAAACCGAGCGGCTGCGCGCCATCCAGCGGGCCATTCGCCTTGCCTGGGACGATGCCGAGGTCTCGGTCCCTGGGCGCGCCTTGGTGAGTCTGCGCGTGGGCGAAGATGGCCGTATCCACGAATATGTGATCCAGCGCCTGGCAGGCGACGAAAGTTTTGAGCGGTTTGTGGTGGCGTTTGTGCGCACTCTGCTCCACGCCTCGGCCGCCGCAACCCCTGGGGCGCCGCTCTGGGTGGAATGTGAATTCGTGGTGGAGCCGCCACGATAAGGAGCGCGTCCATGCGTATCGCAGTGCTGTCGGACACCCATCTGATGGAGCCGGATGCCGCGCTGCTTACGGTATTCCGCCGCTATCTGGAGCCTGCGGACATGGTGCTCCATTTGGGCGACGCCGTGGGCGAGGCCGTGTGGGCCATGCTGAACGCCCATCCCTGCTTTGCGGCCGTGGCTGGCAATTGTGATCATCCGGCGCTGCAGGCGAGTCTGCCGCGCCTGCGGCGGGTGGAGGCCGCGGGATGGGTGCTGGGCATGGCCCACGGCTGGGGGCCGCGCTCCCAAGTAGGCGCGACCGTAGCCGCGCAATTTCCCGACGCCGCCATCGTCCTCTATGGGCACACCCACAAGCGCCATTGGGAGCGCCTGCCCGATGGCCGCTGGCTCCTCAACCCGGGGTCGCTCCTGTGGCCACGGGACGACGGCCCGGGCGGGCTCGCCATCGTCCATCTCGGCGCGGGAGATCCGCAGGTGCAGTGGGTGGATGTGCGCTGAACTCGTTGGATGAAAAAACGCCCCAGGAGCCATGCTTCTGGGGCGTTTGTACGGCGTTGTCGGTGTCCGCTTAGGACTTGGACGGGGAGATGAGCTCCGGGATGAGGATCTCGATGCGGGCCTTGTCCCACAGCTCCTTGAGATGGGCCTGGAACACCTGCTCTGCGGCTTGGTCGCGCAGGGATTGGGTCCACTGGTTGCGTACCGCTTCCCAGGCCGCTTCGTCCGGGGGGTGCACTGCGCGTACCCGAGCGAGCACGAAGGCATCGCCCACGGGATAGATCTCGGGGAGCCAGGCGCCGGGTTCGGCATGCAACAGTTGCGTCCCCAGGGCAGCACTGACGCCGATACCGGCAAGCTGCCCCTGGCGGTTGACCCCGCTGAGCGACCGCAGTTGGGCCGTTGGGTCGAGCTGGGGCAGCGCCTTGAGCGCCGCCTCGGCCTTGGCCTTGGCGGCCGCCAGTTGGCGCTCCTGGGCGAGGCGCTGGCGGATTTCTTCTTGGGTCTCTTCCACGGTGCGGGTGCGGGCCGGGATGTCCTCTACCTTGGTGGCGAGGAGATAGCCATCCGGCAGCAGGATGGGGGCCTTGGTGGTCGTGCCTGGGGCAAGGAGCATGAGGGCCTTCACGTCCTGGGGCTTGAGGGAAATCCCCAGAGGACCGTTCGCCTCGGTGAAGGGCGTGGGCTCCTGCACGGCAATCCCGAGGGCCGAGGCCACGGCGCTGACGTCTTCGCCGCGGGCGATGCGCTCCAAGGCCAGATCCAGGGTATCGCCCAACGTTTCCGCGGCCTGGTCGCGGGCCAGCTGCCTGCGGATGTCGCTGGCCACCTGTTCCAGGGGCTTTTGCCGGGCGGGGCGTTTTTCCTCCACGAAGATGAGGTGCAGGCCGAAGGGCGTGCGCACGATGTCGCTGACTTGCCCCACCGGCAGGGAAAAGGCGGCCTGTTCGAATTCCGGAACCATGCGGCCGCGCTCGAACCAGCCGAGATCCCCTCCTTGTGCCGCGCTGCTATCCTGGGAGTGGGCCTTGGCCTCGGCGGCAAAGGAGGCGGCGTCGTGGATACGCGCGCGGATGGCCGTAAGCTCGGCGCGGGCCGCGGCTTCGTCGGTGGCGTTGGCGTCCGGAGGGAGCAGGCGCAGGATGTGCCGGGCGCGCACGGCCTCGGGCTCGCGGAACTGGTCGCCGTGGGCCTCGTAGAAGGCGCGCACCGCCTCGTCCGAGACGGCCTCGGGTTTGGCGATGGTGTCCGCTGTGATGTGCAGAAGACGCACCCGTGCCTTGGCCGGTTCCTGGAACTCCTCGGGGTGGGCGGCGTGGTAGGCGGCGATGTCTTCCGGGGTGACGGTCGCGGTTTCATTGGAGGCGGCACAAACCAGCACGTCCAGGTCCGCGGTGCGCTCGAGCACCATGAAGAGGTCCTTGGCCTGGGCCTCGGAGAGCTTGCCGGCGCCGATGAGGGCGGTGCGCAGCTTGTCCACCACGAGGTCCTTGCGGAAGTCCTCTTCGAAGAGGGCGGGGGTCAGTCCTTGGGCCTGGAGGGCGCGGCGGTAGCGATCCGGGGAGAATTGACCGTTTTCCTGAAAGGCGGAAATCTTGTGCACTGCGGCGGCGAGTTCGCTGTCAGTCACGAACAGTCCGAGTTTTTTGGCTTCTTGCACAAGGAGCGTGGAGCCCACCATCTGCCGAAAGACCTGGTCTCGGAGGTTCAGGGCGTCCAAGATCTCGCTGGAGATGCCCGGGTTTTGGGCGCGCAGACGGTCCATAGTGCTCTGCACGGCCCGCTGGAAGCTCTGCACCGAGATGGGCTCTTCGTTGACCAGGGCCACGGCGCCGCGTCGGCCCTGATCCATGCGGCTGATGCCAAAGGCCAGCACGAAGACCACGATGATCATGGCGAACATGATCTTGATGCCCCAGGAGCGCGCTCCTTGGCGAAGGATATCAAGCATGGGCGTCCTCGTGGCGTTTTTTGGCGTTGACCCAATTGAGCAGGCCCCCGGCGCGGATCACGGCGATGTCTTGGGCCGTGAGGTCGTGGCGGAGCTCCACGGTTTTTCCGGAATCGGTGCGTGCGGCAAGCGGCGCGCCTGGGGCGAGGGTCGTGGTGTCCAGGCGCAGGCGTTCGCCCTGGGCCAGGGTATCGTAGTCCGCGGCATTGGCCAAAGTCAGCGGCAGGATGCCGAAGTTGATGAGATTGGCCTTGTGGATGCGGGCAAAGGACTTGGCGATGACCGCACGCACCCCCAGATAGCGCGGGGCCAGGGCGGCGTGTTCGCGGCTGGAGCCTTGGCCGTAGTTCTCGCCCCCCAGGATGCAGCCTTGGCCGGCGGCCTTGGCCCGGGCCACGAATTCGCCGTCCACGCGGGCGAACACATGTTCACTGATGGCCGGAATGTTGGAGCGCAGGGCGGTGATGGCCGCACCGGCGGGCATGATGTGGTCGGTGGTGATGTTGTCCCCGGTCTTGAGCAGGATGGGCAGATCCAGGCACTCGGGCAGGGCGTCGAAGGGCGGCAAGGGCACGATGTTGGGGCCGCGCTCCACAGTGACGCTGGCGCCGTCTTCCGGCGGAAAGAGGAAGAGGTGGCGGATGGAGGGAATGGTCTCTGGCAGTCGCGGGGGCGTGATTTCCGCCTTCCAGGTGGCGGGATCGGTAAATCGGCCTTCCCGGGCGCAGAAGGCGGCGGTGATGGGGCTTGCCAGGTACACCTGGGCGTCCTGGGTGCCGCTTCGGCCTTCGAAGTTGCGGTTGAAGGTGCGCACGCTCACCCCGCCGCTGACAGGTGATCCCCCCATGCCGATGCACGGGCCGCAGGTGCACTCCAGGAGGCGACCGCCGGCATCGAGCATGGGATCCAGGAGCCCTTCGGCCACGAGCATCTTGAGCACCGCCTTGGAGCCCGGGGAGATGAGGAGGTCCGTGGACGGCGCCACGCGGTGGCCGCGCAGGATTTCCGCCACGGCCTTGAGGTCCGCGTAGGACGAGTTGGTGCAGGAGCCGATGGCCACCTGGTCCACGGCCAGGCCATGGAGCTCGGCCACGGGCACCACCCGGTCCGGCATGTGGGGTGCGGCGGCGAGGGGGACCAGGGCGGAGAGGTCGATATGGATTTCCTCGTCGTAGACGGCGTCCGGGTCTGCGGCAAGGGGCGTGAAGTCCGCCTCGCGTCCTGTGGCGCGCAAAAAGGCCAGGGTCTGTTCGTCGCTGGGGAAGAGGGACGTGGTGGCCCCCAGTTCCGCGCCCATGTTGGTGATGGTGGCGCGTTCCGGGACAGTCAGTGTGGCCACGCCGGGACCGGCGTATTCGAAGATGATCCCGACTCCACCCTTGACCGTGCGCTGCCGCAACAACTCCAAGATCACGTCCTTGGCCGAGGCAAAGCCGGTGAGTCTGCCGGTGAGCCATACCCGGCACACCTTGGGCATCGTCAGGGTGTACGGCTCCCCGGCCATGGCCAGGGCCACGGACAAGCCGCCAGCACCCATGGCCAGCGCCCCCATGCCGCCTGCGGTGGGGGTGTGGGAGTCGGAGCCGATGAGGGTGGTCCCAGGCTTGGCGAAGTTTTCCAGGTGGAGCTGGTGGCAAATGCCGGTACCGGGAGGCGAAAACACGATGCCGTAGCGGGCGGCCACGGTGCGCAGGTAGCGGTGGTCGTCAGGGTTGCGGAAGCCCATCTGCAGGGTGTTGTGATCGACATAGCTCACGGAGAGCTGCGTACGCACCCGGTCGAGCCCCATGGCTTCCCATTGGAGATAGGCCATGGTACCGGTGGCGTCCTGCGTGAGGGTTTGGTCGATGGCGAGGGCGATTTCCGCCCCTGGCGTGAGCTCGCCGGAGACGAGATGACTGGCGATGATTTTGTGGGCAAGACTTTGTGGCATGGAGGCTCCTTGCTATGGAAAAAAACGGGCCTTAGGCCCATTGGCTGTGCAGCAGACGGATTTTGTTGCGCCGAAAGAGGATCTCCGTATCCAGGCGGAGTTTTTCCTGCTGGAGGGTAAAGATCTCCGCCGCGTGGGAGAGCGTGGGATCTGCGGCCTCGGCGTCGCGGAGCTCGCGGATACGGGAGAGCAATTGGGTTTGCTCGTGTTCGAAGGCAGCGATTTCTCGTTCCAATTGGACGATGGTGGTGTCAGGATTGGATGCGGATGCGTTTGCGTTGAGGTTGTTCATGAACGGTGGCCGGTTCCTGTGGTTGGGAAAGAAAGAGTTGGGGTTCGGGAAGGTTCATGTAGATCTTCCAGAACCAGGGCCATACGGACGAGACGTTGTCCGCGCCGGAGAGGCAAAATCCCGGGCGGGTGAAGGAGGCCAGGGCCGCCGCCAGGGTCCAGAAGGGGTCCGGGCTTTGCCAGGTCCCTTCCGGGGCGCGGCCATGCACTGGTAGGTTGAGGTGCAGTGAACTCTCCGTTCGCTCAAAATCCACCCCCAGGGCCGTGAGGAGTTCGGCGCCGGTGTCGAGCAGTTCTTCCTGGGGTAGGCGCAGGGTGCTTGGACCCTTGAGGCCCAAGGTAAGGGCGAGGATGAGCGGAAAATATTCCGGGCAGGACGAGAGATCGGCATCAAGCGCCACGGGCGGTTCGGTCATGGTGGCGGTGATATGGCCTTCTGTGGCTTCCAGGCGCAGGCCGAGTTCCTCAAGGATGTCCAGGGCGCTCTGCAGGTGCGGGTGATGCGGCGGCCAGGTGCCGCGAAGTCGTGCGGTGCCGCCATGGAAAAAGGGAAAGGCCAACACATGGAGCGAAAGGAGCGGGTCCATGGGGACGTCTGCGTGGCGGAGTCCCAGGCGTACTGGTCCGGGCGGAACCACGATGGTGGCGTCGTGGAATTGGATCTCAGGGATCAGCTCCTGGAGGAATCCAATGCCTTTGCGCAGCAGCGGGCTGGTTTTGTACCCCGGCTCTATATGGATGACGAGGCCCTTGGGATACGTGGTGGCCGCCACCGCCAGGGCCAGGATGAACTTCTTGGAAAAGCCCGGGGGGATGGTGACGCTGTCGGGAAGTTGGCCGCTGGCTTCCAGGCGGGCGGGCAGCCCGGTGCTGTGGGGTTCGATGGTGGTGAGCCGCGCTCCGAGCGTGGGGAGAAAGTCCTGGATGGGGCGCAGGTCGTGCACCTTGAGGCGGGTGGAGCCGGTGAACTTGACCTTGGTGATCCGGCCAAGGCTGAGGCAGAGCAGCAGGTACAGGTGGAACTTCCCTTGGCCTGCATAGATGATGGTGTTGTCCGCGCTCCACGAAGGCACCGGTGTGCTGGAGTAGGACTCTGCCTCTGCGGTGAGGTTGAGTCCAAATTGCCGCAGGGCGTTCATGAGCTCCAAGGAGAGGTCCGTGCCTTGGAAGGGCGCAACGGTGACGGGTTCGGCGTTGACCGCGGCAAGGATCATGAGGATGCTCGCCAGAATCTGGTCGCGCGGGGCGTCCAGGTCGATGCGTACCGGCTTGCGGCGGGGATACAGGCAGAGGGAGTCCGTGCCGCCGTCTTTTTCCGCCCGGGCGTAGGCCAAGGTATTGGTCAGGTGGAAAAGACGGCGGGCGAGCTGCGGGTCGAGATTGTCTTTGGCGCTGGCCAGCCGCCAGGTATTCCAGAGGGTCTTTTCTTGCTGGGCATCGGTGATCCCGACTCCTTTGGCGCGGCGGCTTTGGGCGGCCTTGGCCAAAAGCCGGGTGCGTTGGGCGAGGAGGGTCAGGAGTTTTTCGTCAATACGAGCGATTTCCTGCGTCAAGGAGAGGGGTTTGTCTGCCATGGTCTGCCGCCGGGGAAAGAGGTGGATCTGTCCGGAAACGCGAGGAACGATACCCGAATTCTCTGTGCCAAGCAAGGCTTGCAGCCTCTCCCCGGTCACAAAGGCGGAGGTGTTTTGACTTCCCATGCCCCCGTGGGTACACAACAAACGTCTCCCTTTCCGGCATGGAGGTTTCCATGGAGCGCAAGAAACTACCCATCGGCATCCAGACCTTTGCCAAGATCCGCCAGGAAAACTGCTATTACGTGGACAAAACGCCGTTCGTGGCGCGTCTGGCCGAGGACGGCGGCTACTACTTCCTCTCCCGGCCGCGGCGCTTCGGCAAATCCCTGTTCCTCGACACCTTGGCCGAAGCCTTTGCCGGCAACCGCGCGCTTTTTTCCGGCCTCTATCTGGAAAATCACTGGAATTGGGAGAAGCGCCATCCGGTGATCCGGCTCTCCTTTGCCGAGGGGCGGCTTGAGCGCCGCGAAGAGCTTGATCGCAGCATCCGCCGCCAACTGCACGAACATGCGCAGCGATTCGGCATGACGCTTTGCGACCCGGAGGACATCCCGGGGAGCTTCGGCGAGCTCATCACTGGCGCAGCCGAGCGTTTGGGCGAGCGCACCGTGGTGCTCATCGACGAGTACGACAAACCCATTCTCGACAATCTCACCGATCCGGACACGGCGCGGGCCATGCGCGAGGGCCTGCGCAATCTCTACTCGGTGCTCAAGGGCCGGGATGCGGACCTGCGCTTCGTGTTTCTCACCGGGGTCTCCAAGTTCAGCAAGGTGAGTCTCTTTTCCGGGCTCAACAACCTCTATGATCTCACCTTGGATGCCTCGGTGGCCACCATCTGCGGCTATACGGAAGCGGACCTGGACACGGTCTTTGCCCCGGAGTTCGCCGCAGCCGCCCAAGACGGCCAGCCCCTTTCCCGGGATGCCGTGCGCGCCTGGTACAACGGCTACCGCTGGGGAAGCGAAGAGAGTGTCTACAACCCGTTCGATGTGCTGCTGCTCCTGCGCCAACGGGAATTTCGCGCCTGGTGGTTCGAGACCGCCACCCCCACGTTTCTCGTGGAGTGGCTCACGCGCCATCAGTTCTTCACCCCGCGTCTCGAGCGCCTGTACGCCGACGACGCCCTGCTTTCGGCCTTTGACGTGGAGGCCATCGCCCCTGAGGCCCTGCTTTGGCAGACGGGCTACGTCACCATCACCCGCGTGCACCGCAGCGAAGACGGGGTGGAGTACGAGCTGGGTCTTCCCAACCGCGAGGTGCGCATGGCCCTCAACCGCGCCCTGGTGCGGGGCTTGGTGCCCGAGCTTCCGCACGCCCCGAGCTTTGCCCTCACCACCATGCTCAAGGAGGGCGACGCCCACGGCCTGGGCGAGCACATGCGCAGCCTCTTTGCCGGCATTCCCGCGGACTGGTACCGCAAAAACCCCATGGCCCGGTACGAAGGTTATTTTGCCAGCGTGTTCTATAGCCACCTGGCGGGCCTTGGGGTGATGACCATCCCGGAGCGCGTCTGCACCCCGGGGCGGTTGGACCTGGTGGTCATCGCCGGGGCAGTGGTGTGGATCTTCGAGTTCAAGGTCATCGACGGCGACACCCCCACGGGCGAGGCCCTACGCCAGATCCAGGAAAAGGGCTACGCCGCGGCCTACCGGGGTAAGGCGGCAGGAGCGCGGGTCGTGGAAGTGGGGGTGGAATTCAGCACGGCCAAACGCCAGATCGTGGGCTGGGAGGTGGCATAGGCGGCACGAACGAAGCCGCCCCTTTGGTTCCGAGGGCCTTGTATTTGGCGGAAATTGTTCCTCCCGCCTGCCCACGAAGCGCCCTTGCTGGGCGGATGTGGCTTTTCGTGGTGCAGCCCACAAGGCGGTCTCCTGGCAGGAGGCGCTGGATATGCCCCTCGGTATGCCGAGGCGGGGTGCTGCTGGTGGCGGACCAGGACGCTAGTGCTGCATGCGCCGTACGGCCGCAGCCGCCAGGCGAGGGCTGATGCGGGAGAATTCGTCCAGGTCTGTGGCGGTCTCCAGGCCGGGGATGATGGTCCGCACCACGGGGATGCCCACGCTCTGTTGGGTGAGGTCGGCGTAGATGGGGCACAGGCCTTGGTCCGCCAGCAGGGCCTCCACGAGCATGCGGTCGCCGGCGGCAGAGCCGGTGGACAGATCCGGGAGCTCCTCGAGCACGCGCTCCGGGAACTCCTCCGGCCACTGCCCCGAGGCCGGACCTTGGGGGAAGGGAAAAGGGACCTCGGTGATGGCCGCCAGGGCCGCAGCCTTGGCGCAAAGGTTCGCGGCCGTGGCCTTGACGAAACCACCGTGGGGCAGGGGGACCCAAGCGCGCATGCAGGGGACGCCGAACTCGGTGGTGATGTCTTCGAGCACCAGGGCAATGCCTTGGGCGGCGTAGGCGTCCAAGAGCCTTTGGATTTCGGGGTCGCGGCTTTGGGGACGGAAGGCGCGGGAGGCATCCCAAGGGGAGACGGTCTCGGCGTCGCGCTCGAGCACTTCCAGGAGTCCGGCGAGACAGGCCTCGTCCACGCTGGATCCCGATGCCAGGCCGGTGGACCCCAACGCGCCGAAGAGTTTGGGCTCGTCGAGATTGGCAAAGAGATACACGCATTGCACCGGCACCCAGATGGGCGCGCCGTAGGCTGTGGTGGCGGTCATCCAGGCCATGGGGGCGTCGGGCGCCGGGGCCTCCAAACAGAGCTGGTTGGGATCCACGGCACGGTCGCCCAGTTCGCACGCCCGGGCGGTACGAATTTCGCCGCCGTGGATACGCCCCGTGATGCGGCCGCCGCGGATGTCGGCAAAGGACGAGACCCGTTCCACGATCTCCATGGCCAAGGACACTCGGGCCGCCTCCAGGTGCAGACCACGGCCATAGCTCGTCATGGTCCCGGAGAGGCGATAGGCGAGGCGCCCGTGTTCCACGGTGCGGTCCAGACGCCAACAGCGGGTCAGCCCCCAGGGCGCCAGCGAGGCCCCGTGGCGCATCTCCGGGCCGGCGAGGACGCCGAGGCCGTAGAGGACCTCCATGGCGCGGGAGAGCACGTGCGCCAGGGGCGGCCTGGAGGCGGCTGGCGGCAGGGAAAGTCCGGCCCGTACCGTGTGGGCATCGGTGGGTCGCAGGGGCTTGGGGGTGGTGGGAAGGGGCGGCAGCCCGTCGGGCAAGGAGGCGGCCTCGAACACCGCCGCCCCCAAGGCGAGACTCCAGGCGCGGTGGATTTGGGCGTCGGCCAGGGTGCGGGAGCGCAGGAACACGAGGGGGGTGGCTGCGGCAAGCTCGGGAAGGCGCGGGTGCTCGAGGAGGTCGGTGAGGTGCTCCACATCCGGATGCAGGAGCACGGTCTCCAGCGCCAGGGCCGCCAGGGTGGGGTCGGCATGGTCGGCGAGGGCGCGCACGCTCTCTTCCCCCGCCTGCGCGAGCAGACGCCGTGCTTCGGCGCGCAGGAAGGCGTCCGTGGGCGTGGTCTGTACCATCTCCAGGATGGTGGGGAGGTCCACAGGAGGCGTAAGCTTGGGCGTGAAAAAGGCCACGCCCAGGTGGCTATGCTGGTGGGCCAGGGTGTAGTGGCGCATACGCAGGACTCCTCAGGAACGTTCGAGTAGGGCCGCGAAGAAGACTTCGCCCCACTCTGGCGGGGTCATGAAGCAGTGCCGCAGTCGCAGCTGCGGGTGCTGGGCGCGGAGTCGGTCCAACTGTCCTTCGTTTTCCTGCCGACTGACGGTGCAGGTAAGGTAGGCGAGCATGCCGCCCGGCGGAAGGGTGCGTCCGGCGGCATCGAGGATCTCGGCCTGGAGGCGGGCGAGGACGGTGACGTCGTCAGGTGTTCGCTTCCAGCGGATATCCGGCCGCCGGGCAAGGACCCCAAGGCCGCTGCAGGGGGCATCCACCAGGATGGTGCCTGGGGGGATGCGCAGGGGCGGTTTGCGGGCGTCGGCCTGCAGGATGGGAAGGTCTACCCCAAGGCGCCGGCAGTCGTTGCGAAGCCCACGCAGCCGGAAGGCATTGGGGTCAGAGGCCAGCACCTGTTTGCCCAAATCGTGCACGAGAAGCGCCTTGCCGCCGCGGCCGGCGCAGGCATCCCACACGGGCTGCGGCCAAGACAGGGGTTCAAGACCAAGGACGGCTTCTTGGCTGGCGAGGCTCATGCGCACCGCAAGGCCCTGCGCCTCGGCGGCCTCCAAGCACTGCGGCCAGGTCTCGAGGGCCATGCCTTTTTGGCCGCCAAAGCGGGCCACGGGGCGCAGGCGCTCGGCAATGTCCGGGGGGACCTGGCCGCGCAGGCGCACGCCCACAGGTGCAGGCGTGAGGCTCATGGCGGCGAGTTCCCGGGCCGCGTCCAAGCCGCGCTCCTGCTCCCACAGCGCCCAGATCCACGCCGGCAAGGAAAACCACTCCCAGATGCTGCCGGCGCTGGCAAGGAAGGCGGTTTCGTCGTGGGCAAGGTCCGCGTGGGCCTCCAGGCGCCGCAAGCTGGCGTGCACCAGTGCTGCGAGCTTTGCCCCCAGGAGCTTCTTGGCCCCCTGCGTGGCCCAGGAGCGCGTGGCGTGGGCAGGGACGCGTAGGAAAAGGAGTTCGTAGGCCGCAAGTTCCAGCAGGCGGCGCGTGAGCAGCGAGAGGCGGTGGAAGCGGGGAAGCAGCAGCCGCAGCAGGGCCTGGATGCGGCCAAGGAGCCGCACCGTGCCGTAGGCGAGCTCCGTGGCCAGGGGCCGCTCGCTTGGGGCAAGGTCGCGCAGGAGATGGTCCACGGCGGCCTGGATGTCCTGGCCGCGGTCCAGGGTTTGGCGCAGGGCGGCGAGGGCGGCGCGGCGGGCAGGGGTCATGCGGACTTTCCTGCCACGAAACGCTCCACCGCGGCGCGGACTTCCTCCAACACCACCCGCGTGTCCCGGCAGGGGCCGTGGGGGCGCTGGTTGAGGATGCCGAAGACCGGGATGGGAAAGGTGTCCTGGATGCCGTGGGCGAGGTCCCGCTCGCAGGCCACGGCGATGATGAGTTGCGGCCGGTTTTCCACCACGATGCGCCGGGCGATGGTGCCTCCTGTGGCCACGGCCAGGCGCAGCCCCAAGGCGTCGCGGAGCTTCAAGAGCTCGCCGATGTCGCACAGGCCGCAGCGTCGGCAATGGTCCACGTCGTAGGTCAGGCGTTGGGGGCAGCGGCTTTGTTGCAGGCAATGGGGGACGAGCACCAAGATGCGTTCGGCGGGCACGCGGAGGCCTTCCGCGCTCACGAGTTCGTTGTTCACCCGGATAAACGAGGACTGGACATCCTGGGGCGGGATGCCCAGGACCCGGCCCAGCATGGTCATGAGGGGCAAGAACACCCGCACCGTCACCCCGCGCAGGCGTTTGCCGCCGAGCACCGGCCGGCCGAGGAGGATGTTGAGCACCAAGGCGAGGCTCGCCCAACTGAGGGCCAGGATGGCGCTGAGCACCAGCGCACCCAAAAGCCAGGGGGCCAAGGGGTGGATGGCGCCAAGCCCCACCACCGGCACGACCCAGAGTCCCACCAAAACGAGGCACACCAATACTGAAGAGCCGGTGATGAGCCCGATGAACAGGCGTTTGCGGGCCCGGGGAGGTGCGGGGAAGGTGGTCGGAGTCTGGGGCATGCCACGCCCCTTAGAGACACAGCCGCAAATACCCGCAGGCAAAGGCGCGGCCGGTCATGGGTTTGCCCCCTTCCGGGGTCAGGCGGGAAATCAAGTAGGCGCGGTCGGCGCAGGCGATGGCGAGGGCATCGTCATCCACGCCGAGCATGGTCCCCGGGGCGGTCCCTGGCGGCAGGGTTGCGCCGATGCGGCCGGGATGGATATTGAGGCGCAGGCGGCGGCCTTCGTGCTCCCAGAAAAACCAGGTGCCGGGCCAGGGATGAAAGGCGCGCACGTGGTTGTGCACCACGGTGGCGGGACGGTCCCAGGAGAGGAGTCCTTCTTCCTTGCGCAGCTTGGGGGCGTAGCTCGCCCGCGCATGGTCTTGGGGTAGGCGCATGAGGCGGCCTTGGGTGAGGCGCGTCAGTGCCTCCACCAGCAGTCGGCCGCCCATGTCCGCCAGCTCGTCGTGGAGGGTGGCGGCGGTGTCGTCGATGCCGATGGCCAGGGAGCGCTGCAAGAGGATGTCGCCGGTGTCCATGCCGGCATCCATCTGCATGATGGTGATCCCCGTCACCGGACAGCCGTCCTGGATGGCCCGCTGGATGGGAGCGGCCCCGCGGTAGGCGGGAAGGAGCGATGCGTGGACGTTGATGGCGCCAAGGGGCGGGATGTCCAGCACCGCCTGCGGCAGGATGAGCCCGTAGGCCACCACCACGAAGAGATCTGCCTGCAGGTCCTTGAGGGCCTGCTGCGCCTCCCGGGTCTTGAGGGTTTCGGGCTGGAGGACGGGGATGGCGTGCTCCATCGCCAGGACCTTCACCGCTGGCGGCTGGCAGCGGTGGCCGCGGCCGCACGGGCGGTCCGGCTGGGTGATGGCCGCCACCACCGTGGCCCCGTCAAAGGCCACAAGGTGCCGGAACACCGTGGCCGCGAACGGCGGGGTGCCGAAGAAGGCTATTCGGAGGAGGTGCGCTCTTTCTGCTTGAGCCATTTTTGGAGCCGTTTTTCGTAGAGGGTTCGCTTGAGACGGCTGATGCGGTCGATGAAGAGGATCCCGTCCAGATGGTCGATTTCGTGCTGCAGGCAAATGGCAAACAGTCCGTCCGCGTCTTCCTCGATGGGATTGCCGTCCAAGTCCGTGGCCGAGAGGTGCACGCGCTCGGCCCGGGGCACGGTGGTGCGGTAGCCGATCACCGAGAGGCAGCCTTCCTCGGAGTCCACCTCCCCCGCGTGCCCCGAGAGTACGGGGTTGACGAAGACCCTCGGGGCCGTGCGCTCCTTGGGACCGGAGAGGTCCATGGTCACCAGCCGCACGCCCTCGCCCACCTGGGGGGCGGCGAGGCCGATGCCGTCGTTGTGGTACATGAGCTCGAGCATCTCGCGGGCGAGCTGACGGATCTCCTCCGTAACCTCGGCGATGGGCGTGGCCTTTTGGGCGAGCACCGGGTCCGGATAGGTGCGGATGGCGCGGGCCATATCAGGCCTCCTTGGCGGTTTCCCGCAGGCGGATGCCGAGTTCCCGCAACTGTCGCGCCTCCACCGCCGACGGGGCCTCGGTCATGAGGCACTGGCCTTTTTGCGTCTTGGGGAAGGCGATGACGTCGCGGATGCTGCGCACCCCGGCCAGGAGCATCACCAAACGGTCCAGGCCAAAGGCAATGCCGCCGTGGGGCGGGGCGCCGAAATGCAGGGCGTCCAGGAGGAAGCCGAATTTGGCGCGGGCCTCTTCGGGGGTGATGCCCAGGGCCGCGAGCATGCGCTCCTGTGTTGCCGCGTCGTGGATGCGGATGGAGCCGCCGCCGATTTCATTGCCGTTGAGCACCAGGTCGTAGGCCCGGGCCGTGGCCGCGGCCGGGTCCTGCGCCAGGGCTTCGGGGTTTTTGGGCGCGGTGAAGGGGTGGTGCATGGCCACCCAGCGTTTCTCGTCGGCATCCCATTCCAGGAGCGGAAAATCCGTGACCCAGGTGAAGGCCAGGCGGGATTCGTCGATGAGGCCGAAGCGCTCGCCCAGGCGCAGGCGCAGCGCCCCCAAGGCGGCGTACACCACCGCTGGCGAGGCGGCCTGGAAGAAGACGATGTCTCCCGGTTTGAGGGCCAAGGCTTCGGTGAGGCCTGCGCGCTCGGTCTCGGAGAGGAACTTGGCGATGGGCGATTGCCAGCCGTCTTCGCGGATCTTGATCCAGGCCAGTCCTGCCGCGCCGTAGGTCTTGGCCAGTTCGGTGAAGTCGTCGATCTCTTTGCGGGAGAGTTCGCCGCCACCGGGCACGGCCAGGGCTTTGATCATGGGGGCATCGGCAAAGAGCTTGAAGGACGAGCCGCGCACCAGGTGGGTGACGTCCGTGAGCTCCAGGCCGAAGCGTAGATCCGGCTTGTCCGAACCGAAGCGGGCCATGGCCTCGGCGTAGGTGAGGCGGGCAATGGGGAGCGGGATGTCCACGCCCAGGGCCTCGCGCACTATGGTCGCCACCAGGCCTTCGGCCATCTCCATCACTTGGTCTTCGTCCACGAAGGACATCTCGATGTCGATCTGGGTGAACTCCGGCTGGCGGTCGGCGCGTAGGTCTTCATCCCGGAAACATTTGACGATCTGGTAGTAGCGGTCCAGGCCGCCGCACATGAGCAGCTGCTTGAAGAGCTGCGGCGACTGGGGCAGGGCGTAGAACTCGCCCGGAGACAGGCGGCTGGGCACCAAAAAGTCCCGCGCGCCCTCCGGGGTGGACTTGGTGAGCATGGGGGTTTCCACTTCCACGAAGTCCAGGCCGCCGAGATAGCGCCGCGCCGCTTGGCAGAGGCGGTGGCGTAGGAGCATGGTGCGGGTCATGGTGGGCCGGCGCAGATCCAGATAGCGGTACTTGAGGCGCAAAGACTCGGAGACGTCCACCCGGTCTTCGATGGGAAACGGCGGGGTCTTGGAGGTGGCGAGGATCTTGAGCTCGTGCACGTAGACCTCGATTGCGCCTGTCAGCAGATTGGAATTGATCATGTCCTGAGGCCGCAGGCGCACTTCGCCGCGCACGGCGAGCACGTATTCGGTGCGCAGGCTGTGGGCGCGGGCGTGGGCCTCGGGGGCGAGCTCCGGGGAAAAGACGACCTGGGTCAGCCCGTTGCGGTCACGCAGGTCGATGAAGATGAGACCGCCATGGTCGCGGCGGTACTGGACCCATCCCATGAGGCAGACCGTTTGGCCCGTATCGGCGGCGGTGAGGGCGGCGCAATGATGGGTGCGGCGCCAGCCGTCCAACTGATCCACAGCACACGAAGAAGTCGTTGTCTCCATTGGGAAATCCTTGAATATGATGTCAGGCGGCCCGAAGGCCGAGCGCCTGGGCGAGATCGTCTTGGGCCACCGTGGTCTGGACGCCGGTGGCCATATCCTTCACCACGATGACCCCGCGGGCCATTTCATCGCTACCTAAGAGCAGGCAGGTCTTCACCCCCAGCTTGTTGGCCTGGCGCAGATGGGCCTTGGGGCTTTTGGCCTCGAAGGCGGTTTCGCCGCGAAATCCGTGGCGACGCAGGGTTTGTCCCAAGATCAGGGCCGTATCCAGGGCGGTTTCCTCCAAGACCGCCAGATAAAAATCCATGGCCCGGTCCGCAAGGGGGGGGAGCAGCAGGGCGAGCCGCTCCATGCCGCAGGCAAAGCCGATGCCCGGCACCGCCGGCCCTCCGAGGGCTGCCACCAGGCCGTCGTAGCGGCCGCCGCCGGCCACAGCGCTTTGGGCGCCGATGTCTCCGGAGAGGACCTCGAAGGTGGTGCGCTGATAGTAGTCCAGGCCGCGCACGAGGCGGTGGTTGATGGCGTAGGGCGTGGCTACGGCGTCGAGGATGGCGCGCACGCGCGCGAAATGGGCCGCGCATTCCGGGCAGAGGTAGTCGGCGATGCGCGGGGCCGCGGCGGTGGCCTCCCGGCAGCCGGGGACCTTGCAGTCGAGCACGCGCAGCGGGTTGGTGGTGGTGCGGCGCTGGCAATCTTCGCACAGGGCGGCGTCGTCGAGAGTACCAAGGAAGTCCCGCAGCGCCTGATGAAAGGTCGGCCGACACTGGGGGCAGCCCAGGGAATTGAGCTCCAGGGCCAAGGATGGAATGCCCAGGTGCTCGAGAAAGGTCCAGAGCATGAGGATGACTTCCGCGTCGGCCTGGGGGGCGCTGGCGCCCAAGACTTCCACGTCCAATTGATGGAATTGGCGCATGCGGCCTTTTTGCGGGCGCTCGTAACGGAACATCGGGCCGCAGGTGAAGAGCTTGGTCACGCCCTCGGCGCCTCCGGCTTCGATGAAGGCCCGGAGTACCCCGGCCGTGGCTTCCGGGCGTAGGGTGAGGGAGCGGCCTTTGCGGTCGGCAAAGGTATACATCTCCTTTTGCACTACGTCGGTTTCTTCGCCGATGGAGCGGGCAAAGAGCTCGGTGCGCTCAAGGATGGGCACGCGGACTTCCTTGCACCCGTAGGCGCCGAAGACCTCACGGGCCACGGCTTCCATATGGGTAAAGACCGTGCTTTCGGGTGGAAAGAGGTCGGAAAAACCTTTGATCTTTTGGATTCTTGACATATCGGGGCCACACCTTGAAAAAGAGACAACTCGGACGTTCGTTCCCAAACGATGAGCGTTGCGGAAAGCGACCTTTGCTAGTGCACGACGCCGCCATTGTCAAAAAGGAGGATGCCATGCGTGCCGTTGCCTTGGTGGGATGGAAAAAGTCGGGCAAGACCACGTTGGCCGTGGCCCTGGCCCAAGAACTTTCCCGCCGTGGTCTGCGGGTGGGCGCGGTGAAACATTCGCACCACGGACTCGATGTCTCGGGGACGGATACCGCCCGGCTTGCCGAGGTATGTCGCGCGGTGGCGGGGGTGAGTCCGGGGCAGAGCGCCGCCTGGTGGGGGACCGCGCGTTCCCCCCACGATCTCATGCCATTGCTGGGTGCCCAGGTGCTGCTCGTAGAGGGCGGCAAGGAGTGGGGGTGGCTGCCGCGCATCTTGGTCGCCCCGGGGCAAGGTGAAGACCCGGCTGCTTTGGTGACCGGACGGGAGCTTGGGGTCTTTGGTCCTGCGCCCGTGGCAGGGCTTGCCGCTACCCAGGATGTGGCTGTGGTGGCCGACTGGGTGCTGGAGCGCGGCTTTGTCTTGGCCGGGCTTGATTGTGGCGGCTGCGGCAAGGCATCCTGTGCCGAGCTTGCTCAGGCCATCGTGGTAGGGCAAGCGCAGCCGCAGGATTGCGTGGCGCAGAGCTCTGCCGTGCGGGTGCGTTGCGGCGACCGCGATCTCGCTTTGGGGCCCTTTGTGGAGCGCCTGGTGCGGGCTACGGTGCAGGGCCTGCTTTCGGAACTCAAAGGCTATGTGCCGGGGCTGCCGGTACGTATCGAGATGGAGTAGATCATGCGCGTCGCGATCAAATGCTTCGCCACCCTTGCACGTTTCGCCCCGCCTGCGGGGTTTATGGAGCTTCCCGAAGGCGCCCGCGTGCTCGATCTTTTGGCCGCCTTGGAAATCCCCGTGAGCGAGGTCAAACTCGTGTTCCGCAACAATCGTCACGCCGCCGTGGAGGCGGAGCTTTCCGACGGTGACGAAGTGCGACTCTTCCCGGCCGTGGGCGGGGGTTAGACGTGGACAGGCCATCCATTCTCGACCGGGCGTGCCGCGATCCTCGACGGGGGGTGCCAACGATCTCCATGGCGGACCTCGCGGCGGTGGGCGCAGGGCCTCTGGATGCCTTGGCCTGTGGGGTCACTCCAGCCCCATGGGTGCGCTCGGCCCACAGCATCGATGGGGCGGCGCAGACGCGCCTGGCCCGGGCCCGGGTGGCGGTGGTGGGGGCCGGCGGGCTTGGCGGCTACGCCATCGAGCTTTTGGCGCGCATAGGCGTGGGTTTTTTGCGGATCATCGACGGCGACACCTTTGAAGAGACCAATATGAACCGCCAGCTTCTGGCCGAGCCGGCGACCCTGGGGCGGCCCAAGGCCCAGGTGGCCCAGGAGCGTCTGGCGCGTATCGCCCCGTGGTGCGTCGTGGACGCCCGGGCGGTGTTCGTGGACGTCGGCAATGCTGCAGAGCTTCTTGGTGGTGTGGATGTGGTGCTCGACTGTCTGGGCGGCGTGGACCCCCGCCCGGTGGTGCACGCCGCCTGCGCCGCGGCTTCGGTGCCGGTGGTGGCGGCGGCGGTTGCTGGCTGGACCGTGCTGGTGGGTTCCGAACTGCCGGGCAAGCCGGGAATCTCGCTGGTATGGGGCGATGCGTCTGCCGTGGATGCGGAAGGGCAGCTGGGGAGCCTCGCCCCGGCGGTCGCCATGGCGGCGAGCCTCCAAGCCGCAGAGGTGGTGCAGTATCTCACGACTTCCCGATTGGAGCTCGCGGGTAAGGTCCTGCACGCGGACCTCGGCACGTGGGCATTTTCCCTCTATCACATGAGCGAGGACGAATAATGGAACTCATCTTGGCCACAGGAAACCCCGGCAAGGTGCGGGAGATGGCGGTGTTTTTGCAATCCTACCTGCCGGGGCTCGTGGTTTTGGGACTGAAAGATGTCGGCTTTGCGGCGGATATTCCGGAAACTGGAGACTCCTTTTTGGCCAATGCCCGCATCAAGGCCCACACCGTGGCCAAGGCTACAGGCAAGGTCGCCTTAGCCGATGACTCGGGCCTGTGCGTGGACGCCTTGGGCGGCGCACCGGGCATCCATTCGGCGCGCTACGCCGGGGAAAAGGCTACGGACGCCGACAACGTGGCCAAGCTCCTTACCGCCATGGCGGGCGTGCCTGAGGAAGCGCGGGGCTGCCGCTTCGAGTGCGTGTTGGTGGTGGCCGATCCCCAGGGCCGCGAGGTCATTGCCCGGGGGACGTGGCACGGCCGGGTGCTTTGCGCCCCGCAAGGAAACGGCGGCTTTGGATACGATCCGATTTTTTGGGACCCGGAGCTTGCGCAAAGCGCCGCCGAGCTCCCCCTCTCCCTCAAAAACCAGCGCAGCCACCGCGGCGCCGCCCTGCAGGACTTGGCGCGGCAATGGGCCGCGGTGGAACGGCTCCTGCGCGAAACCCAAGGATAAAACCCATGTGCGGCATTATTGGATATACCGGACACCGGCCAGCAGTACCGGTGATCATGGATGGACTGCGGCGGCTGGAGTACCGGGGCTACGACTCCGCGGGGCTGGCCTTTGTGGAAGGACGCTGCCTGCGGGTGCTGCGCGCCGAAGGCAAGCTCGCCGCCCTGGACGCCTGCTTGCAAGGCCAGGAGTGTTCGCTCGCCCTCTTTGGCATTGGACATACGCGCTGGGCTACCCATGGTCTGCCCGTGGTGCGCAATGCCCATCCCCATCAGGACGCTTCGGGCCGGTTTGCCCTGGTGCATAACGGCATCATCGAAAATTACGCCGAACTCAAGGCGGAGCTGCAGGCCCAAGGAGTGTCCTTCGTCTCGGATACGGACACCGAGGTGCTGGTGCAGCTTCTGGCCCGGGAGGTCACGGCCTCTGGCGACGTGCGCCAGGGCATTGCCGCGGCACTCAGCCGGGTGGAAGGGGCCTACGCCTTTGCCTTCATCGACCGTGAGAGCCCTGGGGTGGTGTGGGCCGGACGCCAGGCCAGCCCCTTGGTGCTGGGTGTGGGCGTGGGCGAGCATTTCGTGGCCTCGGACATCCCGGCCTTCTTGCCCTTTACCCGGGACGTGGTCTTTTTGGACGACGGCGACGTGGTGGAGATGCGTCCGGATGCGTGGACGGTGTTCGACGCCCGCACCTTGGCGCCTCGGGACAAGACCGTGGCGCGTATCTCCTGGGACGTGCAGGCCGCGCAAAAAGGCGGATTCAAACACTTCATGCTCAAGGAGATCCTGGAGCAGCCGCGGGTGGTGCGCGACGCCGTGGCCGGTCGGCTGCGGGGCAGCCGTGTGGTGCTGCCGGAGTTGGAAGGGCTCGCCCGGCCTGAGCGGCTGGTGGTGGTGGCCTGCGGCACCTCCTGGCATGCCGGGTTGTGGGGGCGGTATCTTTTGGAGTCCATGGCTGGCATCCCCACCCAGGTGGAAGTGGCCTCGGAGTTTCGCTACGGCGGCTTTGTCGTGCGACCTTCGGATACGGTGCTGGTCATCAGCCAGTCAGGCGAGACCGCCGATACCCTGGCCGCCCTGCGCATGGCTCGGCAGGCTGGCGCCACGGTGCTCGGCATCTGCAACGTGGTGGGGTCATCCATCGCCCGGGAGGCGCAGCGCGTTCTCTACACTCAGGCCGGCCCGGAGATCAGCGTGGCCTCCACCAAGGCCATGACCTCGCAGATGCTGGTGCTCCTCCTTCTGGCCCTCCATTGGGGGGAGGAGCGCCTTACCGTCTCGCAGCGGGAGACCATCCTCCATGGCCTTTTGGCTCTGCCGGAGATCGTGGAGGCCTCCTTACCGGGATTGCGTCATGAGGCTCAAAAACGGGCACGGGTCTATGCTGCGGCTCGGGGCTGTTTTTATTTGGGGCGCGGCCCGATGTATCCCTTGGCGTTGGAAGGGGCCCTCAAGCTCAAGGAGATTTCGTACATCCATGCCGAAGGCTACGCCGCCGGCGAGATGAAGCATGGCCCCATCGCCTTGGTGGATCCCGAGTTCCCTACCGTGGCGGTGTGTCTGCGCGACGAGCTCTTGCCCAAGATGCGCTCCAACCTCCAGGAAGTGGCGGCCCGGGGCGGCCGCATCCTCGCCATCACCAATCCTGGGGTGGAAATCCCGGCTGCGGACACGTGGACCGTGCCCGAGGTGCCTGCGCCGCTGGGGGCGTTTATGGTCTTGCCGGCCCTGCAGCTTTTTGCCTACGAAGTGGCCGTGTATCTTGGCTGTGACGTAGACCAACCGCGCAACCTCGCCAAAAGCGTGACGGTGGAGTGATGCCCTTGCGATGGATTTTGGTGTTGGCGCTGAGTCTGGCCGCATCCTGCCCGGTCTGGGCTGCGGATTCGTATCCGGACGCTGTGGGCGCCTTTCAGGCGCTCTCTCAGGACGAGGCGCGCGCCAATCGTCGGGATGTGTGGATCGCCCTCTCGGAGCGTTTCCAGCGTTTGGCCGAGCGCGCGCCGTCAGCGGACGAGCGGGTCAAGGCCTTGTGGTATGCGGCCCGGGCTTGGGAGGAGATCGCCCGGCGTTCGCATCTGCCCATGGACGCCCGCCGGGCGGCCGACGCCTATGGCCAGGTGGCCTCTCGGGCCCCGACCCATCGCCTGGCCGATGACGCCACCCTGAATCAGGCCCTGCTTTTGGCCAAGATCGGAGATGTAGGCGCAGCCCGCAGCGTCTTGGAACGCCTGATCGTGCAGTTTCCCCAAGGCGACGTGGTGCCCCAGGCGCGGCGTGAGCTTGCCCGCTTGGGCGGGGAGCCGCCGGTGGCCCAATCTTCCCCTTCCCGTGCGTCCAAGTCTGCTCCGCAACCTTCGCTCCAGGGGCCTGAGCGCGACGTCGCGCCTCTTGCGCCATCCAGCCCTGCCCCTCGCCCCATCACCGAAAAGCAGAAAAAGCAGGCCGGAACCCTAGTGGAACAGTTGGGGCTCACGGTGCGCACGGTGGTGATCGACGCCGGTCACGGCGGCAACGACCCCGGGGCCATGGCGTACGGCCTGCGGGAGAAGGACATCAACTTGCGCATGGCCCGGATCCTCGGCCCGCTCCTGGAAGCCCAAGGGTTCCGGGTGGTCTATACCCGCACCAAGGACGCGTATCTCTCCTTGGACAAACGCACCCAGCTCGCCAATGCCGCCAAGGGCGACCTCTTTCTTTCCATCCATTGCAACGCCCATACAGACCCTTCCATTCAGGGGTTTGAACTCTATTATCTCGATTTGGCCACGGACAAACAGGCCATCCGGGTGGCTGCCCGGGAAAATGGCATATCCGAAAAAAAGATCAGCGACATGCAGCTCATTCTCTCGGATCTCTTGCTGCATTCCAAGATTGATGAGTCCAAGACATTGGCCAGGGTGGTGCAGCAACACGTGATGAACCTGGCAGGAAAGGAGTTCGGTCTCCAGGACCATGGGGCGCGCGGTGCGTTCTTCTACGTCCTCACCGGGGTGCGCATGCCGGCGATTTTAGTGGAGTTAGGATATATCACCCATGCCGAGGATGCCCGGCGTCTGGCAAGTGATGCCTATTTGCGGATCATGGCCCAATCACTGGTTCACGGTGTGGTGGCGTATAGGAAACAATTGGAACGGTTCGCCCAGGAGAATACGGGCGGGGGATCCTGATGCATTTTCCAAGTGGTGTGGCGCTCAATGCCGGGGCCATTGTTCTCGGCTCCCTTGTTGGTTTGCTGCTCCATGGTAAATTGCCGGAGCGCATTCGTACTGTTGTGTTTCAGGGTCTTGGGCTGTGTGTGCTCATCATCGGCATCCAAATGGCCCTGCAGGCGCAAAACGGGCTCTTTGTGGCGCTGAGTGTCCTGGTGGGCGGCATCGCCGGTGAACTCTTGCGGTTGGAAGAATGTTTGGAATCCCTGGGGAACGTGGTCAAACGCCTGGTCCGCTCTTCCAATGCCCAATTTACGGACGGTCTGGTGAGTGCGTCGCTGCTTTTTTGCGTGGGCGCCATGGCCATCGTGGGTTCTTTGGATGAGGGGCTGCGGGGTGACGGGACGGTTTTGGCGACCAAAAGCCTGCTCGATGGCTTTTCGTCCATTGCCCTGGCCTCCACCTACGGTCTGGGGGTCGCCTTTTCGGCGCTGCCGGTGCTCCTCTATCAGGGCGGCATCGCGCTTGCGGCAAGCGCGGTGCAGGATTTGGTCTCCCCCCTGCTCATGGCGCAGATTACCGGAACCGGCGGGGTGCTCATCGCGGGCATCGGGCTTTCGCTTTTGGGCGTGGTGCGTGTGCGCTTGGCGAGCCTGCTCCCGGCTTTGGTGGTGATCGTGCCCATCACGGTGTGGGGAGGATGACGCCCTCAGGACATCGTATGGGGCGTCGGGAGACGTGGGCCGGGCGCGTTTGGACAGAGGGGGGATGGTTGATGGGAACGCTCCTAATCGTGGATGATGAGTCCGCTATCCGGCAGAGCCTGCAGGGCTATTTTCAGGACCTGGGCTTCCAGGTGCTCACTGCGGCCTCCGCGGAAGAGGTCTTGGCCATGGACGGCTTGGATGCCGTGGATGCGGTGATCATGGACATCCGTCTGCCCGGCCAAGATGGCGTTGTCTGCATGCGGGCTTTGGCGGCCCGTTTCCCGCAGATCCGCTTTGTGGTGCACACCGGTTCTCTGGATTTTGCGCTGGGGGAAGAGGAGGAATTTTTGGGGATTTCGGAAGAACAGATCTTCCTCAAGCCTGTGCCGGACTTGGAGGTGCTGCGCGCTGCCCTGGAGCGTCTGGGAGTGCGGCCGTGAGCGCGCGGGTCTTGGTGGTGGACGACGAGCCCTTGCTGCGGGCCGCTGTTGCCATGAGCCTGGGAGACCAGGGCTTTATAGTTGACGAAGCCCCGGACGGCGAGGCCGGTTGGGAGCGCTTTGTGGCCGTTGCGCCGGACGTGAGTTTGGTGGATCTGCGCATGCCGCGTCTCCATGGCCTGGGCCTTGTGGAGCGCATCGTCCGCCATGACCCTGATGCCGCAGTGGTGGTGATCTCTGCAGCTGGGGAGGCCGCCGATGTCATTGCTGCCCTGCGTGCCGGGGCATGGGACTATCTCGTCAAGCCGGTGGTGGACATGGGCATGCTGCTCCATGCCGTGGAGCGCGCCCTGGAGCGTCGGCGCTTGATCCGCCAAAACCGGGAGTACCAGGCAGAGCTGGAGGCGTCGCTTCGCCAGCTGCGTTGCGCCCAGGAAGAGGCCATTGCTGCGGCCAAGATGGCTGCGGTGGGGGATCTGGTGGCTGGAGTGGCTCATGCGGTGAACACGCCCTTGGGCGTTGGGCTCACCGCGGCGAGCCTCATGGCGGAACGCAGTCGAACCCTTGCGACGGATTTGCGGCGGGGATGCCTTTCGCGTTCCGAATTGGACCGAGGCTTGAACCTTTTGTCCGAAGCGGGCGCGACTTTGGTCGCCAGCCTGCGTCATGCCGCCAGCGTGGTAGAAAGTCTGGGCAAGCTGGCGGCGGACCAGCAGCGGGAAGATCCGGTGGATTTGGAGCTTGGCGCCTATTTGGCACAAATGGCCTTAAGCCTTGCCCCGCAGGTGGAATCTGCTGGCCACCATCTGGAGGTGCGCTGCGCGGCCCCGCTCTGGGTGCGGGTGCCTCCGGGGGCCATCATGCAAATCCTTTTGCAACTGGTGCGCAACAGCCTCGATCACGGGCTTTGCGGACTGCCTTCGGGGCAATCCATTACGATTGCAGCGGATTTTGCTCCTTCCGGCCGGGTGGTGCTGCGCTGCTGCGACTCGGGCCGCGGGCTTGCGGCAGAGATCCTGCCCCGGATTTTCGATCCATTTTTTTCCACCACTCCAGGGGCGCGGCACTCGGGCCTTGGCCTTGCCATCGCCCACGCCTTGGCCACCCACGCTTTGGGGGGCCGTCTCTGGGTGGAAGCCGTGCCCCAGGGCGCATGTTTTGTGCTGGAGTTTCCCAGCCGGCGGTAGCCGTCTTTGCTTTGGCGTGGCCAGAAACCCTGGTCGATCGGACCTATGGACGGATCTCGTCGTTTTGGACTACCGATGTTTCCACCCTATCTACAGGAGCGCCGCGTGGGCAAAAACGCGGTGCAGCAGAAGAGATACAGGAGGACGCGGATGCGGATTCGTTTATTTGTCAAGATCATGGTCATGATGGCGGTGGCAGTGGTGGTGACCGGGGGCAGTATTTTTGTGGCCACGGACCGGCTGGCCAACGAGGCCTTGGATGGGATCATGGCGCAGTCCATTGCCTCGTTCCAGCGCAGTGTCCATCAACGCATTGAGGATATGCTGCAGACGCACCGGGAGGAGGCCGAGATCTTGGCGAGCCGTCCAGACTTGGCCGCTGCCGTGGCTGCTGGCGATGCCGAGGCGGTACGCGCCATCGTGGTGCCGGCCATGCGGAGCATGGGGGTGGAGGTCATCACCGTGGCCAATGCCCAAGGGGTGGTGGTGGCCCGCGCCCATTCGGATAAACGCGGCGACAGCGTCCTGAGCCAGGTCAATGTGGCCCGGGCGCTTCAGGGCGAGGTGAGTGCCGGTGTGGAGACGGGGACCGTGGTGGCGTTTTCGCTGCGCGCCGGTGCCCCTTTGCGCCTTGATGGCCGCATCGTGGGGTGCGTGACCGTGGGCATGGACCTTTCTTCCGAGGCCTTTGTGGATAGCTTCAAAATGCTGACCGGCCTAGAATGCACGGTGTTTCAAAACGATACCCGGGTCATGACCACCATCGTGCGCGACGGCAAACGCGCCATCGGCACCAAGATGGACAATCCTAAGGTGCTTGAGACCGTCATCACCCGCGGCGAGATTTTTCTTTCCCGCAATACTATCCTCGGCAAAGAATACGAGACGGCCTACTGGCCTATCCGTGATCCTCACGGTAAGATCGTGGGGATGTGGTTCATCGGCCAGTCCCGGGATGCCGTGATGCAGGCCCGGGCAGGAATGGAGCGGGCCATGCTCCTGATGACGTTGGCGGTGGCTGCGGTGATGCTCGGTGTGGGAGGCTGGTTTGCCCGTACCCTCACCCGCCCATTGGGCGAGACCACCAACTTTGCCGTGGCCGTGAGTCAAGGAGAGATGGAGCGGCAGTTGGGTGTGCAGCGGAATGATGAGATCGGCATCTTGGCCGATGCCCTGCGCCGCATGCTGGAGCAGCTGCGCGCCCAGGTGCAGGCTGCACAGGAGCAGACCGCTCGGGCCGAAGCGCAGGCCCGGCAGGCGGAAGAAGCCATGCGTCTGGCCCAGGAGGCGCAGGCCAAGGCCGAGGCCGCCCGTCGCGAAGGGATGCTGGAGGCCGCAGCGCATATTGGCGTGCTCGTGGAGCGTTTGGGTTCTGCCTCTGAGGAGCTGGCGGCCCAGGTGGAACAGTCCAGCCGTGGGGCCGACGTGCAGCGCGACCGCGCAAGCCAGGTGTTCACGGCCATGGAGCAGATGAACGCATCTGTCTTGGAAGTGGCGCAAAACGCCTCGCGGGCGGCCTCTTCGGCGGACGAGGCGCGCAGCATCGCTGGCACGGGGCAGGAAGGGGTGGACTTGCTGCAAAAGGCCGTGGGCATCGTAGAAGGCTTGGCCCAAGCCATGAAGGCCAGCCTTGCCGAACTGGGCACCCAAGCCGAGGGCATCGGCCGGGTGGTGGACGTCATTGCCGATATTGCGGATCAGACCAATCTCCTTGCCCTGAACGCCGCCATCGAAGCCGCCCGTGCCGGTGATGCGGGCCGCGGTTTTGCCGTGGTGGCGGATGAGGTCCGCAAGCTGGCGGAAAAGACCATGGCCGCCACCAAGGAAGTGGGCGCGGCCATCAGCGCCATTCAGGCCAAGACCCGGGAAAACGTGGGCCGCATGGACGAGACCGCCGCTGCCGTGGCCGCGGCCATGAGCCGGGCGGAGGACTCCCGCAGGGTCTTGGAGCGCATCGTGGCCCGGGCGCAGGACACCTCGGATCAGATCCGTGCTATTGCCACTGCGGCGGAAGAGCAGAGCGCCTCCAGCGAGGAGATCCATCGTGCTACCACCGAGATGCAGCAGGTGGCCGAGGAGACGGCCCGGGCCATGGCCCAGGCCGCGGAGGCAGTGAGCGAATTGGCGCGGGCGGCCCAGGAATTGCAAGCTCTGGTGGCACAGATGCGCCAGGCATAGCGGCGCAGTATCGGAGCCACAAAATGCGGTGCGCCCCCCATTTGGGGGCGTTTGCCGTTTTTGGACTGCAGTTGGCGCGGCGGGTGTCGGCGTGCCCGGGACTACTTGGCAAAGGGGCACTTGGGGTAGGTGCAGATGTCGCACCCGAGGCAGATGCCGCCTTCGGCCATCTGCGCCAGATCCTGGCGGGTGATGGGAACGCCTGCCAGAAGCCGGGGGAGCAGCACGTCCAGGCTGGTGGTCTTGAAGAACAGGGCGCAGGCAGGGACCCCAAGGACTTGAACGTCTCCCACACGGCCGATCAAGGTCATGGCACCGGGGAGCAGTGGTGCTCCGTGCAGGACGTCGGCGAGCCCCGCATCCATCAGCCCCGGCAAGGTGACGTCGTCAGGGTCCACGGACAGCCCGGCGGTGGTGATGATGAGATCTGCGCCAACATCCACAAGCTCGGCCACGGCTGCGGCGATGGCCGTCCTTTGGTCCGGGGCAAAGCGCACGGCCACCACGTGCGAGCCCAGGGCTTCGACCTTGCCGCGCACGATGGGGGCAAAGCGGTCCTCGATGAGGCCTTGGAAAACCTCGGTGCCGGTGACGAGGATGCCCACGCGCGCCGGACGCAGGGGACGGACGGCAAGCAGCGGCCCTTCCCCCAAGGCCGCCAAGGCGCGCTGGAAGAGGTCGCGGGAGAGATACAAGGGGATGGCCCGGGTACCGCCGAGGATGCGGCCTGCCTCCACCACGCTGCCGCTTTGGCGGGTGGCGCACATCACCTGGGGCACGAGGTTGAAGGCCACCAGCCGTTGCCGGTCCACCCAGAGCAGCCCGGGGTGGCTGGCGAAGAAATCCAGCCGGCCTTCCTTGGGCGAATCGCTGACGCGGACCCCAGGACCGGCCATACGGGCGGCAAAGGCGCGGACCGCCTCGTTTTCGTGCACCGCCCCGGCAGGGGCGCTCTCCTCCACGTACACATGCATCCGCCCCATCTGCTGCAGCCGACAGATATCGCCGGCGGTAATCTCTTGGCCGGCACGAAACGCCGGGCCTTTGACCTTTCCAGGGATGATCTGGGTCATGTCGTGGAGCACCCGTTTGCCCACGGCCTCGGCCAGGGGCACGGCCTGGAGCTGGACGGTTTCCGGCCCGGCCTCCAGATACGGGGCTTCCCCCTGGCAGCCGCGGCAGAGCGCCCCGTCGCTAGCCGGATAGGCCTCGGCGCACACCGGGCAAATGGCGATGGCGGACATGGAGCGGTGTCCCAAAAAACGATTGGACACAGTCACGGCCTGCTCCATGAGGATACTGTCTCCTGCGGCTTCGATCTCGCGAAAGAGTGCCTCGGTGTCTTGCTGCGCCTTGGGCGTCTGTTTGAGAAACCAGCCGCGGATGTGCGGCCAGGCATCAAGGGCAGGTACGTGGATGTGGACCCGGCTGCCGACGCCGGTGTACTTGTCGTACAGGGTGACGGCATAGCGGCCGAGGTTGATGACCTTCATCCAGCCATTGCCGGTGCTGCACAGGGTAAGCAGCTGTACGGCATCGGGGAGGCATTTTTTGGTCTCCACGATGGCCTCCAGTAGGGTGCCCTCGGGCAGAGCGGCCTTGGCCCGTTCTACCATGTAGCCGCCGATGAGTAACCCGGGTGCAGGATAGCCATGGAAGGCTGCGGCCATGGCCTTGAATTCGTCGAAGGAGTACGGTCCGATGTGCATGGTATGCCTCAAAAAAAGGAGGGGCGACGCCCCTCCGGTAGTGCATTGCGAAGTACACTTTAGGCGCGGATCACTTTGATCCGGCTTTGGTAGAAGACCGCGCTACCCCCTACGGGATCCACCAGGCCGGTATTGCCGAGCACCGGGTCCACGCGCATGGCGGCATTGCCATGGAAACCTCGGGCGCGGCGGGGATCTCCGGCGATGGTGACCCCGTCGATGACCATGTCTCCCGCGCCATTGGCCCAGTGGCCAAATCCCAAGGGGAAGGCCACGACGCCTGGACGCAGACCTTGCACCACTTTGACTTTACCTCGCATGGGTTTGGTGCGGCCATGGCCCAAGTCCCAAACACCGTTGGGATTGGTGGGCGAGATGAGCATGACCTCGTCCCCGTTTTTGAGCCCGAGACGGGCGGCGTCTTCTGCCGCCATTTCCACGAAGCCTTCGGGAAGGATGGCGTTCAACCAATAGTCCGGGATGGTGCGGCTCTTGGTTTGTGAGATGGTCTTATAGGTGATGAGGGTGAATGGGAATCCATTTTTGGCGTCTTCCAGGACATTCCCCATGCAATCCACCGGATTCGGCATCCAAAAGGCATGGGGCACGTAGGGCTTGCCGGTCATGGAGTATTTGGTGAGTGCTAGATTCTCCATGTAGATTCCGACCATTTTGCCATATTTGTTGGCCACTTGATCGCCTTTGTACGCTTTGGCGTATTCCTGGAATCGGCCGCCGCGGTTGAGGACGGTGATCACATGGGGCCACAGTTCTGGGCCGACGATGGCCTTCCAGCGCTCGGGATGGAAAACGGTCTCTGGCAGGTGGCTGCGGGCGGCAAGAAAGATGCGTTCCTCTTCCGCAGAGGCTGCAGGCACCTTGTCCGAGCCATCGGCCTTTTCCCCAAAGGCGACGTTGGCCACCATGCGCAGGTAGAGGTCTTCCATGCGAGTGAAGTGCTTGCCTTCTCCCCAAGCGTTGGGGCCGAAGTTGGGGAGTTTGAGGGCTTCGGCCATGGCGAGAAGGGTGGATTCCAGGCATAGCGGCATCTTCTCTCCGTATACCGTCACCGTCTCTGTCATGGGGGCGACTGCCGGCTGGCGGATGGGCGCTACCTTGCAGCTCATAGATGGATGGGAGCCGGAAAACTCCCAACGCTCCAGGTAGGTGAGATCCGGGAAGATATAGTCCGCGTACATGCTGGTCTCGCCCACGGTGATGTCTGAGGCGATAAAGAGCGGAATCTTCTTGGGGTCTTTGAGGATTTCCACCAGGGCGTGGCCTGCGGGCAGGGCGTACACCGGTGTGCCCATGTAGAGAAAGAGGCACTTGATCTGGTAGGGGTACATGTCTGCTGCGCTGGGGATGACTTCCTGGTAGATGTCGCTGGCAAAGGGATACCATACCCGCTTGGAAGGGTAGCCGGCAAAGAGCGTGGTCTTGTCGTAGGCGATTCCATGGCGGATGATGGAGATGCCCCAGGGCGAGAGCTTGGGCCCCTTGGTCACGGGATAGGGCATGCCTTCTTTGGAGCCCGTAGTGTCGTAGGTGGTGGCCTTGATCATCCCCCCGGTCCAATCGTGGTTGCCGATGAGGACGTTGACGGTCATCCAAGTGAGGACGTTGTAGAAACCGATGGTGTGTTGCGAGGCGCCGCGGTGGATGTCCGCCACGGCGCGCTTGCCGTGGCTGGTGAACTCCCGGGCGACTTCGACGATATCCGCCTCCGCCAGTCCGCAGATTTCCGCCCATTGGGAAAGGGAGCGGGAGAAGGCCGTTTCTTTGTAGATCTGCAGGACGCTTTTGACCTTTTTGCCGCCGATCTCGGTGTCCACCAGGAGGTCGCCGGTGACGGGATCGGTCTCGCTATTGGGGTCGAAGAATCGGGGTTCAGACCCTTGAAGGGTGACGAAGGCGTCGAACTCCCACGTCTGATCTGGGTGTTTGCTCGATGGCCGTGTCTCTTTGGGGCGGCCCAGGTCCGAAGCCCGCAGGAACCGGCCTGGAGTCCCGTCGTCGTTCACGATCACCAGCCAGCAGGCCTGCGTCCAGGTGGGCTCTCCGCTGGCCTTGGCTGCAGCTTTGTTGGCATTGCCCAGATAGCGGGCATCGTAGCGTTCGTTTTCGATGATCCAGCGGATCATAGCTTGCCCTAGGGCCCCTACAGCCTCGGGAGCCACGGGGAGCCACTTCCACGCCCGTCCTGCGGTCTTGGAGCAGCGGGGGTCCACCACGGCGATCTTGCGGCCTTGGTCCACCATGCCTTGGGTGACTTTGCCGGCGCGCATGGGCGGGCCGTAGTTGGCTTCATAGGGGCTTGCGCCCACGAAGAGGAGGAACTCGGCATTGCCAGTGTCTGCCTGCCAATAGAACTTGCTGCCATCGGTGAATTTCCCTTCGACAAACTGGTCGCTCATGGCCTTGCAGGTGAAATAGAGCGATCCCTGGCACACAGTGGTGTGTCCGTGGGTATTGGTGGTGCCAAGACCATCGCGGAAAAAGCGGCTGATGAATTCTCCGCGTCCACCTTTTTGCCTGCCCCAGTAGTAACAAATCTGATTGTTTTTGGGGCCGAGGTCCGGGTGTTTGGGATCGATAAGATACTTGAGGTTGTCGGCATGCTTGGCCTGGAATTCTTCCAGGGTCATTTTTTTGTCCGCCACTTTCTTGGCATCCTCGGCCAAGGCCTTGTGGACCGCTGGATCCCGCAAGGCGGCCAGATCGGCGATACCCTCCACGTGCCCTTCGCCAAAAAGGTCTCCTCCGAAGACAACCTCTTTGATAGCCTGGTCGAAGGGGATGCTGATCCATTTGTTTTCTCCGCGTTTGCCTGCGCGCTTGAGGACTTTGACGATGCGGTAGGGGTCATAGAGGGTCTGGACGCCCGCAAAGCCCTTAGGGCACAGCGCGGCATCCACCGTGGCCGCTTCGGTGAGCGGCGTGGAGTAAGGAATCTGGGGGCACAGGTTCCATGGGCTGTAGGGGTTCCCATCGATCTTGGCCACGCGCCCTTGGTGGATTTTGACCGTGATGCCGCATTGGGTGTTGCATTGCTGGCATGCGGAACGAATTTGATGTTCGGGGCGCAGCAGGGTGTATGCCCCTTGTCCGGGAATGGATGTGGCCTCGGCGGCGTCATCGAGCAAGACGCCGGCGGCACCGCTTGCAGCGGCAACGCCGCCCAACAAGGCGCAGGTCTTGAGGAAATCGCGGCGATCCATCCCTTCAGGACATGGATGGTGCAGTGGGGACATCTCAGACATGGGAACCTCCGTGACGGAAAAGGGCAGGAAGCAGTCGGGGACCCAGGGAAAGGGCAAGGAGGGCCAGGGATGCGACAAAAACCACCACCAGCCATTCTCCCAACTGCGGGGTGGTGTGGAGGGCCAAGCGTTCTTGGATGAAGGCTTGATCGAGACCCGGAAGTGGCGCCACGCTTTGCGGTGGGACCACGAAGACCCAGCGGGTGGCGAGGAATGAGACCATGACGCTGAGGCTTCCCCAGGCTGCGGCCCGTGCCGTTCGCCGGAAAAGGATGCAGACCATAGGGACAACGATCCCCAGTCCGACGTGGAGGACCCAGAACACCCACCCGTTGGTTCCGGAGAGGATGGCCTGGAGCGCCTGATGGTTGGCCGTGTCGCCGGACTGGAGCACGGTCAGCCCCATGAGGAGTTCAAGAAGCGCAAAGAGGATGACCAGTGTCAAGACGCCGTAGCCTACTCCCATGACCAGGCGTTCGGCATACCCAAAGGCCCAGGCCAGAAAGCACATGAGCGCGGTGCCCGCCATGAGGGCTGCCACCACGAAGTACAAGGGCACCATGGGGCCGCCCCAAATGGGCAGATAGGTAAGCATGCCAAAGATGTATCCATTGGTGGTGTAAAAGAGGAGGGCGATGGGGATGCTTGCGAAGGTGAACAGACGCACGAGCCTGGCATCGTTTTTGTGGATAGCCCAAATCTTGAGGAGATAAACTCCAAGGAGGGCGTTGAAGAAAACGAACATCCACGCCATGGGCGAGGTGAGGGCCGGTGCGGTGAGGAAGCGGTACATGCGCTCCATGTGGCCCAAGTCCAGGGCAATGGCCAAGCCGGCGCAAAGTTCCGTCACCACCACGGTCCATGCGACCATGCCCGAGAGCGGCTCATAATCGTGTTTGCCGAACACCGTTGTTGCCAAGGCTAAAGGAAGACCTCCAGCGGAAAACCCGAGAAAAGTGAGATAGAGGGCGACTCCAAGCCCCCATGGGACGAAGGAGGTCAAACCGGTGGCGTGTGTCCCGTAGAGCAGGGCCTCCAGGACGCCCCATGCGCCGAGGATGAGCCCAAGGATGGCGACGCCGAGAACGAGCCTGTTGGGAGCGGTTGCAGTGGTCATGGGAGCCCTCCTTTAGGTGAGGTAAAACACGTGGGGTTGGGTGCCGAGGTGCTCTTTGAGGCGCATGACCCGCGCAGAGCCGACCAGACGGTGCACCATGGACTGCGGGTCGTTGAGGTTGCCGAAGAAGGTGGCTCGACCCACGCACGAGGTGACACAGGAAGGAAGCTGACCATTGTGGACGCGGTGGAGACAGAAGTGACACTTGCGGGCATTGCCCACGGGCGAGGCGCGTCGGCGGTCTCCCCAATCTTTGTCGTATTCCGGGGCAGTGCGCTTGGCGTACCCTCGCTCCATTTGGCTTCGACTCACCAAGACCCCTGCCAACTCTGGGGTCCCCGTGGAGTAGGCTTCGCCAAAATCAGAGGTGCGCGCCCCATAGGGACATGCCTTGAGACAGAATCGACATCCGATGCATTTTTCATAGTCAATAACTACTGCCCCTTCATCGTCTTTCCATGTTGCATGGACAGGGCAGACTGGTACACATGGAGGGTTTTGGCAATGCATGCACGGTCGAGGAAGAAATCGGCGCGCCACATGTGGATATGTGCCGATTTCTTCCTCAATGACAGGACGATAGACGACTCCAGGAGGAAGGTTGTTTTCCGTTGCACATGCAATGGTGCAGGCATGACATCCGATGCATTTGGCGAGGTCGATGACCATGCCCCATGCTGCAGGTATTTTATCCTGTCGCGTGCGGGCAAGATCTCGGTGCATGGTGATGAGAGGATCTTCCGTTGGCAGGGTGGGCTGAAACATAGGGGCCTCCTTAAGGAGCACGGACGAAAAAAGGGGTGATGAAGCTATGGTTCGTGGCTAACAAAGGAGAGCGAAAAGGTCAAGTAGTGATTGAAGGATAAAGTGATTGCCAAACAGCTCATGGCTACTGCCCGAGCCACGGGGAAAGCAGGAAAAAGAGGCCCAAGGCGGCGATGCCCACGCCAGCTAGACGGCGGAATGCGGTGCTGCCTCGTTGCCAGCGGGCGTTTGCCACCAGGCGGCGGATCCAGGCGGTGCAACTGCCGGCCACGGCTATGGGCAGGCAGTGGCCGAGGCCAAAGGCAAGGATGAGCAGCGTGCCTTGGGCGATCTGCCCCTGCACGGTGATGATGGCGAGTATCGGGGCGATGAACCCAAAGGTGCAACTTCCGGAGAGCACGCCATAGGCAAGGCCCAGGATAAGCGCGCCGAAGGGACCGCGCAGCCGCAGACGGCCCAGGAGCCCTCCGTGCAGGGAGCAGCGGGCAAGGCCGAGCATGTCCAGCGCCACCCACAGGAGCACCAGCCCCACCGCCATGGCCCAGTAGGGACTCACTGTTCCCAGCATTTGGCCCAAGGCGGCGCAGATTCCCCCCAGTGCCGCAATGGTGGTGAAGAGCCCCAGGGTGAAGAGCCCTGCGTAGAACATGGCCTGACGCCCTTCCACCAAGCGTTCTTGGCCAGCCACGTAGCCCACGATCAATGGAATGGAAGCCAGGTGGCATGGGCTCAAGAGAACGCTCACCATGCCCCAGGCAAAGGCCCCGCCCACGGCCAGGAGACTGCCGGTCTCCATCCAGGCGGCAATGGTCATGAGCAGGGAATCCATTAGTGGACCCCCAGCCGGGCGAGGACCTTTTCGATGGATTCTTGGGGAAAGAACCCTTCGTGGCGCATGATCTCCTTGCCGGAGGCGTCGTAGAAGATCTGGGTGGGGATGGCCCGAATGCCGAACCGCTCGGTCTGCTCCGGGTGCTGCCAGACATCGATGAACACGATGGCGGCCTTGCCCTCGTACTTGTGCGCGAGGTTTTCGAGCACCGGGGCCATCATTTTGCAGGGAATGCAGCTTTTGGCGCCCAGATCGAGGACCGTCACCATGCCGGGGGCGGGCACCGGAACCGGGTCTCCGGACAAGGATGATGATGCGGCCCCTGCCTTCGGCCCGGCAGCAAAGAGCGCCATCCCGACGACCACGAAAAGCCATATTCCACGTTGGACCTGGTGCAGCATAGATTCCTCCAGAGTTTTTCGTAAGATGCGAAAATTTGGCAATATGGCCAAAAGATTTGTGGGTCAAGGCAGTCGCGGCGGGTGTCGGGGCATTGACAGCCGAGGCGCAGAGAATTATTTGGCCAAATCGCCAAATATTGGAGGTCGTCATGCAGGAACAAGCCCAGTTGTACCAGCGGCGTGCGGAGATTTTGAAGGCCTTGGCCCATCCCACCCGGCTGTGGATGGTGGATCAGCTCGCCCAGGGTGAGGTGTGCGTGTGTCAGTTCGTGGAGGCGGTCGGTGTAGATTTTTCTACGATATCCAAGCACTTGACGGTACTGAAGCGCGCAGGGCTGGTGGAGGACGAGCGTCGCGGCAAACAGGTGTTCTACCGTTTGCGGATGCCGTGTGTGACGGGATTTTTCCGTTGTGTAGATCAGGTGTTGGACCATTCGGCTGCGGCCGGGATATGCGCCGCCTGTGCGACGGCGAAGGAGGATTGCCATGAACTGGCGTGAAGAATGGAAGATGTTGGTTGCCATGGTGGGGGCGTTCGTCGTCTGTTGGTATTTACCGGTGGGCGTGCCGCGTTTTGATGCCGCAGTGCTCGAGGCCTTCCATCTGGTGAAATGGTATGCCCAGGAGCATGTGCTCTTGTGCTTGGTCCCGGCCTTTTTCATTGCGGGCGCCATTGGCGTTTTTGTGAGTCAGGCGGCGGTGATGCGCTATCTGGGCGCTGGGGCCAAGAAGGTGCTCGCGTACGGCGTGGCTTCGGTGTCGGGCACGATTTTGGCGGTGTGCTCCTGCACCGTGCTGCCGCTTTTCGCCGGTATCTACCGCATGGGCGCCGGGCTTGGGCCGGCGTGCGCCTTTCTCTATTCCGGGCCTGCCATCAATGTGCTCGCCATCGTGCTCACCGCCCGCATTTTGGGCCCGGAACTGGGTATTGCCCGCGCCGTGGGGGCCGTGGTGTTCAGCCTTGTCATCGGTCTTTTGATGGGGTTTTTCTTCCGCCAGGAAGAAGGGGAGCGTCTCGCCATGCAGCCCGTGACCTCCGACGAGGAGCCCGTGCGGCCCTTGTGGCAGACCGCCATCTATTTTGCCCTCATGGTGGCCATCTTGGTATTCGCCAACTGGGGGCGGCCGCAGGAGGACACGGGGCTGTGGGCCGCTATCTTCGCCGCCAAGTGGTGGCTCACCAGCGTGGCGGCTGCGGGACTGGCCGTGGTGCTGGTGTCGTGGATGCGGCTTGCGGCGTGGAAGGTGGGGCTCACCGCTTTGGCCACAGCCCTGACGGCCGTGGCCTTTCCCCAGGAGCCGGTGGCCGCGTTCACGGTAGGCGTGGTGGGGTTGTCGTGGATGACCAGCGTGGACCCCGGCGAGAGCGGGCAGTGGTTTTCTACCTCGTGGACGTTTGCCAAGCAGATCCTGCCGTTGCTTTTGGGCGGCGTGCTCGTGGCAGGGTTCCTCTTGGGCCGCGTCGGGCATGAGGGGATCATCCCTTCTTCGTGGGTGGCCGGCTTCGTGGGCGGAAACTCCCTGATGGCCAATTTCTTCGCCTCGTTCGTGGGGGCGTTCATGTACTTCGCCACCCTCACCGAGGTGCCCATCGTCCAAGGCCTCATTGGCGCGGGCATGGGCAAGGGGCCGGCCCTGAGCCTGCTGTTGGCCGGTCCGGCTTTGAGTTTGCCGAACATGCTCGTCATCGGGAGCATCATGGGGGCGCGCAAGACGGTTGTCTTCGTGAGCTTGGTCGTGGTCATGGCCACGGTTTCGGGATGGGCTTTTGGACTCTTCTGGACGTAATGCGGCCAGAGGCATAGACACATGAGCGGGAAGGAGGAACAGAAATGACGCACATTCAGATTCTCGGCACCGGGTGTCCCAAGTGTATCAAGTTGGCGGAGACCGCCAAGGCGGCGGCGGACGCCCTGGGAATTGCGTATGAGTTGGAAAAGATCACGGACATCAACAAGATCATGTCCTTTGGGGTGATGATGACCCCTGGACTGGCGGTCAATGGCAAGGTCCTCATGGTGGGCAAGGTGCCGAGCCTGGAGGAGATGAAGACCGTTTTGGCCAAGGAGGCGAAAAATGTCTAACTGCCAATGTTCCTGTCAGGGGGCGCCGACCTTGATCTTTGCCTGCTCCGGCGCGGCCGACGTGGGGGCCCTCGCTGATGCCGCGGCCCGTGCCCTCACCCGGCAGGGCAAGGGCCGTATGTATTGTCTGGCGGGCATCGGCGGTCGGGTGAGCGGTATTGTGGCCACTACCCAGGCCGCGGACAAAATCCTCGTGATCGACGGCTGCCCTTTGGAGTGCGCCCGGAAGACCCTCGAGGAAGCCGGATTTTCCTCCATGGTGCATGTCCAGCTGCAGGACCTTGGCTTTCGCAAAGGCGAGAGCCCGGTCACCGAGGAAAACGTGGCGACGGTGATGGACGTGGCCGTTGCCCGCATGGGGTGTTGAGATCGGTATGTTCGTGTGGGACATGGATCCTGTGGCATTGGAAGTGGGGCCTCTGGCCATCCGCTGGTACGGGATCCTGTTCGCCCTGGCCTTTGTGGCAGGGTATCACATGATGGTCGTTATGAGCCGCGCCGAGGGGCGGGATCCCGCCCCTTTGGAGCGGCTATTGACGTTCGCCGTCGTGGGGACGGTGGTGGGCGCCCGCTTGGGGCATTGCCTGTTCTACGAGCCGGAGTGGTATTTGGCGCACCCGTGGGAGATCCTCAAAATTTGGGAAGGCGGCCTGGCGAGCCATGGCGGCGCCGTGGGCCTGGTGGCGGGGGTGTGGGCTGCCCGTCTGCGGGATCCGGGCGTGGATGTGGGCTGGGTCCTGCGGCGGCTGCCTCTGCCCGCAGCGGTGGGCGGCGCGTGCATCCGGTTGGGAAATTTCTGGAATTCCGAAATCTTGGGTAAGCCTGCCACGGTGCCGTGGGCGGTGGTGTTTGCCCGGGTGGATGGGGTTGCCCGTCATCCGGTACAGCTTTACGAGGCTGCCACCTATCTGGGGATCGGCATGCTTCTGGCCGTGCTCTACCGGCGTCCATGGTGGCGGGAGCGGCTTTTGGGGCTCTTTTTGCTTTTGGTCTTTGGCCTGCGCATGGTCTGGGAAACCGTGAAGATGCCCCAGGCCGCGCTGGACGCGACCGGGATGTGGACCACGGGGCAGCTTTTGAGCATCCCCTTTGTGCTCGTGGGGCTGGGGCTTGTGCTGTGGCCGCAGGGCGGCCTGAAAAGACGCCAAGGATGAGCTTGCGTTTGGGGGGTATTTGGGCAACCGTTGCCGCGAGATGGATGCACTGCCACGGAGGATATCTATGACGCAGGATTCGAGCGCCTTGACCATTCGTGTCCAGGCTCCGGTAGTCATAGCCCCTGCCTTTGCGGGACTGCTGCGGCAGGGGGTCGGGATATGGCTTGGGGCCCCCAAGTCCGTCCGCGATTTTCTTCTGGAAGATCTCGGCTTGGATGTGGAGTACGCCACCCACCGCGTCCCCGGGCTGTTTCTCAACGGGGTGGCGGTGGATGACTGGGAAGCCACCCAGGTGGCCGCAGGGGATGAGGTCGCCTTGAGCGGCACCATGCCGGGCCTGGCTGGCATCGCCTTGCGTCGCCAAAGCCCCCTCAAGCGTTTTCGCGCCGACCTCACCACGGCGTTTCGCGCCCATGATGTGGCGGCCGGGACCGTGACGGTGCGGCCCTTCAATTTTGTGGCGCAAGACCTCGTGCAACCCCTTTTGGCCCGTGGTATCCAAGTAGGCGGCGACACTCTTGCCACGTACGTCCTCGACCGAGGCGAAGCATTTGCGTCCTGTCGCTTGCTGGAGAGCGGGGAACCTTTGCCGCAAGGTGTGCAGCAGTGGCGTTTGGCGGAACGCGTGCGTTTGGTGGTAGAGTGGGTGCCGTGAGGTGGACGGGTTGGGCGCTTTTCGCCCTGATGCTTTTCCTGGCGGGCTGCGGCGGTCGCTATCTGCCGTCGTGGCCGTCGGGAAGTAGCGCGCCATCGACGCCGAAAGGGCACGGCGGCACCGGTAAACCCTATACGGTTATGGGCCAAACCTATTATCCACTCCAATCCGCGGAAGGCTACGAGGAAGTGGGGGTGGCCTCGTGGTATGGTCCGGATTTTCATGGCAAACGTACGGCCAATGGCGAGATCTATGACATGTACCAGATGACGGCCGCGCACCGGATCCTGCCCATGAATACGCGCCTGCTCGTCACCAACCTCGACAACGGCCGCAGCACCGAGGTCCGCGTCAATGACCGCGGCCCGTTTGTGGGCAATCGGGTCATCGATCTTTCCTATAGCGCAGCCCGCACCCTTGGGGTGGTGGGGCCGGGGACCGCGCGGGTGCATCTGCGCGCCTTGGGCGGCCCGATCTATTTTCAAGGGCCATTTTACGTGCAGTATGGGGCGTTTACCGTGCGTGACAATGCCTACCGCCTGCGCGATCGGCTGATGGCACGCGGATATCCCGGCACCCGGGTGACCGAGGGGGACGTGGCCGGGGTCCATTTCTGGCGGGTGCAGGTGGGCGCTTTCCCGACGCTCGATCAAGCCCGGGCCGCGCGGGAGCGCTTCCTGCCGGAGAGCCCGGACTGCTTTGTCATTGCGGATTGAGCTCCGCGCGGAGCTTGCGGGAAATGCGGAACACCACCACCTTGCGGCCGGGAAGGATGATGGCCTCGTTGGTTTGCGGGTTGCGGCCGCGGCGCGGATTTTTGGCGTAGGCGTCGAATTTGCCGAAACCGCTCACCAAAAGGGCGCCGTCCTTTTTGATCCCTTCTTTCATGAGTTCGATGAGGGTGTCCACGTGGCCTTTGATCTCCGCCCGGTGACGGCGGGATTTTTCATAAATGGCGTCAATGATTTCTGCTTTGGTGAGGGTGGGCATGAGACGAAGACCTCCTCGGGTGGCATGAGAGTTGTCGTCGGATAGTGGAAAAGAAAAGACATTGCAAGGGGTTCATGGGAAATTTTTGTCGCTTTGAGGTGCTCACCGCCCCCCCCAGGCCTCTCCCCCTGCGGCTTGTGCCGGTCTTTCTCCCCTTTGCCGGTTGTCCGCAGCGCTGCCTGTATTGCCATCAAGCCGCCCAGACCGGGCAGCGTCCGGTGTCGAGCGCCGATGTCCTCGGTCGCGTGGAGCATGCCCTTTCGCAGGTCCAGGGGCCTGCCAGTGTCGGCCTCTACGGGGGCAGTTTTACTGCCTTGCCGGAGGCTCTCCAGCGGCAGGTCCTCGAATGCGTGCTGCGGCACATGGATACCTGGGGAGCACGCGGGCAGGTGCGTCTCTCCACGCGGCCGGATGCCGTGTCGCCGCAGCTCCTGGGGCGCTTGCGGCGCTGGGGTGTGGATGTGGTGGAGCTTGGGGTGCAGAGTTTCGACTCCGCCGTGCTTGCCCGAAGCGGCCGAGGATACACGGGCGCGCAGGCACACGCGGCCTGCCGGATGGTACACGATGCCGGCTTGGGGCTGGGAATCCAGCTCTTGCCGGGGCTTCCGGGCCACACCCAAGCGCACTGGCAGGAGGACGTGGAGCGTACCCTGGCTGCGGCCCCCAAGGTCGTGCGCATCTACCCTTGCGTGGTGGTTGGGGGCACTCCCCTTGCCCGGTTGCATGCCGAAGGCCGCTACCGTCCGTGGGAGCTTCAGGCCACGGTGGAGCTTGTGGCCGAGGTGTTGCCCCGGTTGTGGCGCCGCGGCATTCGGGTCATTCGGGTGGGGCTCGCCCCGCAGCCGGGGTTTTTGCTGCAGGCAGGACCGTGGCATCCGGCGCTGGGCAATATGGCGCGCTCGGTGGCCATGGCGCGGATGCTCACGAGGGCCGTGGGGGCGCGGCGCGTGGAGCGGATGATCGCCCCGCGCTGGGTGCAGGGAGACCTTTGGGGGCATGGCCGTGCCAATGCCCCGGTTTTGGCCCGTCTGGGGATCGTCCCGCAGCGGGTGACTTTTGATGCCAACGAAGGAATCCGAATATGGACGGTGTGATTCGTGTCGCCACGGTGAGCTTGGGATGCCCCAAAAACCGTGTGGACACCGAGCGGATTTTGGGCGGCCTTGGCGCGCACTACCAGCCGGCGCAATCCCCGGAAGCGGCCCAGGTGCTGCTGGTCAATACCTGCGGATTTCTGCAGGCTGCGGTGGAAGAATCTCTCGATACCATCATGGAGATGGTGCGTGTGGCGCAACAGGCGCCTTCCCGTCCGCTCGTGGTGGTGACCGGTTGCCTCGTGGCCCGCTACGGCGCGCACGTGTTGCAGCAAGAGCTGCCGGAGGTGGATCTCGTGGTGGACATCGCCGGGCAGCACCAATTGCCGGAGCGTATTTTGCGCCACTTTGGTCTGCAGTCCGCCGCCGATGGCCGCGTGGTGAGCACGCCACCCAGCTTTGCCTACCTGAAGGTCGCGGAAGGCTGCTCCAATCGCTGCCGTTTTTGCACCATTCCGTCCATTCGGGGGGGCTTGCGCAGCCGTCCGCTGGAGGAATTGGTGGCCGAGGCCTCGGCCTGCGTGGCTGCAGGACGGCGGGAGCTGGTGCTCGTTGCCCAGGATCTGACCGCCTACGGCCAGGATTTGGGCATGCGCCGGGGGCTGGCGCAGTTGCTCGATGCCTTGGCGCGTGTGCCGGGTCTCTCGTGGCTGCGGCTCATGTATCTCTATCCGTCGGGGCTCACGGAAGAGCTTTTGGCCGGCATGCGCGACCTGGGGGCGCCGGTGCTCCCGTACTTCGACATCCCGTTCCAGCATGTCCATCCCGAGATTTTAGCCGCCATGGGTCGGCCCTTTCGTACTCAAGATCCGCGCGCTGTGGTGGAGCGGGTGCGGCGCTATTTTCCCCAGGCAGCCCTGCGGACCTCGCTCATCGTGGGATACCCCGGTGAGACGGATGCGCATTTTGCGGCGCTGGAATCGTTTGTGGCCGAGGCGGAGCTCGCCCACGTGGGGGTGTTTGCCTTTTCTCCGGAAGAGGGCACACCGGCGGCTGCCTTGGACCAGCAGGTGCCAGCGCGGGTGCGCCAGAGTCGGCGGCGGCGGATCATGGCCTTGCAGCGGCGCATCAGCCGTCGGTATTTGGCCCGTTTCCGGGATCAGGAGTTGGAGATCCTTGTGGATCAGCCCAGCGCCGAATGGCCTGGGCTTTTCGAGGGCCGGGCGTGGTTCCAGGCCCCGGAGGTGGACGGGGTGGCGTACGTGAGTGGCCCTCAAGTACGGCCCGGGGCCATGGTGCGCGCCCGGGTGGACGCCACCCATGATTACGATCTGGTGACGTTGGCGGAAGATGCTGGGGACGAAGAAGGGTGCGATTTCAGGCCTATGGATGCGGACGGACTGTGAAAAATGTGGCGTTGTCTTGCGCTTGTCAAGGAGGAGCGCCTTTGCTAGGGAAAACGAAATTCTTTTTTTGTTAGGGGGTAAACTCGTATGCACACCACACCAACCACAACCCAGCCCGAGGAAACCATGGAGATGGATTTCGCAGCCCAGCTGGAAAACTATCTCGACTCCGACTTCGGCGAGATCGAAGAAGGGACCATCGTCAAGGGCGAGGTTGTGAAGATTGACGACGCAGCCGTGCTCGTGGACGTCAATTTCAAATCGGAAGGACAGATCCCTGTCGCGGAATTCATGGAACATGGCCAGATCGCTGTAAAAGTCGGCGATGTGGTGGACGTATATGTGGTGCGCAAGAGCGAACGGGAAGGCACCATCGTGCTGTCTCGGGAAAAAGCCAAGCGCATGCAGGTGCTTGATGAGCTGGAGCGCGTGATGGAAAGCGGCGAGACTGTCATGGGGCGGATCGTGCGGCGCATCAAGGGTGGCTACGTGGTGGACATCCAGGGCTTGGAAGCGTTCTTGCCGGGTTCGCATGTGGACTTGCGGCCTGTTCCGGACATGGACGCCTTGGTGGACGGTGACTTCCCATTCCGTGTGCTCAAGGTGAATCGTCGGCGCAGCAATGTCATCGTGTCCCGCCGTGTCATCCTGGAAGAGGAGCGCGATCGGAAGCGCGCCGAGCTTCTCTCGACCTTGGAAGAGGGGCAGATTGTGCGCGGCGTGGTGAAGAATATCACCGAATACGGCGCGTTTATCGATCTGGGCGGCTTGGATGGCCTGCTGCACATCACGGATATGGCCTGGAAGCGGGTGAAGCACCCGCGCGAGATGGTGCAGATCGGCGACGAGCTGGAGCTCAAGGTGTTGAGCTTCGATCGCGAAGAAAAGAAGGTCTCCTTGGGCCTCAAGCATCTGGTGCCGGATCCGTGGCAGAATATTGCGGAAAAATATCCCGAAGGCACCAAGCTTTCCGGCCGGGTCACCAACCTGGTGGACTACGGCGCCTTTGTGGAGCTGGAGCCTGGAGTGGAAGGCCTGGTGCACATCTCCGAGATGTCCTGGACCCGGAAACTGCGGCATCCCTCGCAGATGGTGCGCGTGGGCGATGAGGTGGACGTGGTGGTCCTGGGGGTGGACTTGGAGCGCAAGCGCATCTCGCTGGGCATGAAGCAGGTGAGCCCCAATCCGTGGGATTTGGTGGCCGAAAAATATCCCGAAGGCACGGTGCTGGAGGCTGCGGTGAAGAATATCACCGAGTTCGGTCTCTTTATCGGCATCGAGGACGGCATCGACGGTCTCATCCACGTCTCGGATCTCTCCTGGACCAAGAAGATCCGCCATCCCGGAGAGCTCTACAACGTGGGTGACATCGTGCGCGCCAAGGTGCTCACCGTGGACAAGGACAACGAAAAGTTCACCCTGGGCATCAAGCAGCTCACGGAAGATCCGTGGTCCACGGTCCCTGCCCGCTACCCCGTGGGTACCACGGTGACAGGCACCATCACCAACATCACGGACTTTGGCCTGTTCGTGGAGGTGGAGGAAGGCATCGAGGGCCTGGTGCACGTGAGCGAGATGAGCAAGAAGAAAGGCAAAACCCCCAAGGATGTCTTCAAGGAAGGCGAGACCATCGAGGCCAAGGTCATCCATGTGAGCGCGGACGAGCGCCGCTTGGGCCTTTCCCTCAAGGAAGAGCGCAAACCTCCCCGTGCCGAGTACCGTTCCACGCAGGTGGGAGGCTCCACGGGTATCAATGTGGGGGATATGATCCGCCAGAAGTTGGAGGAAAGCGCTGAGTCTGGCGACGAGGAATAATCTGGTCATGCTGTGATGACCCAGGAGGGGGCTGCGTCCTGGGCGCAGCCCCCTTGCATTTCGGGAGGACGTATGTCGCTTTCCCCTGCGGCCCAGCGCCGTTTGCGTGCGCTGCGACCGGGTGAACGCATCGATATGGAATTCGCCCTGGAGCTTGCCCTGCACGCCTCGGTGCATGATCTCGGCGAAGCGGCCTTGCGCCAGCGCCGCGCCCGTCATGGAGACCGTGCGTATTTCGTCGCCAATCAGCACATCAATTATACCGATGTGTGCCGCAATGCCTGCCGTTTTTGCGCCTACTCCAAGCGGGTGGGGGACCCGGCGGGAACGACGCTGTCCTTAGAAGAGATTGCTCAGCGTCTGCGGGAGCGTCTCCACGAGCCTATTCGGGAAATCCACATCGTCGGCGGCCTCAACCCCGAACTTCCCCAGGAATATTATCTGGAAATGTTGCGGTTGTGCAAAAAGCTGCGGCCCGAGGCCACGCTCAAGGCCTTCACTGCAGTGGAAATCGCCTACTTTGCCGACACCTGGAAGATGACCGAGGAAGCGGTGCTGGAACTTTTGCGCCAGGCCGGGCTGGACGTGCTGCCTGGCGGCGGGGCAGAAGTCTTCGATTCCCGCATGCGGCAAAAGCTCTGCCCGGAGAAGATCCCTGCCGAGCGCTGGCTGGCCATCCACGCCCTGGCCCACCGCATGGGCATGCCCACCAACTGCACCATGCTCTTTGGCCATGTGGAAGGCTGGCACGAGCGCATCGCGCATTTGGCCGCCTTGCGTGCCCTGGAGGATGAGTCCCCGGGTTTTGTGTGTTTCATCCCTCTGCCGTACCAGCCCAAGAACACCGGACTTGGCGTCCCTGGGCCGACAGGGGAAGATATCTTGCGCATGGTGGCCATCTCGCGTCTCGTGCTCGACAACATTGCCCATATCAAGGCGTATTGGGCATTCATGGGGGTCAAGATGGCGCAGTTGGCGCTCTGGGCAGGGGCTGACGACCTTGACGGGACGATCTTGGGCGAACGCATCGGCCACGCCGCCGGCGCCGCGACCCCGCAGGCCCTGACCATGGAAGAGCTGCTCGAGACGATTCGCAGTGCCGGTTTTGTCCCGGTGGAGCGCAATACCGTATTCCAACCGCTTGCATCTTGACTTTTGGGCTGCCTTGGGGTTTGCCTCGCCAGAAGCTATATCGACGAGGAGGAGCATATGATCGGCGAACTGGTGACGAACATGCTGCACAGCACCGTGGCGGGCTTTATCGGGGTGACGGTGATCTTCGTGTACTTGGCCGCTATCGTGTGGGCGGCTATGTACCGCATCAAGGAAGGCGGCCACCTGGAGCACCACTAGTCTCGAGTCCTGTTCCAGCATTTCAAGGCGGCTTCGGCCGCCTTTTTTTATGCCGCTTGCCCTTGCGTTTGCCTCCAGGTACACGACCCACATCATCTCCAATCATCAATGTGGAAGGATTATGCGTTCTTTTTCCGAGCTCGATGTCTACCTGTTCAAGCAAGGACGGCACACCCGGCTCTACGAGTTCTTAGGCGGACATTTGGCGGAAGGCGGCAGTGGCGCCCACTTTGCCGTATGGGCCCCCAACGCCACGGCGGTGTTCGTGGTTGGGGATTTCAATCACTGGCACGGTGAGGCCAACCCCCTTTCTCTGCGCCCGGATGGCACAGGTATTTGGGAAGGATGGGTGCCCAAGGCCCGGCAAGGCCATCGCTACAAGTACCGCATCTGCTGGCCTGGGGGCGAAGGGCTGCGGGCCGATCCCTTTGCCGTGCATGCCGAGACCCCGCCGGCCACGGCCTCCATCCTCTGGCCTTTGGCCGGACATTTCTGGGAGGATGGGCAGTGGATGGAATCTCGGCGCTATGCCAATGCCCTGGACGCCCCTATGGCCATCTATGAGGTGCACTTGGGTTCGTGGCGGCGCGGCCCTGGAGGACGCTGGCTCTCCTACCGGGAGATGGCCCACGAACTGGCGGACTACGTGGCATCCATGGGTTTTACCCACGTCGAGCTTTTGCCGGTGGCGGAGCATCCTTTTTACGGGTCCTGGGGATATCAGGCCACGGGGTATTTCGCACCCACCAGCCGTTATGGAACGCCTCAGGACTTCATGTACTTGGTGGATTATCTCCACCGCCGAGGCATTGGGGTCATCCTCGATTGGGTGCCTGGACATTTCCCTACCGATGCCCATGGTCTGGCGTGGTTTGACGGCACCGCCCTCTACGAGCATGCCGATCCCCGCCAGGGATTTCATCCCGACTGGAAAAGCGCCATTTTCAACTATGGCCGCTATGAGGTAGCTGGGTTTCTTTTGTCCAACGCATTGTATTGGCTGCGGGAATATCATATTGATGGTTTGCGTGTGGATGGGGTGGCCTCCATGTTGTATTTGGACTACTCGCGCAAACCCGGCGAGTGGGTCCCCAACCGCTATGGTGGGCGGGAAAATCTCGAAGCGATTCAGCTTTTGCGCACGCTCAATACGTTGGTCTATGGAGAGTTCCCTGACGTACAGACCATTGCTGAGGAATCCACCGCCTGGCCCATGGTCTCCCGCCCGGTCTACCTTGGAGGCCTTGGGTTCGGTCTCAAGTGGAATATGGGCTGGATGCACGATACCCTTCGGTATATGTCTTTGGACCCCATTTTCCGCAAATACCATCATAATCAACTCACCTTTGCCATTTGGTACGCATTTACCGAAAATTTCGTCTTGCCCCTCTCCCATGACGAAGTGGTGCACGGCAAAGGATCGCTTTTAGGGAAGCTGCCTGGGGATATTTGGCAAAAGATGGCCGGGTTGCGGCTGCTTTTGGCCTACATGTACACGTTGCCGGGGAAAAAACTCCTCTTCATGGGCGCGGAGATCGCGCAATGGCAGGAATGGAACCACGACGAGCAATTGGATTGGGTCCTGCTGGAGTTTCCCTTTCATAGCGGGGTGCAGCGTTTTGTCCGCCACCTCAACCGCCTGTACCGGGCGCTCCCGGCCCTGCATCAGGTGGATTTCGATCCTGCGGGATTCCAGTGGGAGAACTGCTTTGATTCCGAGCAGAGTGTGGTGAGTTTCTTCCGGCGCGACAAGGAAGGCCGCGAGGTTTTGGTGGTGCTCAACGCCACGCCGGTGCCGCGCCATGAATACATCGTGGGCGTCCCTCGGCCGGGGGTGTGGCGGGAACTGCTCAATTCCGATGCGGCGTGGTATGGAGGCTCGAACCTGGGCAATGCCGGGGCGGTGACTGCGTGGGAAGGGCCGGTGCGGGAATTCCCGTATGGTGTGCATTTGACCTTGCCGCCGCTGGCAGCAGTGGTGTTGTGCCACGAGGGCTGTTGTCCTCCGGATTGGGGTGCGATGTAGGGAGGCGGGGGTATGATGGATGGGCGTCGCCGAGCAGGGGTCCTGGCGCATGTGACGGCCCTGCCTGGGCCGGGCGGTATGGGAGACTTCGGCCCAGGTACGCGGACATTTCTCGATTTTCTGGCCGAGGCAGGGCAGGGGATATGGCAGATCCTCCCCCTTGCCCCTACCAACACCGGGGCCGGCAATTCGCCCTATAGCGGCTATTCGGCCTTTGCCTGGAATCCGCTCTTGATTTCTCCCCACCTTTTGGTGCGCGATGGCCTGCTTTCGCCGCAGGATGTGCGTACCCCACCCGTCCTCGTAGAGGGGCGGGTGGATTTCGCGGCGCAGGCGGCCTGGCGCACGGCCTTGCTCGACGCCGCTTACGATGCCGCCTGGCCGAAGCTTTCCGAGGATAGGGATTTTCTTGCCTTTTGCCAGGAGCATGCCGCGTGGCTGGAAGACTGGGCGGTGTTTGCCGCTCTCAAGCGTCAGACGCAAGGCGCCCCCTGGTACCAATGGGACGCACCGCTTCGTCTGCGTCATCCCCAGGCCGTGGAGGCTGCCCGTCAACGCCTGGGATTTTGGATCCAGCGGGAGCGCTTTGTGCAGTACCTGGCCGCGCGGCAATGGCGCCAGGTGTTGGAGTACGCCGCACGCCTGGGGATCGTGGTGCTGGGAGACGTCCCCATTTATGTGAGCCTGGATAGCTGTGACGTCTGGGCGCATAGGGAGATCTTCCAACTCGACCGCGAAGGGAGGCCCATTTTCAGTGCGGGGGCGCCTCCGGATTACTTCAGCGCCACGGGTCAGATGTGGGGAAACCCCGTCTACGACTGGGAGCACCTTGCGCGCACGGGCTACGCGTGGTGGGTGCAGCGTTTGGCGCATGAACGCCGGCGGTTGCATGCCATCCGCTTGGATCACTTTCGGGGCTTTTGCGCCTACTGGCAGGTGCCGGCCTGCGAGCCCACGGCGGAAAATGGGGTCTGGGTGCCGGGGCCAGGAAGACCGCTCTTTGATGCCGTGCGGGCGCAGGTGCCGGACCTCTGGCTCGTGGCCGAGGACTTGGGCGTGATCACGGAAGACGTGCGCGCGCTCATGGAGAGTCTCGGGCTTCCGGGGATGCGCGTGCTCCAGTTCGCATTTGGCGGCGGAGCGGAGAATCCGTATCTGCCGCACCAGATCCCCGAGCAGGCCGTGGCCTATACCGGGACGCATGACAACAATACCGTGCGCGGATGGTGGGAGCACGAGGCCGGGCCAGAGGTGCGGGCCCATGTGGAGGCCTATTGGGGTCGGCCGGTGCAGGCGGAGACGGTGGCCGATGCCCTTATTCGCCTTGCCTTACTGAGTCGGGCACGTTGGGCGGTGGTGCCTTTGCAGGACTATCTCGGCCTGGGGAGTGCGGCGCGTTTCAATACCCCAGGAGTGGCGTACGGCAATTGGGCGTGGTGCGCTCCGGCCGATGCGTGCTCGCCGCGTTTGGCCTCCCGCATGCGCGAACTCGCGCAGCTCTACGGTCGTACCGCGGAGGCGAGGGGTGCGTGAAGACGCCCCAAAAACAAACGCCCTGGGGGGAGGCCCAGGGCGTTTGCGGAGCGTCAAGCAAGAGCGCTTATACGCAGCCAGTGGGCTTGGGCAGGCCAGCCATTTTGCAGGCGCCTTTGCCCGGGCCAGAGGGGAACAGCTCGTAGATCTGTTTCAGCTTGTAGCCCGTGGACTTGGACAGGATCCGCACCATCGGGGCAATGCCATTCTTCTTGTAGTAATCCTGCAGGAAGTCGATGATTTCCTGATGGGCCGGGGTGAGCTCAGAAATGCCTTCGCTCTCCTTCACGTACTCCACCCACTCCGGACACCAGTCCTCGAACTTGAGCAGGAACCCGTCCTCGTCGATTTCAAATGTTTTGCCTTTGAATTCCACTGTTGCCATAGCGATCCTCCTTGATATGTTGCGGATGGTTCCTTTTGGAAAAGGACGTACTCACAACTTCCCTAGAGGGAAGGATTTTTTTTGTCAATGATGCAAAATGCCAGCGTCGCTTTCTTGCGCGGCAATGGGTTTATGGTTGGGGTCAGTCGCGAAAATCCCGCACGATAATTTGTTCTTTGCGCAATTTGCACCATGAAGGTCGGTCGGTTTCTTCGGTGAGGATAGGGCGCATGGGCGGCGTGGCAATGACGCACATGCGCTCACTTCCTTCCTGACGATAAAAAGGACATTCTCGACATTTCGTGACAACGAGAACCATATCCCAATTAGACCTCAGCAGGCAGCGGAGTTTCTTGGCAGTATTGGTCCCATTGGGCGCACGCCATATCTTCGGTGGGCTGGAACTGCGCCTGGCAGCGGCCGCAAATCATAGTGCGTTCCGCGTTGTTGTCCGGATGAGGTGTGAACTCTTGGACATGGCCGCATTGCGGGCAGGGAATCGAAGGTGCCATACGAGCCTCTTTGGGGAGAGTCCTTCCAAAATGATGGGTTCTCCTAGAAGCTTTTGGCCGGAAGTGTCAACCAGCGGAAATGGAGGTAGATGTTTAGAGGTAGGGGCCGAAAAGCCAAAAGAAGGCGTCGCGCATGCGTATCGGCAGGGGACGGGATCGGAGGTCTTCGGCCGTGACCCGCTGACTGCCGCGGCGCACAGTATCGAGCTGGCGGTGGAGGCGGGCGCAGATTTCGGGGTCGAAGATTTCCAGTCCCAACTCGAAGTTGAGCGCCAGGCTGCGGCAATCCCAGTTGGCGGAGCCCACATGGGCGTAGTCGTCGTCCACGAGAAAGAGCTTGGCATGGCAGAAAGGATCCGGGACGTGGTAGCATTGGACCCCGCGCCTGAGGAGCCCCTCCAGGACATGGCTCGTTGCCCAGGCGACGAAAGGGATGTTGCAATGGGCAGGGAGAAAGACCTCCACATCGACGCCGCGTAAGCGGGCGGCGTGCAGAGCCCCGAAGATTTCTCGCGGCGGCAGGAAATATGGGGTCATGATGCGGATATGTTTGCGCGCCGCACAGATCAGGCCGGCCCAGAGCTCGAGGAGGACGTCCATGGTTTGGTCCGGACCGGATGCCACTGCCCGGCAGACGCTGTCTCCCACCATGTCGGCGGTGGCTGGGGGGAGGGGGAGATGTTCCTGGGTGGCGAGGAACCAGTCCTGGACAAAGGCGTGTCCCAATTGGCGTGCCGCTGGTCCTTGGATGCGGAAGTGGATGTCGGTGATGGCGAGATGCCCGTTACGGCGCACGTTGCGCTCGCTGATGTTCATGCCGCCGGTGAAGGCGGTATGCCCGTCCACGAAAAGGATTTTGCGGTGATTGCGCAGGTTGAGGTGGATTTCCGGCGGCAGGATCCGCGGCGGGAGGAAGCCAGTCGCCGGGACCCCATGGCGTCGCAAGATCGGGAGGATGGACGGCCAGCCATAGAGTTCTCCGACACCGTCCACAATGACCCGCACGTCAACCCCGCGGCGCTGGGCGTCGAGGAGCGACTGGGCAAAGCGGTGCCCAACGGTGTCCGCAGCAAAAATATAGGAGGCAAGGTACACGCAGCGTTCGGCCTGATCGATGGCTGCGAGCATGGCGGGATAGGCCTCGTCGCCGTCGTGCAGGATGTGGACGCAATTGCCGCCGGCCAGCGGCGTGTCGAGGAGCGAGGAGCCGATACGGGCCAGGCGTAAGCGGCGGGGATGGAGCGCGGAGTCAGGAAGGCCGGCACCATCGGCATGGGACGGATAGGGAGAGAGGCCGTGGGCGTGCGCCTGACGCATGCGCTGGGCGCTGCGGCGGATGCGGTTGATGCCAAAGAGCAGGTAGAGCAGTGGGCCGGCAAGGGGAAAGGTGATGCATACGGCGATCCAGCCCAGGGCAGAGCGGGAGTCGCGCTTGGTCAGGAGGGCGTGCCCCGCGGAGGCGAGGCTCGGGAGGGCAAAGAGCGCTAGGCTGAGGATTTGGGTGGCGGACATGCTGTCTCGGACTTGAGGGAGTCGAAAATGGCGATGATGGCATGGTCCAGGTAGGGTTCTTCCTTGTAGGTCAAAAAGGCGGAGTTGAACGCCCGGGTGACGGCGGTGATCTTGGCGCAGGCTGCTTCTAAATCTTGGCAATACGCGCGGATGGCCTGACGCAGTGCGGCCGGATCGGCTGAGGATTCGATCTCTTCGAGGATGCCGTCTTTGGCCGCGAGGATCTGCATGAGGTGGGTGTTGAGGTAGTGGCACACACTGCCCGCTGCCTGGCGAAGGACTTGGTTGCGCTGGTTTTCCAATAGCTCGGTAATATTGGTTATAATGCCTTCGTAGCTGACGATGACCCCCTGCGGGTTGCGTTTGGCGCGGGCGGTGAGGTCGACTTCGATGATGCGGCCGTCGCGGGTCTTCATGCGCACATGGCGGCCATGCACGGCCCCGTGCGCCTGGATTTCCGCAAGGATGCGCTCCCGTTCGGCGGGGTCTTCGTAAAAGTCTCGGATGTTGGCGCCCAGGGCCTCGTCGCGGCTGCAGAATCCCAGCATGTGGGCCCCGGCTTCGTTGATGTCGAGAAAAACCCCATCTGGACGCACCGAGTAGGCCATGTCATGGGTGGAGTGGAAGAAGTCGCGGTAGCGCGCTTCGCTGCTGGCGAGCGCGTCCATGGCTTGGCGTCGGGCCGTGACATCCCGCAGGACGTGGTCGATGCGCTGCCCCATCTGGTCTGGACAATACGCAGTATGCCCCTCGTCGTGCACCCATTTGGTTTGGCCTGCGGGGGTGACGATGCGGTACTCCATCTCATCGAATTCGTTGTCCATGACAGCGGCATAGTAGTGCCGTACGGCCTCCCGATCCTCCGGGTGGACGAGGGCGAACAGATTCTCGATGGAGGTGACATCGCGCATGGGGATGCCGAAAAGCGCTTCCACCGCAGGAGTGACGTACCGGAGTTCTCCCTGCGGGGAGAGGGAGACGATGACCTCGCTCATGGCGTGGAGAATGCTGCGTAAGCGTTCCTTGATCTGCGCAAATTGGGCCAGATCGATACGGTTGGGCATACGACCTCCTGGGAGGGACGTGTAGGCCGGGAGCGCGTCTGGGGTCAATGCTCGGTGTTTTGAGGAGGTTGATAAAAAAATCACAAAAGGGTTGACATCCCCCGCCTCTGGGAGCAAAGGTCTCGCCCAGCAGTATTTTGTGAAAATCGAAACAAATTATCCGAGGAGGTAATCGCGTTATGGCTCTCGTACCCCCCCATGGTGGAAAGGGATTGGTGTGCTGCCTGCTTCAGGGCGCCGAGCTTCAGGCCGAGTTGGAAAAGGCCAAGACCCTCAAGAAGATCGAGATCAGCCCTCGCGTCAAGGGCGACCTCATCATGATGGGTATTGGCGGCTTCAGCCCCCTGAATGGGTTCATGACCCGCGCGGACTGGAAGTCGGTGTGTGAGAACTTCACCCTGGCGGACGGCACCTTCTGGCCGGTGCCTGTGACCCTGGACACCGACGAAGAGGTGAAGGTCGGCGAGGAGATCGCCCTGTTCGATCCCAAGAAGGGCGTGTACATGGCCACCATGAAGGTGACCGAAGTGTACGAAATGACCGAGGCCGACAAGAAGTGGGAATGCGAGAAGGTCTACAAGGGCCAGGGTCCGGATTCCGCGGACGACAAGTTCTGGTCCGTGGCGCTGGACGATCATCCTGGCGTGCAGATGGTCATGGCCCAGAAGAAGTACAACGTGGCTGGCCCGGTGAAGGTCCTCTCCGAGGGCGACTATCGCGAGCGTTTCCCCGGCTGCTACATGACCCCGGCCGAGTCCCGCGCCATCTTCGAAGAGCGCGGATGGAGCCGTGTGGCCGCCCTGCAGCTGCGCAACCCCATGCACCGCTCCCACGAGTACCTGGCCAAGATCGCCGTGGAAGTGTGCGACGGCGTGTTCATCCACTCCTTGGTGGGCAACCTCAAGCCTGGTGACATTCCGGCGGAAGTGCGCATCAAGTGCATCGACACCCTCATCGACAAGTACTTCGTGAAGGCCAATGTGGTGCAGGGCGGCTATCCGCTGGATATGCGCTACGCCGGTCCCCGCGAAGCCCTGCTCCATGCCACCTTCCGCCAGAACTACGGCGTGAGCGACATGCTCATCGGCCGTGACCATGCCGGCGTGGGCGACTTCTACGGCATGTTCGAGGCCCAGGAGATCTTCGACCGCATTCCCAAGAACCTCGGCCCGGGCAAGGACCTCATCACCCAGCCCATGAAGATCGACTGGACCTTCTACTGCTACAAGTGCGACGGCATGGCCTCCCTGCGCACCTGCCCGCACACCAAGGAAGACCGCGTCATCCTGTCGGGCACCAAGCTGCGCAAGGCCCTGTCCGAAGGCGCTCCGGTTCCGGATCACTTCGGCCGCGACGAAGTCCTGGCCATCCTGCGCGAATACTACGAAGGCCTCACCGAGAAGGTGGAGATCAAGATGCAGCGTGCTGCCGACGGCAGCGTCATGAAATAAGCCGTGTGGGTTTTTGGGCTCGGGGCGGTGTCCCGAGCCCCGTCAATTCGCAATACCTTGACAGCGGGCGGGAAACGTTGGTAAAAGATTCACAAGCGCAACGCGCCTGCCTGTGTGGTTTGGGTCTTTTTTCCAAACAAATCTAGTGACTGGAGGAATTATGCCAACCTTTGTTGATCCGGCAAAGTGTGATGGGTGCAAGGGCGGTGAAAAGACGGCTTGCATGTACATCTGCCCCAACGATCTGATGATCTTGGATCCGGTGGAAATGCGTGCCTACAACCAGGAGCCTTCCGCCTGCTGGGAGTGCTACTCCTGCGTGAAGATTTGTCCTCAGGGCGCCATTACGGCTCGTCCGTACGCGGACTTCGCGCCCATGGGCGGCACCTCGATCCCGCTGCGGAGCGCCGAAGACATCATGTGGACGGTGCAGTTCCGTTCGGGCGAGGTCAAGCGCTTCAAGTTCCCCATCCGTACGACTCCTGAAGGCTCCATTGATCCCTACGCTGGCAAGCCTGAGCCCGGCAACCTGGATGACGAGTTGCTGTTCACCGAGACCGCGCTGAAGAAGCCCCAGGCTGTTCTGGGCAAGAAGTTCGAGGTGGCCGAGGCCGATCTGAAGCAGGTCTTCAAGTCTGCCGTTGCCTAAGTTTGGGCCTATTGACCAACGTACGATATTCAGGAGGAACATATGCCTCAGATTCCTGTGAAAGATCCTGTAAAAGGTTTGCCCCTGGCCGAGCCGGAGCTCGTGGAACTGGAAACCGATGCCCTTATCGTGGGCGGTGGTATGGGCGCTTGCGGCGTGGCTTACGAGGCCTGCCGCTGGGCGGACAAGCACGGTGTGCGTGTGCTTTTGGTGGATAAGGCTGCCCTGGAGCGTTCCGGCGCGGTGGCCCAGGGTCTGTCCGCCATCAATACCTACCTCGGCAAGAACGAGCCCGATGACTACGTGCGCATGGTGCGTACCGACCTCATGGGCCTGGTGCGTGAAGACCTGATCTTCGACCTGGGCCGCCACGTGGATGATTCCGTCCATCTGTTCGAAGAGTGGGGCCTGCCCTGCTGGATCAAGAAGGACGGCAAGAACCTGGACGGCGCCGAGGCCAAGAAACAGGGCTTTTCGCTGCGCAAGGGCGACGAGCCGGTGCGCTCCGGCCGTTGGCAGATCATGATCAACGGTGAGTCCTACAAGTGCATCGTGGCCGAGGCCGCCAAGAAGGCCCTGGGCGAAGATCGCTACATGGAGCGTGTCTTCATCGTGAAGCTGCTCTTGGACGCCAAGGTGGAGAACCGCATCGCTGGCGCCGTGGGCTTCTCGGTGCGCGAGAACAAAGTGTATGTCATCAAGGCCAACGCCATCTGCTGCGCCTGCGGCGGTGCGGTGAACGTGTACCGTCCCCGCTCCACGGGTGAAGGTATGGGCCGCGCCTGGTACCCGGTGTGGAACGCTGGCTCCACCTACACCATGTGTGCGCAGGTGGGCGCTGAGATGACCATGATGGAAAACCGTTTCGTCCCGGCTCGCTTCAAGGACGGTTACGGTCCGGTGGGTGCCTGGTTCTTGCTCTTCAAGGCCAAGGCCACCAACGCCAAGGGCGAGGACTACTGCGTCACCAACCGCGCCATGCTCAAGCCCTACGAGGATCGCGGCTACGCCAAGGGTCAGGTCATCCCCACCTGTCTGCGCAACCACATGATGCTGCGCGAGATGCGTGAAGGCCGTGGTCCCATCTACATGGACACCGCCACTGCCCTGCAGACCACCTTCAAAGAGCTGACTCCCAAGGAGCAGAAGCACCTGGAGTCCGAAGCGTGGGAAGACTTCCTCGACATGTGCGTGGGCCAGGCCAACCTGTGGGCTTGTATGAACATCAAGCCCGAGGAGCGCGGCTCCGAGATCATGCCCACCGAGCCCTATCTGCTGGGTTCCCACTCCGGCTGCTGCGGCATCTGGGTGTCGGGTCCGGACGAGGAATGGGTGCCGGAAGAGTACAAGGTCCGTGCGGACAACGGCAAGGTGTACAACCGTATGACCACGGTCAACGGCCTGTTCACCTGCGCTGACGGCGTGGGCGCTTCTGGTCACAAGTTCTCCTCGGGTTCGCACGCCGAGGGCCGTATCGTGGGCAAGCAGATGGTGCGCTGGTGCGTGGACCACAAGGACTTCAAGCCCACCCTGCAGCTCGATGCCGAAGCCCTGAAGAAAGAGATCTATCAGCCCTGGTACACCTACGAGCAGTACAAGGGTGCTTCCACGGATCCGGTGGTCAACCCCAACTACATTACCCCGCACAACTTCATGATGCGCCTCATCAAGGCCACCGATGAATACGGCGGCGGCGTGGCCACTCTGTACACCACCTCCGAGAAGCTGCTCGACACCGGTTTCGCCCTGCTCGACATGCTCGAGGAAGATTCCAAGAAGCTGGCTGCTCGCGACCTGCACGAGCTTTTGCGCTGCTGGGAACAGTACCACCGTCTGTGGACCGTGCGCCTGCACATGCAGCACATCCGCTTCCGTCAGGAAAGCCGTTACCCCGGCTTCTACTATCGTGCCGACTTCATGGGCATCGATGACTCCAAGTGGAAGTGCTTCGTCAACTCCAAGTACGATCCGAAGACCGGTGAGACCACTGTCTTCAAGAGACACTACTACCAGATCATCCCTGACTAGTTCATGGGCCACGAAAGGCTGCGGGGCTCGCCCCGCAGCCTTTTCTTTCGCGGCAATAGAATGGTCTCTGTATGATCTGTAACGGATCGTGAAGGTTGTTATAGATCATGCTTGGGCCATTCTATTCATTTTATGGCCTTCAACGTTGTCCTGGGAGGAATGTAATGGCGAATACCAGCATACTTGTCATCGGTGGCGGGTTCGCGGGGATGACCGCCGCCCTGGAAGCCGCGGAGCTGGGCCACGAAGTCTATCTCGTGGAAAAGTCTCCGTACTTGGGCGGACGGGTCATGCAACTCAATAAGTACTTTCCCAAGCTTTGTCCGCCATCCTGTGGTCTGGAGATCCAGTACCAGCGCATCAAAAACAATCCGCTGGTCAAATTTTTCACGTTGGCTGAAGTGGTCAAGGTAGAAGGCTCCAAAGGCAACTATACGGCTACGGTACGGGTGCGCCCGCGCCACACGGCCCCCAATAGTGTGGACTTGAGCGCCGTGGCCAAGGGGCTGTCCGGCGAGGTCGTGAGTGAATTTGAATTCGGCCTGGCCCGCCGCAAGGGCCTGTATCTGGACGTACCCTTTGCGTTCCCGCAGCGGTACGTGGTGGACAAGGCGTGTCTGACGGATGCGGACAAGAGCGCGTTGTCGGCGTGTCCGCATGTCAACTTGACGGAAGAGGAGCGCCTCATCCCGCTCCAGGTGGGCGCCATTGTGGTGGCCACAGGTTGGCAGCCCTATGATGTCACCCGTCTCACCAATCTCGGTGCCGGAACGGTGAAGAACTGCATTTCCAACATGCAGATGGAGCGTCTGGCGTCCCCCTACGGGCCGACCCAGGGCAAGATTCTGCGTCCCTCGGATGGGCGTGCGCCGAAGAAGGTCGCGTTCGTGCAGTGCGCAGGCTCCCGGGATGAAAATCATCTGTCGTTCTGCTCGTACATCTGCTGCATGGCATCGCTCAAGCAGGCGCAGTACGTCCGCGAGCAGTATCCGGATGCGGATATCACGGTGTTTTACATCGACCTGCGCACCCCTGGCCGCTATGAGTCCTTTGCCGAAAAAGTCTTGGCGGATCCCAAGATCCACGCCATCAAAGGCAAGGTGGCGGCCGTGGCCCAGGATAAGGCAGGGGATGACGTCTGGGTGACGGTGGAAGATGCCGTGACCGGCGCCAAGTCGGTGGAGCGCTTTGATTTGGTGGTCTTGGCCACGGGCATGCAGCCGAGCCTTGCCGCCCAGAAACTGCCTCTGGACGTGACGGTGGACGAGGAAGGGTTCATTGTGAACGGTGAGGACCAAGGGATTTTCGTGGCTGGCTGCGCCAAACAGCCGTTGGATGTCATGAAGACGGCCCAGTCCGCCACGGCTGCAGCCATGAAGGCGATCCAGACGGTGAGAGGGAGGTAGACCATGGCTGAAAAAATTGGTGTATATTTTGATGAAGCCTCGCTGGGGGGAGCCCTGGATCTCGCCGCCCTCATGGATGGCGTGCGTGCCAAGTGGGGCGCCACCTGTCCTGTGGTGAAGTCGCACCCGCAGCTTGCCTCGGACGAAGGGCGGGCCATGATTCAGGCCGATATCGACGCCGGGACCGTGGACGGCGTGTGCATTTGTGGCTCTTCTCCGCGTGTGGATTGGGACATCTATCGCTTCCCTGGTGTGCTCGTGGAACGGGTGAACCTGCGGGAGCAATGCGTTTTGTGTTATCAGGACCCCAAAGGCCAGCCCGTGGTTCCGGGCGCCACTCCGGAACTCTTGCAGAAGATGGCCACCGACTATGTGAACATGGGCGTGGTCAAGCTCCAGAAGGCGACCCAGCCGGGAGGCGGCGAGATCGAAGCGGTGCGCCGCGTATTGGTCGTGGGCGGCGGCTTTGCCGGCCTGACGGCGGCCCTGGATGTGGCCTCGTTGGGCTATGAAGTGGTCCTGGTGGAAAAGAAGGACCACCTCGGCGGCGCGGCGGCGGAGATGTATAAGACCATCCCGCTGACCCCCCCGTACACGCAGGCACAGCCCACCGGGGTGGAGAAGAAGATCGCGGCAGTGCAGGCCAGTGAGAACATCACGGTACTGCTTGGTGCCCAGCTCAAGTCCTTGGCCGGTGCGCCGGGGCAGTACACGGCCACCATCGCCGTGGACGGCGCGGAGCGCACCGAAGAAGTCGGCGCAGTGGTGCTGGCCACGGGCTGGACGCCGCTGGATGCCAGCTACCTCAAGCCCTTGGGGTATGGTCGCCTCAAGAACGTGGTCACGGCCTGGGAATTCGAGGCCATGGCCAAGGCGGGCGCCATTGTGCGCAAGTCCGACGGCGCCAAGCCTCAAAAGGTGCTTTTCCTCTTGGGCTTTGGTGAGGCCCTGGCGCCGTTTGCGGAAAAAGAGCGCGCCGAAGCAGAGGCGGCGGCCAAGAAGGCTGAAAGCAAAGAAGAAAGTGACGCGCCCAAGACCAACTTCGTCAAGCAGCTCACCTACAAGCATTTGCCCTTTACCTCGGAGTTGACCTCGCTCACGGCCCTCAAGCAGGCCGGGTATGTGCGGGAGTTTTTGCCCGAGAGCATCGCCATGATCGTCTACGAGCACATGATGGTGCCGGGGGTGAACGAGCTGTACTACAAAGCCGCCCAGAATGATCCGGGTATCATGATGACCAAGGGCATCGTGCGCGAAGTGCGTGATGGCGGCGACGGCGATGTGGTGGTGGTCTTGGAGGACACCCTTTTGGGCGCCAAGGTGGAGATCGAGGCCGATCTGGTGGTGGTCCCCACAGGCATGGTGCCCACCACGGCCTTGGAGCCGGTGCTCAACCTCAAATACCGCCAGGGGCCGGCCTTCCCGGATCTGCAGCTCTTCAGCGGCTACGCCGACTCCAACTATATCTGCTTCCCGTACGAGACGCGGCGCACCGGCATCTATGCTGCCGGCGCGGTGCGGCAGCCCATGACCTTGGCCCTGACCGAGACCGATGCTGCCGGTGCGGCCCTCAAGGCGGTGCAGTGCCTGGAGTCCGCCAATCGCGGCATGGCGGTGCACCCGCGTTCGGGCGACCTGTCCTTCCCCAAGTTCAATCTGCTGCGTTGTACCCAGTGTAAGCGTTGCACTGAGGAATGTCCCTTCGGCGCCTTGGATGAGGACGAAAAGGGCAATCCCATGCCCAATACCTCCCGGTGTCGGCGCTGCGGCACCTGCATGGGCGCATGTCCCGAGCGCGTCATCTCCTTTGACAACTACAACATCGATCAGATCGGCTCCATGATCAAACAGGTGGATGTGCCGGACGACATCGAGACCGGCGGCCCGCGTTTCCTCATCCTGGCCTGCGAGAACGACGCCTACCCGGCCCTGGATATCGCTGCCCTGCAGGGGAAATCCTGGAGCCCGTACGTGCGCATCATCCCGGTGCGCTGCCTTGGCTCCGTGAACACCATCTGGATCGCGGACGCCATGTCCAAAGGCACCGACGGCTGCCTGCTTCTTGGTTGTAAGTACGGCGAGGACTACCAATGCCACTTCGTCAAGGGTTCGGAGTTGTGTAACCGCCGCATGGCCAACATCGGTGAGACCCTGGGCAAGTTGGGCATCGAGACCGAGCGCGTGCAGCAGCTTCAGGTGGCCATTGACGACTACGCCATCGTCCCCGAACTGATTGATAAGTTCGTGAGTGATATCATGAAGCTCGGTCCCAACCCGTTCAAGGGCTACTAGGAGGCTTGCATGTCCAAAACGGTACGCATCGAACCCAATGTGCAATTCGTCAAGGAATTGCAGGAGGTGGGAGGCGAGGACCTCAAGAAGTGCTACCAGTGCGCCACGTGCTCGGTAGCCTGCCCCATGTCTCCTGCGGATAACCCCTACCCGCGCAAAGAGATGATCTGGGCGCAGTGGGGGCTCAAAGACAAGCTCTTGAACGACATCGACATCTGGCTGTGCCACAATTGCGGCACCTGTTCGGATCTGTGTCCTCGCGGGGCCAAACCCGGTGACCTGCTCGCTGCCTTGCGCAACATGACCTACCGCAAGCTGGTGCCGCCGGCCATCATCGGGGAGTGGATGAGCTCGCCCAAGCATCTGCCGATCCTGGCAGGCATCCCGGCGGTCATCTTCGGCATCGTCTGGATGATCCGCGCCGCCATGGTGGGGAGCTTCTTCCCGGTGACGGAGGAAGGCAAGATCGTGTACGGGAACCTCTTCCCCGGCGATTTCACCATCGATCCCATCTTCGGCCTCACCGCCCTTTTTGTGCTCATCTGCTTTGCCGTGGGGGTCCGCAACCTTATCGAGGGGTTCAAGAGCACGGTGACGGACACCTTTGTCATCGGCTACAAAAAGCCCACCATCAAAGAGGCCATCATCGATGCCATCAAGTATGAGGTGCTCCAGCATACGCGCTTCAAAGATTGCATCGACGAGCCTGCGGATGAGGAGCGGGTCAAAGGCCATTTGCTCTTGTTCTACGGCTTTGTGGCCTGCTTCATCGTCACCTCCATCGTGGCCGTGGCCCATTGGGGCGGTAAGATCGTGCACTTCTTGGAGCCCATTGGGCACACCCCCATGCCTTTGTGGAGCCCGGTGAAGATCCTGGCCAATGTGGGGGCAGTGCTGCTTTTGACCGGTCTTACCTTGCTTACCCGCCGTCGCCTCAATCTCGAGCGTCGCAAGAGCCGCTCCAACTACTATGATTGGTATCTCTTGGGGGTGATCTGGGCGGTGACGCTGACAGGTATTGGCTCGGAGGTGTTCCGTCTGGCCGCCGTGGCCCCGCTTGCCTTCTTCACCTACTACCTGCATCTGGTGAGCATCTTCATGCTCATTGCCTATCTGCCGTGGTCCAAGCTGGGCCATTTGGTGTACCGGACCACCGCGCTCATCTATGCGCGGTACGTGGGCCGTCTGCCCATTGGCGAAAAACTCATCGAGGACGAGAAAGTCTTTGTCATTTAATCAAGAGGAGGACGCATCATGTCGGAAGCCCGGAAGATTTTTCCCATGGAGACCTTTGTGGCCTACATCAAAGGCGAGGCCAATGATCAGGTGAATGAAATGCTGAGCTACCTCGTGCAGCGGGAGCTCGCTGCCGAGTTCGCTCCCTTTGCCGCGGCTCTGGCCAAGGCGTGGATTTATGAGCAGCACCCGGAACTCACCAAGATGTCCAAGGGACAGATGGTGGAGCTGGGTCAGTCGGTGTCGGTGGCGCCCATGCCGGTGCGCGCCAAGGCTGAAGTGGACGCGGTGTTCGAGAAGCTGGAAGGCTTTGCCGCCAAGATTGCTGCTGCGGAGGCGAAAATTGCGGATCTGCAGTCCACGGTAGCTGCCAAGGACGCCGAGATCGCCAAGCTGCAGGCCAAGGTGAAGGAGTACGAAAGCGAGAAGAAGGGCGAGGCCGAGAAGCTGTTCGTCACTACCGAGGCGCGGGTTGCTGAGTTCACCGCCAAGCTGGAAGAGCTCCTCAAGCAGGTGGAAGAAGTGAAGAAGACCGGTGTGGTCGTGGCCGGCGTGGCTGGCGCGGCGGCTGCCGCGGCTCCGGCTGCAGGCGGCGAGGCCGCGGGTGCTCCGGCCCAGGCCGAGGCTGGTTCGGACTTCGGTTTCTCCGGCGGTGCTGCGGACCCCTTCTCCGACGCCAACTGGTAAAAAATGGGCTCCCTGCCAACGGGCGCGGGAGCCTTGGAAAAAAATCCGCACTCTTTTCCGAGGGTGCGGATTTTTTTTATCTCCTGTTTCGCCGAGCCAACAGCGCCACCGGCGCGAGGACAAAGGGCAGGGCGAGGTGGAGCCAGTCCAGAAGCATCGTGGTCGTCGGCGAGAAAAAGAACCCCGGGGTGTTCTTGGCTACCCGGGCGAGTCCCGTAGCCACGATGCCGAGCCAGAGGGCGGCCTTGAGCACGGTGGCCCGGCGGGGCCGCCATCCGCGGCGCCACGCCGCAAGGGCAAAGGTAGCCCGGTAGCTCAACCAGAAGAGCAGCAGTGCGGCGAGCGCGTAGTGCATGCGGTGGGTGGCGTAAAAGTCCGCAGTCCAGGCAAAGCCCGGCACGTCCGCCAGGTAGTAGCGTTTGAAAATGGGCATCTGGGCCAGCCCAGTAAACAGCAGACCGAAGACAACGGCCGCTGCCAAGCGCCGCTGCCACGCGGGCGGCGTAGACATGGCGGCTTGCGGCGCAGTCCCTGGGTTACTTGTCTTCATGAGAATCCTCCTTGGTGGCGCGCAGGATCTGCAGGGCGCCTGCGGCAATCCCGGCGAGGGGGGCGGCAAGGATGGCGCGTGTCAGGCGTTCTTCCTCATGGAACGGGTTGGGCACGGACTGCAGGTGGGGCCGTCCTGGTCCGGTGGCGATGGCGGCATTGAGTACATCAAAGGGCACTGGAGAGACATAGATGGTATTGGTGCCGCCGTTTTCGTGCTCGCCGTAGAGGAATCCATGCATGGACTCGGCCAGTTGGTGCGCTTTTTCCACAATGGCCTGTCGGGGACCGATGGTTTGCACGTCGTAGGGACAGGCTTCGATACAGGCCGGGAGCGCGCCTTCGGCAATGCGGTTCCAGCAGCGGTCGCATTTGTACATGACCCCGTTGCCGGCGTAGGCAGGAAGGATGTCGAGATAGAGCCCCACGCCGGTTTGGCGCTCGGGAATATGCCAGGGGCACACCGCTTTGCACTTGGCGCCGCCGAGGCAGATCTGGTCATTGATGCGCACAATGCCATTGGCCTGCTTGAAGGCCGCACCCCACGGGCACAGATTGGCGCAAGGGGGATTGGTACAGTGCAGGCACCTGCGGGGGATGTGGATTTCAAAGGGCTGATCGTTATAGGTTCCGGTGGCGGTTTGGATGAAAAGCCAATTGTACGGCGTGAGCCGGTCGTCCACCTGGCGCCGTTCGGACCAATCCGCCACCTGCACCCGGCCTTGGGGGTACATCTTGGGGAAGGGTTGGGTAGGGCGGGGATATTTGGCTTGGTTGGCCTCCCGGCAGGCCTCCACGCAGGAGCCGCATCCCACGCATCGAGAGAGGTCGAGCATGGTGGCGAGTTCTTCTCCGGCTGCTGCGGCCTCGCTGGTCCCAGGAAGCATCGAGAGCGCGGCGCTCGCCCCCAGCCACTGAAAAAATGTCCGTCGGGAAATGCCCATAGAGTCCTCCAGAAAAAAAATCAGGGCCACGGATAGCCATGGCCCTGGGGGTGTCAAGGATGCCTAGCGTCGGGCGGCCCGTTCCCAATCCGCGACTTCGTGTTCGTCCACCTCTTCCCAGCCGCTGATCATGGCCGCGATGTGGCTGGTGAGGGTGTGGCCGGTGGTGGTCATGTAGATGTGGATGATGACAAAGGAGAGGATGCCGAAGGCGCAGGCCAGGTGGATGAGGGCAATGGTTCGCAAGCCGAGGAAGGTGAGTCCCCACACGGCCCAGTCGTTATAGAGATAGTAGAGAAGGCCGGTGCCCATCTGCAGGGTGAGCAGCACTGCGGTGAGCGCCAGGTAGGTCAGCCGCTGCAACGGGTTGTGTTTGGCTTCTTTGGTCTTCTGCACAGGGTGGGGTTTTCCCTGGAAGATGCCGGAGGTGTAGTAGCGCACGACTTCCCAGAGCTTTTTGCTGGTAGGAATGTACTGCTTCCACTCTCCGGTGGTGAAGACCCAGAAGATGATGAAGGCAAAAAGCACCACCCAGCCAAATCCAAAGGCGTTGTGGATCCGTACCGCAGTATGGAAGCCGAGCAGGCTGTAGGTTCCATGGACTTCGAATCCGGTCAGGAGCAGGACGAAGATGATGATGGCCTGCAGCCAGTGCCAGAAGCGTTCGAAGCGTGTGTAGAGGTAGATTTTGGTTTTCGCCATGGGATCCTCCTAGCGCTTGAGAGAAGCGATGAAACGGCCAAGGCCGTGGAGCGCGACGCCGATCACCGAGATGATCACCAGTGCCCAACCGCCGGTATCCAATGCCTGCACCCGATCGCGGGCGGGCATGTACACCCCCTGGATATGGCGGAGGCGGCCTTGGGCGCTATGGCACTCGGTGCATGCAAGCACCTGCTCCTTGGGCGCGACCATGTGGGTGATGGGGAAGACGTATTCGGTATCCACGAAATCGAACTGTCCGCTGTAGGGGAGGCCGTTGTACTCCTGGCCAAGAGCGATGGCCTTGCCCCAGTCGAAGTCCGCCCAATACGCCCCGGAGCCTTTGGGGCCAAAGAGTTTGGGGATGACCATGGTTTTGTTGACCTTGTCATACGGACTCCGGCCGGTGTGGATTTTGAAGGGGAAGATGCGGGATTTCGGGTCATTGGGGCTGCCTTCAGGCCAGCTCAGGCGGACGGGCTTCGTGGGGTCGATGGGGTCCTTGGCTGTGGTGCCTTTGATGGAACCGTTGTACCAAGCGTAGTAAGGGGGAACGTTTTTGCGCCACACGAAGCTCCCTTTTTTGGGATCGTAGTCATCCTTGCCGAATGCATCCTTGTGGATGGGACGCTCCTTGTCGCCGGCCAGGGACCAATCCCAATGCATTTTGGTGGGAAGCGCCCGGGCAAAGGTGGGGATGTGGCAGCTTTGGCAGGCCACTTTGTCGGTGTGGTCGTTGGCCTTGGCATGGGCCTTGTGCGGCGTGTGTCCGTGGCAGGACTCGCAGCTGATCTTGGCGGCAAGGTCATCCTCGAGCAGACTTTTGCGCTCCGTAACGGCCGGGGTGGCATACACCCGGCCCGCGATGTGGTGGGCGCGGGTGGAATGACAGCGGCTGCAGGTAAAGTTTTGGCCATCGAGGCCCATGTGGACGTCAAGGGCCTTGTTGGGATTGGTCATGGAAGAATCGAGGTCGCCGTGCTTCACGCCGTCTCCGCCACCGCCGTAGAAGTGGCAAGCGCCACAATTGCGGCGGCTGGGTTTTCCCACAGACTGGGCCACTTTGGTGTAGTCCGGTGGCAGGATTTCCTTGCCCTCAAAGGGCGTGGGTTCGGTGGCGGGGTAGCCGCCTTTGGTGGGGAACTTGACGTAGGTCCCGGTCTGTTCGTGGCAGACGAGACAATCGATGGCCTCCACATTGGAGAAATCGAAGTTTTTGTTCATCCAGCCGTAACCGGCGTGGCAGGAGGTGCATCGCGGCTCGTTTGCACCCAAGGCGATGCAGAAGTTGTTGACGGTCAGGCGGCCTTTGCCCGTGATGCCGCGCGAATCGGCCGGATCGGCCCATGTCCAGTGGATCGTCTTGTGGAATTGGATCCCGGCCTGGTTGTGGCAGGAGAGGCAGGCGCGGGTGACCTCCTCGGGTTTGGTAAATGGCTGTTTGAGGATGGGGTGTTGGGAGTGGTCCGCGGTGATCCAGGCCTTGGGATCCTCTTTGGTGGCCTGGCGGGCCAGGATGCGGCCTGGTGCCTGTTCGTCAGCCTCCGCCCCCCAGGCAGAGGCGGTCCATGTCAGGACCAGAATCAGGACGAAGGGACGAAGCATCGCTACCTCCTTGCGTTGAATGGAACAGGATGATTGTTCCGTATTCTTCCTGTTCAGCAACGCAAGCGTTGGAGCGATTTGGTCCGTTTTAGGCGGTGCGGGAGATTTCGTGCATGCGGGCGATGATGGAGTGGATGCGTGCCGCCAGCTCTGCAAGGCTGGTGACTGCCTTGGCGGATTCTTCCATGGCGGTGGTGCTTTGCTGCGCCGAATCCGCAAGGCTGCGGCCGATGGTGTCGAGTCCCGCGCTGGCCTCGGCTTGCTGGGCGGCCGCCATGGCGATGTCGCCCAGATAATCAGCGATATTGGTGACTTGAGTGGTCAATTCGGCGAGCATGGTTTGGCTGTGGGCCACGAGCTCGGAGCCTTGGGTAATGGTGGTGGCGGCTTCGTCGGTGGCTTTTTGGTTGGCGAGCACCCCGTGCTGCACCGCCGCGATGGAACTGCGCACATCGTTGGTGGCCTGGACGGTTTTTTCCGCCAGCTTGCGCACCTCGTCCGCCACGACGGCAAAGCCTCGGCCGGCGTCTCCGGCGCGGGCGGCTTCGATGGCTGCGTTGAGCGCCAGCAGATTGGTTTGATCCGCGATGTCTTCGATGACTTGGATGATGGAGCCGATGGTCATGGCCTGCTGCGCCAGGGCGTGCATGCCCTGACGCAAGGCGTTTGCCTGGCCGAGGACGCCGTCCATGGCGTGTTGGGCTTCGTTCAGGGTCGCGGCACAGTCTCGAGCCTTGCGCTCGGTGGCGGCCCCCAGGTCTTGGGCCGTTCGGGTATTGGCGCCGATGGCCCGGGCCGAGCTCGCCAGTTGCTGCGTGGATGTCGCCATGGCCTCGCTGTGCTGCTGTTGGCTGCGGGCCACGGCCGAGGCCTCTTCGATCTGGGCGGAAAGCTCCTCGGCGGCCGAAGCCAGGGTGGCGCCCACCTCGGTGGAGGCTGCGATGAGCTCGGCAAGGGCGGCGTGCTGCTCACGCAAACGCTGCGAGGCCTTTTTGGCCTCGGTCATATCGAGATAGATGCACATGCCGCCGAGCAGGCGGCCGGCGCTGTCGTAAAGAGGATAGACATTGGCCAGCACATGGCGTTCGCTGCCCTTATGGCCGCGGATGGTGACCTCCAGGTTGCGGAAGACTTCTCCGGTGGCCATGGCCTTGCCCACGGCGGTGGAGCGGCTCGGGTCGTTGTAGAAGATCTCCGCGAGCGTTCGGCCCAGCTGGGCTTCGGGCGGAGTATCGATTTCGAGCATCTCCATGGTGGCGGCATTGGTGGCTACGGCCCGTTCTTTGGGGTCCACCAGAAGGAACGGCATGGGCAGGCCCTGGATGATCCCTTGGCGGAGTCCGGTCTCCATGCGCAAGCAGTTTTCCACCTGGCCCAAGGCGCTGGCCAGTTGCGGGGAAATCCGCAGCCCTTGAGGCATGGTGTGCTCGCGGACCAGAGCGTCCAGCGCCGCGGCAAGGGCACGGTGCCCTCGGCCCTCGGCCCACGCGGCTTCCAGGGCCATCAGCAGGGCCGCAAACATGCCGGCCAGGGTGAGTTGGGGGGTGGACCCGATTCCGGCTGCAAGCATGCTCGCGATGAGGACGGCGGTCATGCCAAGAAGACGTGCGCGCATCGTTTCCCTCCTTGATGACGAACCTTGCCTACCCTAAAGCGACGTGCCCGGGCAAGCTGAAGGGGCCTGCGGAAGGCGGAGCGATGTGTCTTCCGCCCGCGTGACCGCGAAGATGCGCAGCGCTTAGCGTGCGGCGTGACCGCCGCCGAGGTAGGCCTTTTGCACCTCTTCGTTGGCCAGGAGATTGGCCGCGGTATCCGAGAGGACCACGCGTCCCACTTCGAGGACGTAGCCGCGGTGGGCGAGCTTCAGCGCCGCGCGGGCGTTTTGTTCCACCAAGATGACGGTCACGCCGCTGCGGTTGATCTCCCGGATGGTGGCGAAGATGGACTGCACCAAAATGGGGGCCAGTCCGAGGCTTGGCTCATCCAAGAGCAGGAGCTTGGGTTCCGCCATGAGCGCCCGGCCGATGGCCAGCATTTGCTGCTCGCCGCCGGAGAGGGTCCCTGCCAATTGATGGCGGCGCTCCTCCAGGCGGGGAAAGAGCCGGTAGATCCACTCTTGGGTGGCGGCCACCCGCTTGGCGTCCGTGGCCGTGAAGGCCCCGAGCATCAGGTTCTCCTCCACCGAGAGGGTGGCGAACACGCGGCGGCCTTCCGGGCTTTGGGTGATGCCATGGCGCACGATGGCGTGGGCAGGCAGCAAGTGGAGCGGGATGTCCCGCAGCCAGATGTGGCCGTCGGCCACGGGGACCAGGCCGCAGATGGCGTTGAGGGTCGTGGTCTTTCCCGCGCCGTTGGCGCCGAGGATGGTGACGATTTCCCCCTCGTCCACGTGGAGGCTGATGCCGTGCAGGGCCTCCACGTTGCCGTAGCGCACGCGCAGGTTTTCAATTCGCAGCAGGGCCATCTTCATCGTCCTCCACGCCCAGATAGGCTTCGATCACGCGGGGATGGTTTTGGATCTCCGCCGGGGTGCCGGTGGCGATCTGCGCGCCGTGCTCCAAAACGATGAGCTTTTGGCATACCCGCATCACCAGGCTCATGTCGTGCTCGATGAGCAGGATGGTGATGCCGCGCGCCTGGATGGCATAGATGAGGCGCACCAGGTCTTGCGTCTCCTGGTCGTTCATACCGCCTGCAGGTTCATCGAGGATGATGAGCTGCGGGTCTGTGGCCAGGGCGCGGGCGATTTCCAGCAGGCGCTGGTTGCCGTAGGAGAGGTTGCCGGCCAGGTTGTCGTGTTCGTGGGCCAGGCCTACGAAGCGCAGCTCCTCCATGGCCCGGGCCAGGGCTTCGTCCTCCTCGCGACGTTGCGTCGGGGTGCGCAGCATGGCCCCGAAGACGCCGGCGCGCATGCGGCAATGGCGCCCGGCCAGGACGTTTTCGAGCACGCTCATGTTCTGGAAGAGCCGGATGGTCTGAAAGGTGCGGGCAATGCCGGCCTGGACGATGGCGTGGATCGGCTTGCCCACCAGCTCGTGGCCGCGGAAACGGACGGAGCCGGAGTCCGGAACGTAGTTGCCGGTGATGAGGTTGAAGACCGTGGTCTTGCCCGCGCCATTGGGCCCGATGAGCCCGACGATGGCCCCTTCGTCCACGTCGAAGGAGACGTCGCTCACCGCCATGAGCCCGCCAAAACTCTTGGTAAGGTTTTCGACCTGCAAAAGGCTCATGGATGTCCCTCCACCAGCGCGGCGGCTTTGGGGTAGCGCGGCGGCCGGGATGGCAGCAGGCCGCCGTTGCGGAAGATCATCATGGCCACCATGGCCGCCCCGAAGACCAACATACGGTACTGGGCAAAGTCGCGGAAGAGTTCGGGCAGGCCAACGAGCAAAAAGGCGCCGAGGAGCACCCCCAAGATATTTCCGGAACCACCGAGAATGACGATGGTAAAGAGGACGACAGATTCCCAGAACGTGAAGGATTCTGGAGAGATGATCGTCATTTTCGCGGCAAAGATGGTGCCGGTCATGCCCGCCCATACCGCGCCGATGACAAAGGCCGCCAGCTTGTAGCCTGCCACGTCGATGCCGCTGCCTGCAGCCGCGGTTTCATCTTCCTTGATGTAGCGCAGGGCCCTTCCGAAGCGGGAGAGCTCCAAGCGGCGGAAGAGAAAGACGCTGACGCCTGTCAGTATCCAGATGAGGTAGAAAAAATGCATGGGCTTGGAAAGTTTGAAACCCAAGAGCATGGGGCGGGCAATGCCGAAGATGCCGTTGGCCCCGCCGGTGATGCCAAAGACATTGTTGATGAGGGCAATGCGCACGATCTCCACCATGCCGATGGTGACGATGAGCAGATAGTCTCCCCGCAGGTGGATGATGGGCCGCGCCACCAGGGCGGCGAAGATGCCTGCCAGAAGCCCGGCCACCGGCATGGTCCAGAGCACCGGCACGCCGTACACCGTGTTGAGGATGGCGGTGGTGTAGGCGCCAACGGCATAGAAGGCGGCGTGCCCCATGTGGAAGAGCCCGGCCAGGCCCAAGATGACATTGAGGCTCAAGGCCAGGATGGCGTAGAGCCCGACGTTGTTGAGCACGTCGGTCCAGTAGGTGTCGAGAATCAGCGGGCATACGGCCAGCAGGGCGGCCACGGCCCACGGTACGATGCGGTTCATACTTTCTCCGCGACCCGTTCGCCCAGGATGCCTGTGGGGCGAACGATGAGAATGAGGATGAGCACGCAAAAGGCGATGGCGTCCTTCCAGGCAATGGAAATATATGCCGCGCCCAAGGCCTCGATAACGCCGAGGAGGAGTCCTCCGAGCATGGCGCCGGGGATGTTGCCGATGCCGCCGAGAATGGCGGCGGTAAAGGCCTTGAGGCCATAAATCCAGCCCATGGTGAAATTGATCTGGCCGTAGTAGAGCCCCACCATGAGCCCTGCCGCGCCGCCGAGGGCCGGACCGATGCAGAACACCAGCATGATGACCCGGTCCACGTTGATCCCCATGAGGCGCGCGGCCCCCTGATCAATGGCTGCGGCCCGGATGGCGGTGCCGATCTTGGTCTTGTGGATGAAGACATAGAGCCCGGCCATGAGGGCCAGAGAGGCGGCGAAGAGCAAGAGACGGATGAGCGGGATCTCGAGGCCGAAGAAAGGGACCGTGGTTTTGGGCAGGACGTCGTGGGGATAGACCTGAAATCTCGCCCCGTACACCAGCATGACGGCGTTTTGGAAAAAGATGGAGGCCCCCAGGGCCGAGACCACGGCGGATAGGCGCGGCGAGTGGCGTAGCGGCTTGTAGGCCACGCGCTCGAGGAGCACGCCGATGACGGCCACCAGCCCCATGACCAAGAGCACCAGAACCCCCACCCCGGCCAAGGGGCCGAGTTTGTCGAAGAGTCCGAGGCTCGTGAGCAGCGTCAGGCCCAGGTACGCACCAATGGTGAAGAGGTCGCCATGGGCGAAGTTGATGAGCTTGAGCACTCCGTACACCATGGTGTAGCCGAGGGCCACCAGCGCATAGATGCCGCCGACGGCCAGGCCATTGGTGAGCTGTTGGATGAATTCTTCCATGCCACGATCCTTGGGTCGGGGAGGGCCATACGGCCCTCCCCGTTTGGTGCGTTAGGGCAGAAGCTTGAAGGCCCCGGTCTCGTCCACTTGGTAGATGCGGTAGAGATCGCCCACGCGGTCGCCCTTGGCATTGAAGGAAATGGGACCGGTGAGGCCCGGGAAGTCTTTGAGCTTGGTCTTGAGGTAGGCGGCGATGTCTTCACCCTTGGTGGAGCCGCCCTTGGCGATGGCTTCCGTCAGCACGCGGTAGGCGTCGCCGGCCAACACCGCCCACACCGAGCCCGGCTGGCTGCCGTAGGCCTGCTTGTAGGCGGCAAGAAAGGCCTTGGCCTCCGGGGTGTCCAGGTCTGCGGGTACAGGCGGAGAGAGGAAAAGGAATCCGGCCGCAGCCTTGGCACCAGCGATCTTCACCAGGTCGGGGTTGTTGGTGGCATCCCCGCCCATCATGGGCACGTCCCAGCCCATCTCCATCTTTTGTTTGAGGAGCAAGCCGGCTTCAGGGTAGTAGCCGGTAAAGAACACGAAGTCCGGACCGGCGCCTTTCATCTTGGTGAGGATGGCGTTGTAGTCCCGCTCCCCCGGGGTGAGGGCGTCGAAGAAGACGATCTTGGCACCCTGGGCTTCCAGGAGCGCCTTAGTCTCGTCGGCCAAACCCTTGGCGTAGGAGGTGTTGTCGTGGAGGATGGCGATCTTCTTGGCGCCCTTGGCAAGGATGGTCTTGGCCGCCACTTTGCCCTGCTCGTCATCGCGGGGGCTGGTGCGCAAGAAGAGCGGCAGCCCCTTTTCCGTGAGGCGGATGGCGGTGGAGCCGGTGGCCACCTGCACGATGCCTGCTTCGTTGTAGATGCCTTGCGAGGCTTCGGTCACCGAGGAGCCGTAGGTGCCGATGACGGCCACGATGCCCTGACTGACGAGCTTGTTGGCCGCCAAGGCGGCCTGGCGCGGATCGCCGCCGTCGTCTTCGGTGATGATTTCCACCTGCATGCCACCAATGCCGCCGGCCTTGTTGGTCTCTTTGGCCAAGAGCTCGACGATCTGTTTCATGTCCTGACCTTCGCTGGCCCAAGAGCCGGTGAGCGGGCACATAAGGCCGATGCGGACGGTTTTGGCCATTGCCGACCCCGCGCCGATACACAGAAGCAGCGCGAGGCAGCCACACAGGATGTGAAAACGTTTCATGCGGACCTCCTTGGGGTTTGGGAAAATGCGTTTCTGCCACCTATGCAGCCGGAATGCTCCGGAAGACACCCAAATGATCCTGTTTTCCGCCAAGGTCCGTAGAGGATCCGGGGAAAAAAAATCAATTTGTTTCCCAAAAAGGAAAATTTGTTCGGAAAAAACCGTGTTTGTCCGCAGCGTCGGCGGCGATAGACGATCTATTTTAGAGTATTGTTCTTTTTTGATCGGTTTTTGGGTGGATTTTTTGAATAGAATTCATGAAGTGCGGAGAATGGGCGGGGTCTTGGCGAAGGGCCTCTGGCGGGCGCAGTGCGGATTCTTTGGGGAGAAGGCGGCGCGGATATTTTTTCAAAATTGAAAAACATGCTGGTGCGATGCAGGCCAGAGGAGGACTCCGGGCGCGATGGTCGGACTGGGGCGCAGACGCCCCCCTGACCGCAGGGGGCGGCCAGGGGGGGCGGTAGGGGGCTCAGATCCAGTCGTCGTCTTCCATGGTCGGGGCAAAGCCGCGGCGCATGGTGTTTTCGCAGACGGTGCGCGGGTCGAGGAATTGGATGAGGTAGTCGGGCCCGCCGGCCTTGGAGCCCACGCCGGACATCTTGTAGCCGCCAAAGGGGTGGCGTTCCACCAGGGCGCCGGTGGAGCCGCGGTTGAGGTAGAGGTTGCCTACGTTGAACTCCCGGCTGGCGCGCTCCAAATGCCGGGGACTGCGGGAGAACACCGCACCGGTCAGGGCAAAGCGGGTGCTGTTGGCCCACTCCAGGGCTTGGTCGAAGTTCTTCACCTTCATGACGGCGAGTACCGGGCCGAAGATCTCTTCCTGGGCCAGGCGATGTTCCGGGGTGATGCCTTCCACGATGGTCAGCGGCACGTAATAGCCGTGATTGGGGACTTCCTGGCACAAGAGCACGCGGCCTTCCTGGCGGGCCAGTTCCACGTACTTGAGGATGGTGCTCTGGGCGCGTTCATCCACCACCGGGCCCATGAAGTAGGCGGGGTCCTCCGCCGGGCCGATGGCCAGTGCCCGGGCGCCTTCCACCAGGCGTTCCACGAAGCGGGGGTAGATGGACTCCACCACGATGACCCGGGAGCAGGCGGAGCATTTCTGCCCCTGGAAGCCGAAGGCCGAATAGAGCACTTCGCGCACCGCCTCGTCCAGGTCGGCGTCGTCATCGATGATGATGGCGTTTTTGCCGCCCATTTCGGCGATGACCCGTTTCACCTGGCTTTGGCCTGGATGCACGCGGGCGGCCTTTTCGATGATGTGCAGCCCCACCTCCATGGAGCCGGTGAAGGCGATGAGGGAGATGGCCGGATGCTCCACCAGGTAGTCGCCCATGACCGAGCTGCGGCCGGGCACGTAGTTGAACACCCCGTCGGGGATGCCGGCCTCGCGGTAGATGCGGCACAAGGTGGCGCCCACCACCGAGGAAGGGCTGGCCGGCTTGTAGAGCACAGGGTTGCCCGCCACCATGGCGGCGGAGGTCATGCCGCAGCTAATGGCCAGGGGGAAGTTCCACGGGGCGATGACTGCGGCGATGCCTTTGGGCTGGTACATGAGCTGGCTGAACTCCCCCGGGGCCCGGCCCATGCGCCGCGGTTTGCCCAGGCGCAGCATCTCGCGGCCGTAGTATTCCAAAAAGTCGATGGCTTCGGCCACGTCGGCGTAGGCCTGATCCCATTGTTTGCCCACTTCCAGGATCTGCCAGGCCGACAGTCGGTAGATGTCCTTGCGGGCGATGTCCGCGGCCTTGAAGAGATAGCCGGCGCGGTCTTCGGGCGAGAGATCCCGCCACAGGGGGAAGGCCTTTTGCGCCGCTTCCAGGGCCTGGTCGATGTGTTCGCGCCCTGCCTGGCACACGGAGCCGATGACTTCATCCGGGTTGGCAGGGTTCACGGAAGGAATGCGGTCGTCGGTGAACACCTCGCGGCCGCCGATCCACAAGGGATAGGTGCGCCCCAATTCCTGGCGCACGCTGGCGATGGCCTGCTGGAAGGCCTGACGCACGTCGGCGCGGGTGAAGTCGGCCATGGGCTCGTTGGTGAACGGCGGGATCGGTGCCGCCGAAGGGGCGCTCGTCCGGGCGGCGCGGCGGGCGCGTTCCCGGTCCAGGGTGATGAGCGGGTTTTCCAGCAGCCGTTCGATCTCCGCGGCTTCAGCGAAGGATTGGCGCAGGAAGGACTCGTTGGCGGTATTTTCCAGCAGCCGCCGCACCAGGTAGGCCATGCCGGGGAGGAGATCGCCGTACGGGGCGTAGAGCCGCACGCGGCGGGCCACATGGAGCAGGCCTTTGCGCACCGGCTCGGCCATGCCGTAGAGCGCCTGGAACTCGTAGCGGCTCTCGGGCACCTGGAGCTCGGCGGCCATTTCCATGACTGCAGCGATGGTGCGGATGTTGTGGGATGCGCAGGCGAAGTGGCAGATGTCGTGGTTTTCCAGGATGACCCGGGCCTGGCGCTCGAAGGCGGCGTCGGACTCGGCCTTGATGGTCCATACGGGAATTTCCCAGCCGTTCTGCTTGGCGATGACCGTTTCGTAGTCCCAGTAGGCGCCTTTGACCAAGCGGATGCCGATGGGGAGTTTCTTCTCCCGCGCCCAGGCCAGAAGCTCGGCCAGGTCGCGGTCGGTGTCCTTGAGGTAGGCCTGCAGCACCACGGCCAGTCCGGGATAGTCGTGGAATTCCTCACTGGAGCGCAGGCGGCGGAAGAGCTCCAGGGTGATGTCCTTGAACTTGTACTGCTCCATGTCGATGCACATCCAGCCGCCGAGCTCGCGCACCTTGCGGTAGATGGGGATGAGCCGCTTGAGGATGCCCTGCACCGAGCCCTCGAAGTCTTTGGGAGACGCCTGGGAAAAGAGGGCCGAGGGTTTTACCGAGACATTGAGCATGGGCGTCGTGCCCCAATCGAGGCTTCCGCCGCCGCCCAGGCCCGTCCATTTGGGGAGCTCGCCGCGCAGGGCGTCGAGGAGCTCCAGGTAGCTTTTCAGGTACGCCTCGGCCTCGGCCTCGCTCACCGTGGCCTCGCCAAGGATGTCCACCGTAAAGGCAAACCCGTCTTTGCGCAGCTTGCGCAGGGTCTTGATGGCGTCCTGGGTATTTTCACCGATGATGAACTGCTTGGCCATGGATTCGATATTGGCGCGGATGGTCTTGGCCACGAGACCGGCGGCCAGCTTGCCGCCAATGCCGCCCATGGCGCCGGCGCCCCACTTGAGGACCTTGGGGATGTCCTGGTCTTCGCCGGAAAAGTACTCTTCGATGTGCCGAGACAGCGATTCGGATGTGTTGAGGTAGGGCAGTACATCCACAAATCGGAACAGCTGGACCTTGAACTGTTCGTTCTGCATGGCCCAGTCCATGACCTTCCCCGTCCACCATCCCTTGTTGAAGATGGACGGCGCCTCGCCGGCGATGCTGGCAAAGAACTCTTTGCCCCGGTTCATGATGCGCACATCGAGATTGGATTGCATACTAGCCTCCGTTTTTGGAATTTTTCCGGCCGCCCTTCACCGGGATGTGATCCAGGCAAAGGGATTGGGTTTCTTTGATCGTTTCGAGGACCAATGTCGTGCGGCTGTCCTGGACACCGGGGATTTCCCCGAGTTTTTTCATGAGCGCCACCTGATCTTCGGTGTCCCGCACCCGGACCTTGATGAGGTAGTTGTATTCGCCGGCGGTCCAATGGACTTCGAGCACCTCGGGGATGGCGGCCAGGGCGTGTCCGATGGCCGAAGACCCTACAGGCTCGTTGGTCTTGATGAGCACGAAGGTGCTCAAGGTGAGCCCAAGACGACGGGGGTCGAGGCGGACACTGGCACCGGTGATGATGCCGCGGGACTCCAGCTTGCGTACCCGCTCCAAGGTCCCGGAGGGGGCCATGCCGATGCGCCGCGCCAGCTCGGCATTGGTAATTTTGGCGTTTTCTTGAAGAAGGTTCAGTATCTGGATGTCGATTTCGTCGAGCATGCTTGTTTTCCTCGTTTTTTTCGCTTTTAGTTCGATTTTTTTCGGTAGTCAACGATGGCCGTTGGAAAACGGCGGCCGATGGAAAAAAGCGCCCCTGGCCCGGAAGTGGTGGGCGAGGGGCGCTTGAGGGGGCCTGGGGGAAGAGGCGCTAGTTGGCGGTGTCACCCATGGCCGCACGAAAGGCGGCCAAGCGCTGGTCGTAGGGCGGGTGGCCGAAGAAGGCGGAACCGGACACGAGCACCGTGGCCCCGAGGCGCACGAGCGCTGCGGCGTTGTCCACCGTGACGCCGCCGTCCACCTGCAGGTGGATGGGTTTGCCGGTGTCGCGGATGCGCGCGGCGGTGTGGGCGATCTTGGGGAGGGTGAGGGGCAGAAAATGCTGCCCGCCAAAGCCGGGATTGACGCTCATGATGAGCACCAGGTCCAGGTTTTCGAGGATGTAGTCCAGGACCGTCAGCGGGGTCGCGGGGTTGAGGGCGAGTCCCGCCTGCATGCCCGCGTCGTGGATGGCCTGGATGGTGCGCTCCAGGTGCACGCAGGCCTCGGCGTGCACGCACAGCAGATCGGCCCCGGCGTCGGCAAAGGCAGTGATATAGCGGTCCGGGTGTTCGATCATGAGGTGGACGTCGAAGAACAGGCGGCTTCGGGCACGCAGTTTGGCGACCACCGGTGGGCCGAAGGTGATGTTGGGCACGAACTGGCCGTCCATGATGTCCCAATGCACCCAGGAAAGTCCGGCTGCCTCCAGGGCGGCCAGCTCCTCGGCCAGGCGGCCGAAGTCTGCGGACAAAAGCGAGGGAGACAGGATGGGGGTCATGCGTCGTCTCCCATTTTGAAGTCCACCTGGATTTTGTACATCTTGGAGGCCGGCAGGTTGAGGATGGGGATGCCGGTGGCCTGGGTGATGCCCGCCAAGGTGGCGGCCACGTCCTCCGGCGACGGGCCGATGAGGGTGAACCACACGTTGTAGCGGTGGGCGCGCAGGTAGTTGTGGGTGACCCCTGGGTGGCGGTTGACCTCGGCGACGAAGGCGTCGAGCCGGTCTTCCGGCACGCACGCCGCGCACAAGGTGGAGTGCCAGCCGAGCTTGCGGGACTGGAAGTTGGCGCCGATGCGGCGGATGACCCCGCGGGCCGTGAGCGCCCGCACCCGGGCCAAGGTCTCGGCCTCGGTAAGGCCGAGGCGCTCGCCGAGCACGGCGTACGGCCGCGGTTCCAAAGGAAAGTCCGTTTGGATGATGTCGAGGAGTTGGCGGTCGATGGCGTCCATGGGAGGTATCCTAGGAGGATTGGCGTTGCAGTCGGGCCGGGGTGTACGAGCACAGTGGCTCTTCGGCCATGTGGTTGCCGCGCATGGTATGGGCGCGGGCCCGGCAGCCGCCGCAGACCTTGTGGTATTCACATACCCCGCACTTGCCTTGGTATTGGGACTGGTCCCGGAAGGCGCGGAAGATGGCGCTGTTGCGCCAAATCTCCGGAAACGGCGTGGTGCGCACATCCCCGCAGGCAAGTTCCAGATAGCCGCAGGGCTGGACGATGCCCGTGTGGGAGATGAAGCAGAAGCCAATACCGCCCAGGCAGCCGCGGGTATGGGCGTCCAGGCCAAAGTTTTCCGGCGTCACCGGGATGCCCTCCTCTTTGGCGCGCTGGCGCAGGATCCGGTAGTAATGGGGGGCGCAGGTGGCCTTGAGGCTCATGCTCGTGGTCTTGCGGAAGTCGTAGAACCAATGGAGCACCTGTTCGTATTCCGTGGCGCTGATGATCTCTTCCTCCATGGAGGCGGCCCGGCCGGTGGGCACGAGCAGGAAGATATGCCAGGCCGCGGCCCCGAGCTTTTCGCAGAGTTCGAAGATGCGCGGAAAGCGCTCCATGTTGGAGCGGGTGACCGTGGTGTTGATCTGGAAGGGGATCCCCGCCTGCCGCAGATGTTCGATGCCGCGCAGGGCGCCGGCAAAGGCGCCGGGCACGCCGCGGAAGGCGTCGTGGGAGGCTGCGTCCGGGCCGTCGATGGAGATGGAGCAGCGCTGCACGCCGGCGGCCTTCATGCGCTGGGCGGTTTCGGCGGTGATGAGGGTCCCGTTGGGCGACATGACCGGCCGCAGGCCCAAGGCCGCGGCATGGGCCACGAGATCGTAGACATCGGGGCGCAGCATGGGGTCGCCGCCGGTGAAGATGACGATGGGGCTTCCCACTTGGGGGAAGGTGTCGATGAGGGCCACGGCCTCTGCTGTGGAGAGCTCGTTGGGATACGGCTCCAGATGGGCCTCGGCCCGGCAATGCTTGCAGGCCAGATTGCAGGAGCGGGTCACCTCCCAGGCGATGAGCCGGCAGGCAGGGGCCTCTGTGCTGGAAGCATGGGCAGCGGCATGCGGATGGGTCATGGGATGAGTCCTTGCTGGATGAGGTCCGCCGCGAAGTAGGTGAGGATGAGGTCCGCGCCGGCGCGTTTGATGGCGGTGAGACTTTCCAGGGCCACGGCGGTCTCGTCCATCCAGCCGAGTTTTCCGGCGGCCTTGATCTGGCTGTATTCCCCGCTCACCTGATAGGCGGCCAGCGGCAGGTCCGTGACCTCCCGCAGGGTGCGCAGCACGTCCAGATACGGCAGGGCGGGTTTCACCATGAGCATGTCTGCGCCTTCGGCCTCGTCGGCCAGGGCCTCGCGCAGGGCCTCGCGGCCGTTGGCCGGGTCCATCTGGTAGGTCTTGCGGTCGCCGAACTTGGGGGCGCTTTCCGCCGCTTCCCGGAAGGGGCCGTAGAAGGCCGAGGCGTATTTTACGGCGTAGGAGAGCACGGGAATGTGGGCGAAGCCTTCCTGGTCCAAGGCCGTCCGGATGGCCGCCACCCGACCGTCCATCATGTCCGAGGGCGCGATGATGTCCGCACCGGCCTTGGCTTGGCTGACGGCGGTGCGTGCCAGAAGCTCCAAGGTGGGGTCGTTGGCCACCTCGCCGTTGGGGAGCACGATGCCGCAATGGCCGTGGGAAGTGTACTCGCACAGGCAGGTGTCGGCCACGACGATGAGCTCGGGCCAGCGCTCCTTGATGCGGCGGGTGGCCTCTTGGACGATGCCGTCCGGCGCGTAGGCCCCTGAGGCCCGCTCGTCCTTGGCCTGGGGGATGCCAAAGAGGATGACCGCAGCCAGGCCGGCGGATACCGCCGGCTCCATGTGGGCGATGAGCCGATTCAGGCCCAATTGGTACTGGCCGGGCATGGAGGCGATGGGTGTTTCGGCCTCGGGGTTGGACTCGACCACGAAGTAGGGTTGGATGAGATCCAGGCGCGTCAGCCGCGTTTCCCGCACCAAATCTCGTAAGGCGGCAGTACGGCGCAGACGGCGGCCTCGGAAGAAGGTCATGGCAGGCTCCTTGGTGTGGGGGCGGGCCGCCTAGAGCGGCTCGCCGGTGATTTCGTCGTCCGTGAGGTAGCAGGCCGGGTCCGGTGCCCAGAAATCGCCGGTGGCGGCCTCGGCCCGGGCGCGGAAGTTACCGCCGCAGATATTGAGGAACCGGCAGCGGGCGCAGCGGCCCGTCACATGGGGGCGTTTGTCCTTGAGCTTCTGGAGGAGCTCGATGGACGGGTCGTCCCAGATGGCGGAGAAGGGCCGCTTAAGGACATTGCCAAAGGTGATGTGGCGCAAAAACTGGTCCGCGTGCACCGAGCCGTCCCAGGAGATGCAGGCAATGCCCCGGCCCGAGGAGTTGCCCTCATTCATTTTGAGCAACTCCAGCACTTCGGCCGCCCGCTGGGGGTTTTCCCGCAGCAGTCGGAAATAGACGTAGGGGCCGTCGGCGTGGTTGTCCACGGTGAGCACTTCTTTAGGCTTGCCGCGCTCATGCAGATCGCGGGTGCGGTCCATGATGAGGTCCACCACGGCGCGGGTTTCGGCGTGGTCCAAGTCTTCGTTCATGAGCTCGGAGCCGCGGCCGGCATACACCAGATGGTAGAAGCAGATGCGCGGGATCTCCATCTGCTCGATGAGGTCGAAGAGGTGTGGAATTTCGCCGGCATTGCGTTTGTTGATGGTAAAGCGCAGCCCCACCTTGAGGCCTTCGGCCTGGCAGTTTTCCACGCCTTTGAGGGCCTGGCGGTACGATCCGGTGACGCCGCGGAAGCGGTCGTGGATGGTCTCGGCGCCGTCCAGGGAGATGCCCACGTAGGAGAGCCCCACGTCTTTGAGCTCGCGGGCCTTGGACTTGGTGATGAGGGTGCCGTTGGTGGAGATTACCGCGCGCATGCCGCGGGCAGTGGCGTACTTGGCGAGTTCCACCAGGTCCTCGCGCACCAAGGGCTCGCCGCCGGAAAAAAGCAGCACTGGCGCGCCGTAGGCGGCCAGGTCTTCGATCATGGCCTTGGCCTGTTCGGTATCGATGGGGTCTTGATGGCCTTTGGGATCGACGGCGTGGGCGTAGCAATGCACGCATTTGAGGTTGCAGCGCTGGGTCATGTTCCAGACTACAACCGGCTTTTTATCCTTGGAAAATTGGAGCAGATGCGAGGGGAGCGACCCGGAATGGCGGCCATAGCGCAAGGCGTCCGAAGGCTCCACCGTGCCGCAATAGAGTTTGGAGATACCGATCATTGTTCCTTCCTCGAAAGTTCGGGGCCGCACGAGGCCCTCTGTGGCGGGATGCCGGGGCAGGTTGCCTGAAGCCGCCCTGTTGTCAAGGAGCGCGCCGGGGTGAGGTGTTGATTCGGATGGAACCCTCGCGTAGGGCTTGCTACAGGTGCATACAGGTGCCAAGGGGCGCGTCAGAGGTGCTCGTTTGGGGGCGTTTTCGTGGCCTTGGGCTGTGGGAGGAAATATGATCGTTATCGTGACCGCCATCGATGCATACGCCCAGGAAGACCGACGTTTTCTCGTGGCCATGGGGCAGGCCGAGATCGTGCGGTTCTCCTCCGGTGCGGCGGCAGTGGATTTTGCCGCCCACAACGAGGTCGCCCTGGCCCTGGTGGACTCGGAAGTGGGAGACATGCCGCTTGCGGCCTGCATCGCGGCCCTGCGTACCAGCCGGCCTGGAGAGATGCGGCCCGTGGTGGCCATCTCCGCCCGCCGGGAAGAAGACTTTGTGTTGGAGCTCATCTCGGCCGGATGCTGCGGGTTGGTGGTGCGGCCCTTTGATCCCCAGGCGTTGGAGCGGCATGTGGCGCAGGGCTTGCGCATGTCCGCCAAAGGCGCTGCCCTGCAGGCCACAGTGAATCAGGCTCAGGGGCTCATGGCCGAAGGCCGGTTTGAAGACGCCATTGACGTGCTTTCCCTCACCGTGGGGGAGGACGAAGACATGGCGGAGGTCCTGTTCTTCAAGGGCTGCAAATTTCTCATGGAAAAACGCTGGTCCGACGCCATTGCCGCCTTCAATCAGGCCCTGGAGCAGAACCAGACCTTCATCAAAGCGTATGAAGGTCTGGCTGCGGCCTACAAAGGCAAGGGCGATATGGAGCGCTACCAGCATTACTTGCAAAAGGCGGCGGAAGAATACGCGAAAATCAACAAGTTCAATAAGGTGAAAGAGATTTTCGTGGAGATCCTCCGCCATGACGTCAATGCCCCCAATCCCTACAATACCCTGGGCATTCGCCTGCGCCAGAACAAACAGTACAAAGAGGCGCTGCAGGCGTATATGCGGGCATTGGAGTTGAGCCCCCAGGACGAAAACATCTATTACAACATGGCAAAGGCATACTTGTGTGATCGAAATATCGAAAAGGCATTGGAATGCCTGCGGCAATGTCTCTCCATTGCTGCGGATCACGCCGAGGCCATCAAGCTCTTGAATCGCCTCACAGGAGAAAAATCGTCGGATGATTCCGCGCCTTCTCCCATTCGTCTGTCCTTGGGAGGTTGATATGGCGGAACTTCGGGCCTGTCCTTTGTGCGGCAAACTCGTGGATATCGATACGGAGCGGCACAATCTTTTCCATTGCCGCAATTTTTTGCTTTCTTCCTACTATGCGGAGCGCAATCCCATCCGCCGGAAACGGCTTGCAGAGCGTGTGGAAGCCATCAATGCGCGGCTGGGGCTGCGCAGTATGAATCTCGTGGATACAGACGAATAAGGGGGCGCGTGTGCGCTATGTGGTTGTCGGCGCCGGCCTTGCGGGATGCGAGGCGGCGTTTGCCTTGGCTGAGGCAGGCCAGGACGTGCTGCTCATGGAGATGAAGCCGGGGCGGTTTTCCCCGGCGCATACCCAGCCCGGGTTTGCGGAGCTGGTGTGTTCCAACTCGCTGCGTTCGGCGGAGATGACCTCGGGTGTAGGGCTGCTGCAGGCCGAGATGCGGGACTTGGGGAGTCTGGTCATGGCCGCGGCCGATGCCACGCAGGTGCCGGCAGGCAAGGCCCTGGCCGTGGACCGGGAGCGGTTTTCAGCCTGGATTACCGAGCGCCTGAGTACGCATCCGCGCATCACCGTGGAGCACCGGGAAGTCACCGCTGTGCCGGATCCGGAGCACTGGGGGGCGCAGGCCGTGATCATTGCCGCAGGTCCGTTGGTGAGCGAGGCCCTGGCCGCGGATCTGGCCCGCGTGGTCGGGGCCGAGCATCTGGCCTTCTACGACGCCATCGCCCCCATCGTGGCCACGGACTCGGTGGATATGTCGGTGGCCTATTGGGGTTCGCGCTACGATCCCGAGGGGCGCGACTATCTCAACCTCCCCTTGGACGAAGCGGCGTACTTTCGTTTCGTGCACGCCTTGCGGGAAGGACGCACGGTACCGGCGCGAGAGTTCGAGGACGAACGCCATTTCGAGGGCTGCCTGCCCATCGAGGTCATGGCCGCGCGTGGGGACCTCACCCTGGCTTTCGGCCCCATGAAGCCCGTGGGCCTGCCGGACCCGCGCACCGGCACGGAGCCCTTTGCCGTGGTGCAGTTGCGGCCCGAGAACCGGGAGAAAACCGCGTGCAACATGGTGGGGTTCCAGACCAAGCTCACCTATCCGGAGCAGCGCCGGATCTTTTCCATGCTGCCGGGCCTTGCCGAGGCCGAGTTCTTGCGTCTGGGCAGCATGCATCGCAATACCTACGTCAATGGGCCGCAGGTGCTCACCCCGTTTTTGGAGCTCAAGGCCCGGCCCGGAGTCTATGTGGCAGGCCAGCTCTCCGGGGTGGAAGGATACGTGGAATCCGCGGCCACCGGGCTGTGGCTCGGGCTTTTTCTGGCGGGGCGCCTTCCGGGGCTGCCGCCCACAGAGACGGCCCTGGGCGCCCTTTTGGGACACGTACGCACGCCTTCGGCCTCGTTTCAGCCTTCCAACATCCACTTCGGTCTCATGCCCGCCCTGGCGGGCAAGCATAACAAACGCGCACGCAAGGCGCTCTATGCCCAGCGTGCGCGCGAGGTGTTCGCCGCGTGGTTGGCGGCCTGCGCGTAATCTACGCTTCTGGCTTGGCGCACTTCCAGGGAGTTTCGGTCCCGGCGAGCAAGCGATCGATGTTGTCTTGGTGTTTCCAGAAGATCAGGGCCGAGGCCGCCAGGGTGGGCACCAGTACGCTCCAGGATCCGGAAACGAGGAGCATGATCGGCAGGGCTGCGGCCATGGCCAGGGAAGCGAGGGACACATAGCCGTAGAGGTGCAGGGCCAGGAAGAAGACCAAGACGCTCAGCACCGTCGCCCCTGGGGCCAGGGCCAAAAATGCGCCCACGAAGGTGGCCACCCCTTTGCCGCCTTTGCCGTGGAGAAAGACCGAGAACATGTGCCCGCAGATGGCGGCAAGCGCCGTCAGGGCCAGGAAGAATCCGGAATCGCTGACCGCTTGGGCCAAAAGCACCGCCACGAAGCCCTTGGCGATATCGAGGATGAGGGTCCAGAGCCCTGCGCCTTTGCCGCAGACCCGGGCCACGTTGGTGGCGCCGATATTGCCACTGCCTTCGGTGCGGGGATCCTTGCCGCAGCGCAGTGCGATGATGAGCCCGAAGGGGACTGCGCCGAGAAGATAGCCGATGATGAGCACGAACAGCTTGGCCATAGGAGTCTCCTTTTTTCGAGAAATGGGATATGCGCGCCCCTACCACAAGGAGGGGTGGGTCTCAAATGGAATTCGTCCCCGGCGCCCCTACACTTCGAAGGCCTCCAGGATGCGGGCCTCGCCGCACAGTGGGTCCACCCGGCCGAGGCGTAAGTGAAACCGCTGTCCCACCCGCAGCTTGTCGCCGAAGACCTTGCGCGGCGCTTTGAGGAAGAGGGCGAGGTCCGGCAGCGCCACGGTGGCCAGGGGTGTCCCGGCATCCACGAGCACTGCCGGGAAGTGGCGGGTTTTGGCGCGCTGCCGCAAGTATTCGAACTTCCAGTATCTGGGCCGGGTGCGCTGCACCTGGCCCACCATTTCCGCCCGCAGGCAGAGGCTGGGGAGCAGGGCTTCCAGGTCGGCATGGGAAAAGGGCGGCGGCGTGCCGTGGAGCACGGCGAGGATTTGCCCCATGTTGATCAGATCCACGTAGCGCCGCAGGGGCGAGGTGAAGGTGGCGTAGGCCTTGGCCGCGATGGTGGCGTGGCGGCGGGGGACGCATTCCAGAAGCGATGGTCCCATGCGGCCAAGGATGCGGTAGATGTCCTGAGGCTCGCTCCAGACGCCGGCGCACTCCGGGGGAAGGCCGATGTTCTGGGTGCGGAAAAGGAGCGGGATATGCTGCTCCACCGCCAAGGCCGCCAGGGCGGTGTTGGCGAGGATCATGAATTCCGACACCATGGCCTGGGCGTTCGGCGTGCTGGCCGGGGTGTGGACGCGGACCTCGGGCTGGTCGCCGTGAAGGGAAATAGTCGGGTCCGGCTGCTCGGTGATGACCGCGCCGTGCTGGATGCGGCGCTGGCGAAGGGTAAGGGCCGCGGCGAGGGCGGTTTCGAGCATGGGGACCTTGCCGTCGCGCAGCGCCTTTTCCACGGCCTCGTAGGTGGTGTTGGCCGCGATCCGGACTCGGGCGAGCTGCGGGGTGCATTGGGTGATCTCCCCGGCGGCATTTACGCGGCATTCCACCACCAGCGCCGGCCGCGGACCGTCCGCCCGCAGGCTCAGCGCCTCGGTGCCCAGGGCCTCGGGGAGCATGTGGCTCACCCCTTCGGGCAGATACAGGGAGGAGAAGCGGTGGCGCACCGCAAGGTCCAAGGGGCTGTGCCAGGCCCAGGCCAAGGCCGGACAGGCCAAGACCATCTGCACGCGCCATCCCTCGCCTTCGGCCTCGGCCCAAAAACCGTCGTCGATATCCTGGGTGGAGGCTGCGTCCACGGTGATGAAGGGCGTGGCGACCTGGGGAAGGTCCGCCTCGGCGTGCGCGGTGCGCAGGCGTTCCACTTCTTCGGCAAAGGCGGCGGCCCAGGAGGGCTCCCAATCGTACTCCGCCCGGGCAAGATGCACGTTGTAATGCCGTGGCACGATCCCCCAGGCTTGGGCCAAGAGGAGTTCCATCCAAGGTTCTTCGGGCAGGCCCTGGGCCATGGTCTTCCACAAGGTTTCGCTGTCCCGGTCGTCCGGGGCGGTGATCCGGGTCATGAGCAGCGCGCGCAGCTTGGCTTCGTGCTCCGCGTCCGCCTGCGGCAGGGGCGTGGCCTTGCCCTGGGCGCGGTCCCAGAGGGCGCGCAGGAAATCCTGCCCAAAGCCCACCAGACGGCGGCGCTCTTCGGCGCGGCGCAGCTCTTCTTGGCGCCGCAGGACCACGTCTTCCGGGAAGATCTCGAACTGCGGCGGGTTGAAGCGGAAATGGGTCTTGGTTTGCAGGAGCTTGCGGCCCAAGGCGGCCAGGTGGTCGGGGGTGGGATCCGTGAAGATGAGGCCGCCGAGCCAGAGGATGTCCGCCTGGGCGAGTTCCCCTTGGGCGAGCTCCCAGATCTCCAGGGTGTCGATGGATTCCGCCAGGGTGTCCCGGCGGCTGTGATGGGTGCGCAGGGCTTCGAGCATCTCGCTGCGCGACGCACCGGCGGCCTGCACCGGGCCGGTCCACGGCAGGATGCGGGAGACCGGCAGCTTGGCCTCCCGCTGGGCGATGGTGAAGACGCGGGTCTTGCCGGAGACGGCCTCCAGCACCCAGGCGATGACGGGCTGGTTGTCTTGGAGGAACTCCACGATGCAGCCCGGCTGCACGGCAGGCAGATGGGTCATGCTCCCGCCTAGTGCTTGAAGGAGCGCTGGCCGGTGAAGACCATGGCCACCTGCGGTGTGGCTTCGTTGACCGCGGCGATGACCTCGGCGTCCCGCAGGGAGCCGCCGGGCTGGGCGATGGCGGTCACCCCGTGCTCGATGGCCAGGTCCACGCCGTCGCGGAAGGGGAAGAAGCCGTCGGAGACGAGCACGGAGCCCGGCAGCCCGCCGCGGGCGGTGCGGGTGCGGGACTCGATGTCCTCCAGGGCGCGGGTGAGTCCCGTATCGGTCTTGGCCGCCCGCCGCAGGTCGTAGATGGAGCGTCCGGTCTCTTCTCGGGCCAGACCGTCGGCGTACTTGGTGAAGGCCTTGTAGATGGTGAGATCCACGCACCCCACCCGGTCCTGCTCGCCGGTGCCGATGGCCACGGTGGCGCCGTCACGGGCGAAGATGACGGAGTTGGACGTCACCCCGGCTTCCACGGCCCAGGCAAAGAGCAGGTCTTCGGCCTCCTTGGGCGTGGGGCGGCGCGCCATCACCGTGACCCCGTCCTGGGTGGCCTCGGCCGGGAGGAAATCCTCGGTGCTGCGGATGCGGTTTTGGAAGGAGGTCTGGATGATGAGCCCACCGTCCGTGAGGCTTTTGATGTCCAAAAACGGGGCGGTGAGGAGCTCCTCCAGGTGCGCAAGGCCCGGCAGGCGCAGTACGCGCAGGTTCTTCTTGGTGGCGAGGATCTCCAGGGCCGCAGGAGTGTACTCCGGGGCCGCGATGATCTCGAAATAGTGCGCCGCCAAGAATCGGGCGCAGTCTTCGGTAAGTGGTCGGTTGACCACCACCGCGCCGCCGAAGGCGGCAATGCGGTCCGCGGCGTAGGCCCGCGTGAGGGCGGTGTATAGGCCTGCGTCGGACCAGGCCGCCCCGCAGGGGTTGGTGTGCTTGAGGATGACCGCTGCTGGCTTGGCGTGCAGGTATTGGAGGATGTTGATGCCGTTGTCCACGTCCGTGAGGTTGATCTTGCCCGGGTGCTTGCCCGACTGCAGCAGCTCCGTCTCGGTCATGGCGGAGAGCAGCCCGGGGACGCGCGTGGTGAGCGGCACCCCGGCGGCGTTGAGACCGCCGGCCTCCACGGCGTACAGGGCCGCGGGCTGATCCGGGTTTTCGCCGTAGCGCAGCCCCCGGCGCTCGCCGTCGATGCTCCAGAGGCGTTTGCGCAACAAAAGGGTTTCCTCCCCTAGGGTCAGTTGCAAGGTCTCGGGAAAGGGATCCCCGAGGATGGTGCGGTACATGGCTTTGAGATCGCTCACAGGTGTCCTCCACTCTGAAATCCAGAAAGCGCGCAGCTACCACAAGGGCGCACAAAGGGCAAACGAGCCGAAGACGCAAGATCCGAATCCCCGGGGGGGGGCGTGGGGGATGGGCGCGCACAACGGCCGTCCGTCCCCTGTCGGGCCGTGGCACACAATGTGCTTTGGTTTCTCCCCGGAACAGGAGGAATATATGCGTTTTTTTCATATTTGGAAAAAATCTTCACAGACAGAACCCTTGGGCAGGGGCGGAGACCAGGACCACAGTTTGGTGGCCGTCGTGCGGGCAGCCATGGAGGTGCAGTCGGCGGCGTCGCCGCTCGATGCGGTGGGAAACCGGGTGCAGGGCGGCATGGAGGATTTCGTGGAGCGGCTGGTCGTGGTGGAAGGGCATGTGGGCGCCGTGGCCGAGCGCGCCGAGGGCGTGGACCTGCATGCGCAGCGTCAAGGGCATGTGGCGCAGCAGGCCGCGGGCCTCATGGCCTCGTTGGCGGAGCGGGTGCGGGCTGCGGAGGAGCGGCTCACGGCGCTCGAAGGCGCTCTGGCGGAGCTTCTGGTCCGCACCCGGGAAGTGGAGGAGCGCACCCAGGGTATTCATGCTATTGCTAGTACCATCCAAAACATCGCCCGCACCACCAATATGCTCGCTCTCAACGCGACCATCGAGGCGGCCCATGCCGGTGATGCGGGGCGGGGGTTTGCGGTGATCGCCGCGGAGGTACGCTCCCTGGCGCGCCAGACAATGGAGTCGACCAGCCGGGTGGAACGGCAAAATGACGAAATTGAAAATCACGTGGCATCCATGGTGACTGCCGTGGCCCAAGTGGAGCGCTTGGCCCAGCAGGTGCGCAGCGCCATGGCCGCGTGCCTGGAGGATGTTCAGGGGGCACGGCCGTGCGTGGAAGAAGGCGGAAGCCGTGCCTTGGAGATCTGCGATGAGGCGCGGGAAGTGGTCCAATCGGTGGAATCCGTGCAGGAAGAGTTGCGGGCTCTGCACGCCGGTGCGCTCGGGCAAAAAGAAGAGGCCGTGGCATTGGCGCGGTTGGCCCGGCAGCTGCGCGAGCAGGCAGACGCCCAGTTGCTGGCTGTGGGGCGGATCCGCTTCGGTCTCCATGAGCGGGGTCGGCAGGCGGTGGAGGAACTGGCCCGGGATGCGGCGGTGCGCTCCATGCATCCCCCGCAGGTGGAGGAGGCCTTGGGGCGCGCCCTTGAGCTTGGCCTGTTTGAGCTGCTCTACGTCACCGATCTGCAGGGGCGCCAAGTGGTGCGCAATGTGGGGACCGTCACTGCGGCCTATGGAGATACGGGCCTTGGCAAGGATTGGTCCCACCGGCCGTGGTTCCGCGTCCCCAGTCAAAGCGGGCAGACCTACATTTCCGACTTTTACCGGTCTGCCGCCACGGAAAACTACTGCCTCACCGTGTCGACACCTATTGCTGACGCCCAGGGGAAGATGGTGGGGATCCTGGGCGCAGACCTGGACCTCGCCCGCTTGGTTGCAGGGAGGTAGCCATGCTGGATGTTCGCGCGCTTGTGGCAGCCCGGCGGGTGGTGGTGCATTTTCAGCCCATCGTCAGTCTCCGGCGCAGGCAGGTCATCGGCTATGAGGCCCTGGCTCGGGGGGTTGGCGAGCATGGGTGGATCTCCCCTCTGGCGCTTTTCGAGGCCGCTCGGCAGCAAGGCTTGGCCCTGGAACTGGACCGCCTGTGCCGCGAAACCGCGCTGCGGACCTTTGTCGCGTCGTCCCTGGGGTCGGTCATGCTCTTCCTCAATGTGGACCCTACGGCCCTGAACGCGACGGTGGTGGGGTCCCAATGGATTCGCCGCATGGCCGAGGAGGTCGGTATTCCCCCCTCCTCTGTGGTCATTGAAATTGCTGAGACGCAAGTGACGGATGCCCAGTTGTTGTACGATTTTGCGAAGCAATATCGGCAGCAGGGATTCCTTATCGCCTTGGACGATTTCGGCGCCGCCCACTCCAATCTGGACCGCCTGGCCCAGGTGGCCCCGGATATCATCAAGATCGACCGCGGTTTGGTGCAAGGCGCCCATCAGTCCCCTGCCCGCCGCCTGCTGCTCCATTCTTTGGCGGACTTGTGTCGTCGCCAAGGCGCTCTGGGGCTTGCAGAAGGGGTGGAAAACGCTGCGGAGGCCTTGGCTTTGGCCGCTGCGGGCTTTGACCTCTTCCAGGGGTATTTTTTCGGCCGGCCAGCGGAGGCGTCGGTGGCATCGGCCGATGGAGCGGCCCAGGCGGTCCATACCCTGGCAAGGGAGTTCGAGAAGTACCGCAGGCGTTGTCTCGTGACCGCCAAACGTCGTTCCCGAGAAATGCTGCAGCGGGTGCAGGAAATGGTGCACGTGCTTCGGCAATACGATCCTTCCGAGTTCGCAGCGGTGCTCGAAGAGATCGTCGGGCTTTCCAACGATGTGGACTGTATTTTTGTGACCGACGTCCGTGGTATTCAGATAAGTACCACCGTGTGTCAGGATCGCGAGCATAGAAACGGGGGCTTACTTTTCCAAAAAGCGCCTCCAGGAACGGATCATGGAATCAAAGACTATATCGCTGTCCCGAGAAGATTACATAAAGAATGGTATATATCCAATCGTTATGTATCCTATGCAACGCGGTCAATATGCCGGACAGTTTCGTATGCATTTCAGGCAAGAGACGGGCGCACCTATTTTTTGTGCGTTGACTTTACAGAAGACAATTTCGATCAGCTCTTTCCGGTTGAAGACCATGACAATGATCTCTAGTGGAGCCCAGAGTCGAGGAGGTCGAGTACAAGCGAGTCTCCTTCATAATGAAGGAATATACGCTTGGCTTCCCCAGATGCCCATGCGTCGCATTCATGGGTGGAACCATTGTGTTCTTGGCGGAGTTTTTTGAGATCCAGGCGATTGATGTTACCGCCTCTTGGGCCGCAATGGAAGCGGGTCAGATCCAGGATGCGTTCGTTGATATGCGCCTTCTCTGCTGCGCTGCATTTTTCGGTGGAGGAGAGAAAATCTGGTCCGAATTGGATCTTGGGATCCACAGACTCCCAAATGCGCTCCTGAAAAAGCCGTTTTCGCCCTTCGTTCCAGATGAGTTCGCCCCAGATGGAGAAGGTCACCATGCCGTCCAGTTCCATGAGCAGCGTTTCCGGGACCTGACGTGCGTCTTGGCTGCGTACCGGAAGGCCGGCCGCGAGGCGGCGGAATATCCTGTGGTGCTCGCGGACAATGGTAAGGGCGTCGGGCTCGGCGAGGGGAAGTTTGGGCAGCCGCAGCAGCTCGGAGGTGTTTTCAAAGATGGAAATGCTTTCATCGGCGTATATCATCCCCAGGGCCTGCATGAAGCCTTGGACACTCTTGAAGCCTCCGGTGAGATTGAACACGACGCGGTAGCCTCGCTGGCGGTAGAATTGGATCTCGTGCGCGCAGAGACGGACGATTTCGCTCATGGCCAATCGGAACGCCTCCAGGTCGCTCGTGCGCAGGTCCGTGATGCGCTGCACGCAGGCACTGTGGCCATGGCGCTGGAGCGTCGCGGCAATGGCCGTGGCGGCTGCTTCGCCAAGGAAGGTGTCGGTGGCCAGGAGCAGGTGATGGGTGTCCCTTGGCGCCTTGAGATCCCCATGGAAGAAGCGGACGATGGCATTGAGCTCGGCGCTGAGGCGGCACATTTCCGTGACGCTTGCCTCCTCCAGGCGTTTTTGGGCTGTGGTGATACAGGCGCGGAGCGCTGCGCGCGTTGCTGCATCCAATGCATCGGCCCTGGGGACATTGGCGTGGGCGTGAATACATTGGCGCGCCTCGGGATTGGTGTTCATCAGCAGGCTGGTGCCGCAGGTGGAAACCATGAGTGTGGGCATCCGGCGTCCTCACGGCAGAAGGTCAAGGGCAAGGGCGGACCAGAGTTCCAGGGGCAGACTGCGGAGCTCTTGGGGTGGCAGCCATTGGAGTCCTGCGAGTTCGGCTGCTGGGGCGGCGCCGCAAATGTCCACGTGGTGGAGGAAGACCGCACCGATGTGCACCGCCCCCACGGCGGTGCGGCTTTCGTGCACGAGTCCGCAAAAGTGACTGTCGCCGTGGCCAGCAGCCGGGAATTCTTCCTGTGAAGAGCCGAGGGGGCCCATCCTCCCTGCTTTTTGGGGATGTGCGGAGAACAATCCTGATACGGTGCGTTCGCCGCTGCTTGTTCGCCGAGGGGCATTGGCATACAGGCGGAACCAAGATGGCATGAAGGTTTCGTTTTTTGTCTGTCACTGGGAAATGCAGGAGGTTTGATGGACATGGATATCCAAAAGGCTCAAGTAAATACTCTCATCTCTTTGCTTGGGAAAAGTAATCTTGACAGTAAAACAGGTTATCGCGTGACGTGCTACCGTATGCCCAACGGAGAAGAGCGAAGCACCGAATACTTCGGATTGGCGCTTGCGGAATATCTGCAAGTACGCCGTATGATTCTGATTGGTACTGCGTCGAGCATGTGGGACCTGCTTGTGGAAAACGTCGCTGGCGACGATGCCGCTGAAGAACTCCGGATCATGCTCTTCGATGCGGTGCGCGCCGGCACCGTCAGCGAAGACCTGCTTGGGAAACTTGCCCCAGCCATTGAACAGAAGGTAGGGCGCAAGGTGACTCCTCTCGTCATTTCCTCCAGCGTCACCTTTGCGGAGCAGCAGGCCTTGCTCTTCCGTCTCGAGGAATTGCTGCAAAAAGACGAACGGGTGGCTCTCGATCTCACCCATGGTTTTCGGCATCTGGCCATGCTGGGGTTGGCGGCCTCCCGTTATCTGTCGCACGAACGCGGTGTGCAGGTGGTCGGGCTCTACTATGGGGCCTTGGACATGACCCGGGATGGGATCACCCCGGTGGTCACCGTCGATGGCCTGGCGCATCTGCTCGAATGGGCCGAGGCCTTCGAGGGCTATGATGCAAGCGGCGATTTTTCCCGCTTCGCGCCGCTGTTGAAGCGGGACGGATTGGCGCATGAGGCGGCCGATGCCCTCGAGCGGGCTTGGGGGCTGCTTCAGGTCAGCAACGTCAGCGACGCCGCACGAACCCTGTATTCAGCGTGGAAGAAGCTGGAATCGCCCCTCACCGGAGCCTCCGAACTCTTCCGTAAGCGCCTCCAGAAGGCACTCCGTTGGTGTCAGGCGCAGCAGTTGTCGGAGAAGCTGCGCCTGCTCGCGCTGCAAAGCCTCGGGCGCGGAGATGTCCTGCGCGCCGCCGTGTTCGGCTTTGAGTGTACGCTTGTCCGCGAGGTGGAAGAAGCCGGCGGCAATCCCCTCGACTACGAGCAGCGCAAGGCGGCGGACGATCGCCTGCAGGAGGCCTTCAAGGGAGGGGAGGAAGGCCCTGATTGGAAGCGCCACGCCTATTGGCTGCTCAAAAATGTGCGCAATGCCTGTGCCCACAGTGCGCCACCGCGCAATACCAAGCACGCTGAACTGATGCGTAACCCTGAGCGGCTGCGGCGTGAGCTCGATGCGACGTTGAACCGTCTGACCAACACATGACCCGCGCCTGGATGGGCGGGCTCCTCAGTGATAGGTGTAGGGGAAAAATCGGGCTGGCTGGCGGGCGACCAGGTCCAGGACCGCTGGGGCGTCCAGGTCCAGCAGCGGCGCGAAATGCGGCGGGTGCAGCAGCTCGCTGCGCACCGGAGCCAAGGCCTGTGCCACCGGTTCTTCAGGGATGCAAACCCCAAGGCTTTGGAGCAATGCCAGGGGCAGCAGCGCCATGACCTGCACCGTGGGGCCCATGCGGGCGCACCATTGGGCGCTTCTTTGCGCAAGCGCGCGGGCGGCCTGGGGATCTTCGTGCGCCAGATGCCGGGCCAGATTCACGGCCACGAGCTGCCAGGGGTGGCGCGCCTCGCCGTCCTGGTCCACGCGCTTGCGGATGGCGGCAGTGACGTCAGGCGCAAGGGGCAGGCGGGCGTCGCCGGACACCCGCAGCAGGGCGTGGAGTTCGTAGGCATTGAGGGCCGCGACTGTGCCGCGGCGCTGGATCAGGGCGTTCAGCTCCGCGGCGGCTTGCGCGTGCTCGCCGGCGCTCGTCCAGGCCATGATGGCGTAGAGCTGGTCGCGCTCGATGTCGTCCCACCTGCCGGTGCGGGGGGCGCAGAAGGCCTCCTCGGCCTTGCGCAGAAGGGCGATGCACTGCGGGAGATATGCAGGACCGAGAAAGCCGTAGTGCTGCCCCAGGGTGCCGTAGTATTGGCCGAGGATGATGCAGGGGCATGGCCCGAAGCGTTGGCGGCGGCGCTCCCAGACGGACTCCAGCTCTTCCAGGGCTTCGCGTTCGTGGGGGTTGAGGGGCAGTGCGGGCGGAAAATCGTAGCGGTTGTGGCGCTCACCGATGGCTTTGATGACGGCGTGGAGCACAATGCTTTGTGGACCGTCTTCCTGGTAGGGTACGGCAGACTCGTGCTGCAGGGCGATGGTCTTCCAGGCGGCAAACGCCGTGACATCGCCGCGGTGGTTGGCCCGTTCCATTTGGAGCATGGCGAGCTTCCAGGCAGCCTGGGGTTGGTGGTCGGCCACGGTGGCGTTCATGCATGCGAGGAGGGCTTCTTGAAGATTTTCCGGAAGCTTGGGGAGGGCGTCCACCAGCCGGTTCAGGTCTGGAGCACGGCAGAGGGCGCGGGTGATCTCGTGGCGCTGGTGCCGTACCCAGGGGGCAAGGGCCCCGGGGAGCGTGGCGAGCTCTGCGGCCAGAGCGCCGGATCCCGGCTGGGAGAGGGCGCTTTCCAACAGGCGCTGGGTCACGAGGAGTTTGGCGGCGGCTTCGGGGCTGCGGGCCCAGCGCAGGATGGCCCAGGCCTCGTCCAGGGTGGTCACGGCCACGGCGTGGGGGCATGGCGGCGCGGCGCAGCCTTGGGGGTAGAGGAAAAGGCGTCCAGGGCATTGGGCCTTGGTGGCGACCTCGGCCACGGGCAGGACATGGCCTTGGAGGTCGAGGCCGCCGGTGGCGATGACGTCTTCGGGAAGGGCGAGGTCGTCGAGGGCGGCCAGGGCGGCCAAGGCGCACGGCAGGGCCAACGACGCCCCCACCAGCCGTTCGTGGGGTGCCAGAGGCAGGAGGCATGGGGTGCGGCCGCGGCGCTGCGCCACCACCTGGGTCACGGTGACGGCGGCGTGGCGGGCGGCGGTATCGGACCACAGGGCGGCGGTCTTTGCCTCGGGCAACGGGCCAAAGCCCACCAGCACGTGGGCCAGCACCGCCCCTTCTGGCCCAGCGGTGGGTACCAACGCCAGCCGCCAGGGGGCGTGCTCCAGGACGTCCAAGGGCACGTCCCATAGCCCGCGCGCCAGGGCGGCGATGTGGGGGCGCGCCCACGCGGGGCGGTGCTGGGGCCAGAGCAGGTGGCAGGCCACAAGCAGCCGGGAAAACGCCGGGGGCGCGGCGGCGAGGATGCGATCAAGGGTTGGCCCCTGGGCGTGTCTGCCCCAGATGCCAGGATGAGGCGGGATGGCAAAAGATGCCACCCCGTCGGCGAGGTCGAAGTCCAGGGAATCCAGATTACCGGGCATGGGATGCGGAGTCGTCCACGAGCAGGAGCAGCGGTCGGCCCATGAGGTAGGATTCGGTCCCGTGGCCGGGAAAATCGGCGCGGAACATCCCGGTGTGGGGGTCCAGACGGCAGACCCCTTCTCGCAGGTGGAGCTTGTGCTGCCACCAGGCGTAGAGCGTACCCTTGCGCGCTGCGGGATCCAGGACGCCGGTGATGCGGATGGTGTCGCCATCGAGCCGGCGCTGGTATTGGGTGGCAAAGAAGCCGTGGCACGGCATTTCCTGCGCTTCTCCCAAAAGGACGCGGGTATAGGGGATGGGCTCCGGGGTGTCGGCCGCGGCCACAGCGGTCAGTTCCGGGGGCAGCGTGGCGGTGGCCAGGGCGCGCCAGGGGTCGAGGTCTTCAGGCAGTGCGATGCCTGGGTGAAAGCGCAGTACTCGGCGGCGGGTGGCCTCGGCGGCGCTGGCGTCCAGGTCGCGGCTGCGCAGGACCATGAACTGGGCCACGTCTGCTTCCAGGAGCCGGAAGGCGGCGATCCCGGAGTCTTCAGGCACGCAATACTCTCCCTGGGCGGCCTCGCGCACGGCGTGCAGATGCCCCGAAGAGACGTCTCCCAAGTGGTGCTCCAGCGCCTGGACGGGGAGGATGGCGGTGTTCCAGGCCTCGGCCAGGCCCTGCCCTGGGCCGAGGGGTACGTCTCCTGGCCCGGCCAACTCCGGGGTGTCGAAGAGCTGCGCCCCCCATAGGCGCGCCCCGGGGAGCACCTCCAGCACCAGCACCAGGGGCGGGTGGATGTAGCGGCCCGGATGCAGCCAGCCCCCCAGGCGCTGGGCAAGGCTCCAGATTTGGCCGGCTGCGGGTTGGGGGCGCTCGTCGGGGACGAGTTCTGGCCAATGGACGCTTGGGGCCTTGCGCGGCCACGGCCACGGTGTTCCTGTGGGCGGCAGGGTGCGCTCGGTGAGCATCAAGCGCCACGCGGCGCGGAGCAGAGACATAGCGGCCTCCTATGGTTGGCGGCAGTCCACCTGCTGGCACAAGACGTCCCAGAGGCGCTCACGAAAGGCCTCGAAGAGGCTGGGGTCCAAGTCCGCCTCGCCAAGCCCGGCATGGGGTTCGAGCACCTGCCGCAGGGTGAGATAGGCGCGCTTCTTGATGGCCGAGATGCCGCATGCGGCCGCATACCCCAATGCCCGGGCGGCGTCTTCCATGCGCCAGCCGCAGTGTTCCAGATAGCACAAGACCAAGGCAGCCTTGGGTTCCAAACTTTGGGCCGCGGCCAGGACAATGGCCTCGAGGCGGCCGCGCGTGATGGCGGCTTCGTAGTCGGTGGCCTCTCCCAAGCGTTGCAAAATACTGGGGCTGTCTTCCTCGGCGTCCGAACCTTCTTCCAAGGAGATTTCGTCGCGGTCGTAGATGCTTGTGTCATAGTGCTGGCGCAGGAAGGCGCAAAACTCCCGCAGATGGATGCTCGGGGCATATCCCAAAAATGCTTTTGCCTGATGGAAAAAGTGGAGCGCCACTTCGAGAATGTCTTTGGAGTTGCGAATATCTTTGTTTGGAAGCAATTGGGGTTGGAAGTTGCGTTCTCGAAGTTCCTTGTACGCCGGCAGCGGCTGGCCTTGAGGATCTCCGTAAGCGGCATAATCCCCGCGCAGATGATACCCTGTCTCGGGAAATTGCTTCAAGGATTGCCGCACCCGTTGGTAGAGCAGGTCCCGTTTTTGTTCTTGGAAGAATTTTTTCTGGAGGTAGCGTATCTTGGCACGGATGGCGTCGATGTTTTGGGTCGCCACCAAGTGATGGAAGTGGAGATCGTTGGCCAGTCGCTCCTGCAGAAAGATCCAGAGGTCATGGAGATGGTCGAGATCGCCCCTATGAAGGGTCTGGCGTAAAAGATCCAGAAAATCCTCACTGCGAAGCCATTGGTGGATGGTTGCGTTGGCCGTCATGGAAGGATTTGGGGTTGGTGGTGGAGGATCGGGCGCAGGCCGCGTTGTGGGCGCTGCGCCATGCCAGTGCCCCCATAGCGCACGGCCGCAGTGATTTCAACGCACTTGCCGGGCCGTCGCCTGCGGTGTGCATGCGGCGCTCAAGGCCAACCGCAATGCGCAGCCATGCAGCATCCCCCCAGCCGCACGGCTCCTTGGTTCTGATTGTTTCCCGTAAAACCGCTTGGGCCTGCAGTCCCCTCGAATCGGGTCATGCAGTCAGAGCGAACTGGGCGCCCGAAAGAACTTTCGGTGGAGAGGTGATGCGGAGGAACGCGGTGATCGGAGCGCCGCTCCTACCAGAAAAACTGCAAGCGACACCCCGATCACCGTGCTTCATTGTTGGTGGAAATCGGCAAGATGCCTCAACGAGGTTTGACCCGGTAACTATTTCCATTCAAATCATAAAGTCTTCCATAACCATCGTTGTCAATGTGGCCGCGAAGTATATCTCCATTCAAATTTCTCATTCGCACAGAGCCATAACTATCAATTTCTCCTCTATATTTATTCGCTGGATCATAATCATATCGTCTGCGCATCTCAATCCCAACACTGCTACCTATGCGTGGGGCAAAGGGGTCGGTGTTGATTTCATACTCGTCATTCCAAGCGAATGCAGAGGATGCCATGACAAACAAAGCCAAGACACAAATCGAATATTTCATACAATCCTCCTTGGGTTTTTGGTTTCTTTTTATTTCATTTGTGTTGAGCATATCTCGTCATGTCAATCTGTGGACGAAAAGCCGAAGGGAATCGAGTTTCTAAGCCGGAGTTTCTTTTCTATCGTCTCGAGTATTAATTCCATCGAATCTGGTCATGCATCCAGAATGGGGGTGGTTGTGGCATAAGAAATGGATAGAACATGGCGGCCTTCCTGTTTTTTTGAGAGTTACTCCGGTGAGTTGTGGTCGCGGGGCCGTTTGCTCCTTCCGTGTTATTTGTCCTTGTTGATATGTTCGAGGGCCAGCAAGAGGAGCATGATGATTTCTTTGAAGGGATCGCTTTTGAAGCAATCGGTCACGGCAGTTCCTCCTGGTTGCAGGTTGCCGGAAGGTGACTCCAAGACTCCTTAACGGGATGGGGATCGGTTTTTTTGGGGTTGAGATGAACATTTTGGCATTCAAGGCCACCTTCCACCGGCGCCCGGTCGTTGGACGCCATGCGGCTCGAATCCGGCAGTCGGGCCATGCATTGGAGACGGGAAAATTGTACTCATTTTGGGAAAAGCCGTCTTCCTCCCCTCGAATCGGGTCATGCATTCAGAGGCACGATAAAAACCACCCGATAAAAACTCTGTGCACCAGTCTTAATCCCCTCGAATCGGGTCATGCATTCAGAGAACATCGATAATCCTAACCAACAGGCGGTAGCCATCGCGTCTTAATCCCCTCGAATCGGGTCATGCATTCAGAGCGTCCATCGAGGGATTGACGGAAATGGTAGTGTTCGCTGTCTTAATCCCCTCGAATCGGGTCATGCATTCAGAGAGAGATTATGACCGGATTCTACCACAAGACCAACCAAAGTCTTAATCCCCTCGAATCGGGTCATGCATTCAGAGCGGATACGTGGAGGCGCTGGGCGTATGGCGCCGTGTCTGTCTTAATCCCCTCGAATCGGGTCATGCATTCAGAGCCCCTCCCCCGCCAAGCCGTGAGTGGCGGTAGTAACCAGTCTTAATCCCCTCGAATCGGGTCATGCATTCAGAGTTCATTGTGGCGGGAGCTGTCCGCGGGCTCGTCAGTGTCTTAATCCCCTCGAATCGGGTCATGCATTCAGAGCAGTCTCTGACCGGATTTTCACAGCGTGCCGCGGCTAGTCTTAATCCCCTCGAATCGGGTCATGCATTCAGAGAACGCATGCAGTACGTGCAAAACGTACTGCAAAAGACGTCTTAATCCCCTCGAATCGGGTCATGCATTCAGAGCGTGGCGCATACCATGGAGCATCTCGTCAAGAGACGAGTCTTAATCCCCTCGAATCGGGTCATGCATTCAGAGAACGCTAACCCTACCAACGCTAACCCTACCAACGCTAGTCTTAATCCCCTCGAATCGGGTCATGCATTCAGAGGAGCGCAAAACAGCGCCGTCAACGGCCGAGCGGAAAAGGTCTAGTCTTAATCCCCTCGAATCGGGTCATGCATTCAGAGGAGCATCTCACCCCGACCCAGCGCCGGGCACTGGTGATGTCTTAATCCCCTCGAATCGGGTCATGCATTCAGAGCAGGCGTGAGGCGTTTGCCCAGCTGTTGGGCGCCCCCAGGTCTTAATCCCCTCGAATCGGGTCATGCATTCAGAGGACAATGTCCAACCGGGCGCTCCGTGAGGCCGGATTTAGAGTCTTAATCCCCTCGAATCGGGTCATGCATTCAGAGCACGACGAGGCTCCAACTGCGCCTCGCCAGGACCTGCTACGTCTTAATCCCCTCGAATCGGGTCATGCATTCAGAGAAGACAGCTTGCAGGGCGTATAACCTTGGCCGCCGCCCAGGTCTTAATCCCCTCGAATCGGGTCATGCATTCAGAGGGAGGTGGGCCAACAGAGGAATTCTCCCCCCGCCGGTGCGTGTCTTAATCCCCTCGAATCGGGTCATGCATTCAGAGAAATGGCAAATAAGCTTTTTGCTGAAGCGCGGGGCTAGTCTTAATCCCCTCGAATCGGGTCATGCATTCAGAGATAAGCGACTACGCAAACTGTTTTAATGTACAAAGTGTCTTAATCCCCTCGAATCGGGTCATGCATTCAGAGCAAGGCAAGCAGGAGTCAACGAGGGCGAGGGATAGGCCGTCTTAATCCCCTCGAATCGGGTCATGCATTCAGAGAATTTGCCAGAGCGCTAGAGATTCGCGACTCGAACGAGTCTTAATCCCCTCGAATCGGGTCATGCATTCAGAGCGGCGCCCTCGAGGCCCTGCGCACCGAGGAGCACCAAGTCTTAATCCCCTCGAATCGGGTCATGCATTCAGAGTAAAACTATGTTGAAAAAATAACCATAGGAGAACCCAGTCTTAATCCCCTCGAATCGGGTCATGCATTCAGAGGGAAGCAGGTTTATGAGTTGTCAGTTGAAATTGATTTGTCTTAATCCCCTCGAATCGGGTCATGCATTCAGAGCGACGGCGTGGCGCTTGGGTGTTTCCGTTTGGCAACCGGTCTTAATCCCCTCGAATCGGGTCATGCATTCAGAGGAGATGCGGGCAACAAAGAGCGGCACAGGGCACTATCTCGTCTTAATCCCCTCGAATCGGGTCATGCATTCAGAGCTGGTTTTTTGAGCAGCCTCAATCCAGCCAGCTGTTCATGTCTTAATCCCCTCGAATCGGGTCATGCATTCAGAGAAGTCAAGGCGCCGTTCTTTGGTGCCTTAGCGCTTCTAAGTCTTAATCCCCTCGAATCGGGTCATGCATTCAGAGATGGTCTCCGGTTCGACCCGGCCCCGGTGGGCCATATCGTCTTAATCCCCTCGAATCGGGTCATGCATTCAGAGCCGCCCAGGCCGACGTTTTGCGCCGGGCGGAGGGCTCCGGAGTCTTAATCCCCTCGAATCGGGTCATGCATTCAGAGCCATCGCGTCAACCAAACAGCGTTCGAGGCCGCTTTTGTCTTAATCCCCTCGAATCGGGTCATGCATTCAGAGCATCGCGTCAACCAAACAGCGTTCGAGGCCGCTTTCGTCTTAATCCCCTCGAATCGGGTCATGCATTCAGAGGCAAGAAGGGAAGCCTAAAAGGGCTTCCCTTTTTTTGTCTTAATCCCCTCGAATCGGGTCATGCATTCAGAGGCGAGGTTGGTGCTTCGGATTTTGGCCACTACATCCAGGTCTTAATCCCCTCGAATCGGGTCATGCATTCAGAGCAAAATGGAGCAAACCCTTCTTCGTTCAACCAAAACGTCTTAATCCCCTCGAATCGGGTCATGCATTCAGAGTCCCCAAACGAGCAAGAGCTAGAAGAGCTCTCGCGAGACGTCTTAATCCCCTCGAATCGGGTCATGCATTCAGAGATTGGCAATGACAAGGTGTCCGTGGATACCCTAGTTCAAGTCTTAATCCCCTCGAATCGGGTCATGCATTCAGAGATCGAGTATGATGGCGAGTGGTACGACATGCGCTATCTGTCTTAATCCCCTCGAATCGGGTCATGCATTCAGAGCCAGGCGTGTCGCAGACAAGATCTTCACGGCATGTCGGTCTTAATCCCCTCGAATCGGGTCATGCATTCAGAGTTTGGGGATAAATGACACATAAAAAAGGAGAAAAAGTCTTAATCCCCTCGAATCGGGTCATGCATTCAGAGTATGAGCTTTTACTGTCGCGTGAACCAGGAAGAATGTGTCTTAATCCCCTCGAATCGGGTCATGCATTCAGAGTTTTCTGGCTGCTCGGAAGAGCAGCTGATTGAATGGGTCTTAATCCCCTCGAATCGGGTCATGCATTCAGAGTGCGGATGGAGGGAGCCCATGTGGGGAGCGGGTTGGCGCTGGTGCGTTCACGAATCCTCCGATTTTTTTGCCCTCGGGAAATGCTGGGTGATGTTTTTTTAGCCAAAATTGTCCTTGTTTTCAAGGGGGTCAGTCACTCATGGATCGGTTTTTGTCTGGAGCTGTCTTTTCCGTGGGTTGGGTGGCGGAAGCCGACGGAAGGGCCAGGTCCGTGGGTGGGATGGTTTCGCGCTCTCGAACCTCGAACTCGTGCAGGCGGGCGCCGTAGTGCTCCATATCGTCGGCGGACAATTCTTCTCCCCGGGCCTCTGGTGGGAGGTTCAGGGAAAGAAATATAAATCTTGCTCCGCGCTGGCATACTTGGGCGGCCAGGTGGATGGGCAGGGTGCCGATGACGATGTCACCGGGTTGTATGTTCTCCGGGTCGAGGTGATCCACCATGCGGGAGATGCTGATCCCCTGGCGCTTTGCCCACTCTTTGGCCCCGGGATGCCGGGAGACGAACCATACGCTGCCGGTGGACGTTGGAGGCTCGATGCGGCCAGAGGCGGCGAAGCGCTGCACTTCGGCCTCGAGGCGGGGGCGGACCTTGTCTTTGGGCAGGGGGCGTTTCTTCATGCCGCCGTGCTGGATGTCGTTGCGCACCTCGGCCACAGGACCGGCGATATCCCGTATCTCGGCAAAGACGGCGTCCCAATGGCGGCGTTGGGCTTCGTCGAAGCCGGGCTGGGTAGGGCAGGTGGCCTCGGGCGGGGCCAGGCGGCACGTCCAGCCTTCGCGCAGGACCACCGCTGCCTCGGCCAGGCGGCCCCAATCAAGGTAGAGCTGGGCCAAGGCCGCGAGGGCGTTGTGGCCGGCATCCGATGCCAGGTGGTTTTCCGTGAGGGACAGGGGGCGCAGCATCGCTTCCAAGCGGTTCATGGGTTCCTGGAGCACGGGGAGGCGCTCTTCCAGCTGGGGCCGGGCGATGGCGATGGCCTTCAGCAGGCCGGTGACCAAGGAGGTTTTGCCGGGAGCAGACGGGAGGAGGAGCTCGCCGATGCGGATGCCGTCCAGGGCCTGGCAGGTGCTGCGCAGGGCGGTCGCCAAGCCGAGCAGTTGGGGCGGGTCGCCCTGCCTGCCAGAAAGTCCCCAGGTTTTGCCCCAGGCGCGGCCGGTACTCTCGGCGAGATCGGCCAGAGCGGTGCCATGGCCGGTGGCGAGAAAGGTGGCGATGGCTGTGCTCCAGTCTGCGGTCTCCACGAAGGCGGTCAGGTCCCAGATGGGGGCCTCGTTGTGCTCGTTCTTGGCCTCGTAGGCGCCGTAGAGGACGTGGATGGGCTGGGACTCTCCCAGGGCGCGGTAGAGGTGCAGGGCCGCGCCGGCAAAGAACGGTTGGGAGCGAAAGCCGTGGGTAATGTCCACCACCAGCGGGGCGGAGGTCGCGGTCATGGTATCGAGCAGGGTGCGGAAGTTGTCCTGCAGCTCCGTGGGGGTTGCGCCGTTGGTGATGGGGACGATTTGGGGCTGCTCGAGCCCTGCCTCGGTAAAGGCGGCGGCGATGTCTGCCCCGTGGGTTTCCATGGCCTTGGCCGTGGCGAAGATGGTGGTGCCCCCTGGGCCAAGGAGCTTGCGGATGGCCAGGGCGGCGTAGCGGGTTTCGACCCCTGGGCCTTCGGGGTGGAAGCGATAGGTGACAGGCTGATAGTTTCCCGTGCCGAGAAAGGAGATGAGGTGGGGGCTGGCTTCGTTCATGGTTCCTCCGGAAGATCAAGGCAAGGTGCCCAATTCCTTTACAGGTAGGCGCTGGAGCGTAGGCGGGGCGGCTCGCCGATCCCCAGTCCTTCGAAATCCGTAAGACAGCTGCGACAGAGGCGGTAGCAGCGCACGCTGTCGCTGGTGTGGTCCAAGAGGCGTTCGAGCTTGTCAAGGAGCCGCAGGAGTTGGCGCTCACTCATGTGTTCGCATTCATACACGGACTTTTGCACTCGTCGGCCGTAGCCGTCCAGGAGTTTGGCGGCCTTGGTGCGGGCGCGGTCCTCGGCGATGTCGTAGCAGATGACGTAGAACATCAGCGGACAAGCTCCCAAGGGAAAGGGCGGTACTCAGGGGCTTCGCCGACGAGGTGGGCGGCGAAGCGGCGCACCTGACGCAGGATGAGTTCCCGCAGCGTGGTGTGGTCGTCGGCCAGGGGGTCCCGGGTGCGGGTGCTCATCCAGGTGTCGTAGCTCTCCATGAGGGCGCGGATGGTGCCTGGCTTCATGGACACCGGGCGTTTTTCCGTAAGCTCGTCTTCGTGGGCAAAGGCCTCGGGGGCGGGGCGCAGGATGAAGCCTTCGGGGCTGACGGCGCGGCGGTTCACCAGCCCGAGGATAAGGCGGTCGGCCACGAAGGTGCGCCATTCTTCGACCAGGTCGCAGGCCAGGGATGGCCGGCCGTAGGCCACTTCGTGCAGGGCGCCCAGGTAGGGGTCGAGGCCCACGCGGGAGATGGCGGAGAGCACTTCGGCCGTGAGCACGGTGGAGACGTAGGAGATCAGGGCATTGATGGGGTCCCGAGGGGGGCGGCGGGTGCGGCCGGTGAAGGTGAAGGCGGGGTTGCGCACAAGCAGGCCGAAGACCCCGAAATAGATGCGGCTGCCGTGGCCTTCGGCGCCGCGTACCAGCTCCAGGGAGGGCTGCGCCGGCAGTCCGCGCTCCAGGGCGCGGATGGCCGTGCCTGCGGCGAGCAGGCGCTCATCGTCATATTGCTGGCCGCGCAACAGGAGAAATCGGGCCTGGGCGCGGAGCTTGCCGGCCACGATGCTGCGGGCGATCTGGGCTGTCCTGGCCGGGTTGGAGAGCACGAGGTATTGGGCGCGGCGGCGCTCCACGTGTTTGTGCTCGTCAAGGACCAGTCGGGCCTCGAAGCGGCCGGTGGGCGACAACAGTACGGTTTCTACCCGGTGCTGCACCAACGCCTTGAGCACGGCCCCGGACAGGGAGCCATAGCCCATCACGGTGAGGGTTTTGAGGCCATCGAAGGCCACGCGCTCTACGGTACGGCCGTGGCGCACCACGGCCAGGTTGCCGTCTTCCTTGCGCAGGTAGGCCCCGGGTTCCAGCACATAGACGCGTTCCACGAGGCGCTCCTAGTGGGCTGGCAAAAATCGGTGCACCAGATCCATGGCGCGGCGGAGTTCCCGCAGCGCGTCCTGGAGATTGGTGATGCGCTCCGAGACCTCGGCCTGTTCGAGGCGCCAGCCGGGGACGAACACCAAGGGGTGGAGGTAGCGCACCGGGCCGGGAGCGGGGCAGAGGTCCCGGGTGCTTTCCAGCAGGGCGTGGATCTTGCGGCAGCCCAGCGGAGTTCCCCGCAGACGGGAGATTTTGTAGTCCACCAGGTGGGGGTTGTAGTTTTCTTGGTCCCCCAACAGGGCGTGGAGCACCTGACGGCGCTCAGGCAAAAAACCGATGGTACCCAAGAGGACGCGCTCTTCGCGCAGGGACAGGGCGCGTCTTTGCCGGCACAGGGCGACGATGCCGGCCACAAGCGGGCAGGCCTGGGTCAGGGTGTGGAGGGTGGGAAAGTCCTCCGCCCACGCCGCGGCCGCCGGATGGGGGAGCACCGGGGCCGCAGGCGGCAGACTCTCCAGCACGGATGCCGCATTGAGGACAACGCCTTGCAGCCGCTCCAATTGCCGCACCATGTCCTCCCGGGTGCCGGGCAGAAGGCGTGAGGGCTTGCCCGAGAGGCGGTGGATGCCCAAGGGGAGCTTGACGAGGTTCCCCAGCCCCTTGCCGGAGAGGGTGTCTTGCTTGGGGAAGACCTCCAAATGGAAGGCGGTGAGGTCCGGCTGCAGGCGGGCCGCCAGTCGCCCCAGGGCGGTGCGGACGGCAGCAGGGTCCACGGGTTCGGCGAAGGGGAACCAGAAATGGTAGCCTTTGCCGCCGCTGAATTCCGTGATGCAATGGAGCTTCTGCTCCGCGGCAAGCTCAGGGAGGCGCCCGAGGAGGTAGGCGAGCTCTCGGCGCACGGTGTGGCGTTCGCGGCCATCGAGGCGCGCGCCCCGCAGCTCCTTGCGCAGGTCCGCATCGATGACGCCCAGATAGGTGCGGCCGCTTTGGGTCAGGAGATAGATGCCGTAGGTGCGCAGTCCCGCCAGGTGCTCGCGCACGGCCGCAGGCGTCAGCGGTTCGCGCACCGGCACGTAGCCGCTTTTGCCGGTGGCCTTGTCCACCCACTGCCGGGCGAAGCAGTCTTCGCGGCCGCGGAAGATGTGCATGTAGTGGCGGATGAGCTCTTCCATGTGCGCCTGGCGCGTAAACGGGGCTTCGGGCACCGGGGGGTCTTGAGGCTCCGGACTGGGCTTGGGCACGCGGGATACGATCCCCAGGTGCTCGGGGGCCAGTTGTTGGCAGAGGGCGCGCAGGCGCATGAGTCCTGGCGTATCGCCGAAGGTCTCAAGCAGGGCGTGGTGCTCCTGCCAGCCGAGGGCGTCGTGCGGGAAGCGTTGGTGGAGGGTTTCCAAGGCTGCGTGCGCTGCGTCGCGGTCTTGGGCCATTTGCGCGCAGCGGGCCCAGCGCAGCAGCTGCGAGGCGTCCAGTTCCTCGAGCAGTTCCCGCTCGGACAGAAGCTGCCGCAGGGCCTCTGGATCTGCGCCGGTAAGGGCAAGGTGCTCCAGGCGAGCGAGGATGAGACCAAAGTCCACGGGGCGGGGTTGGGGCGTGGCGGCCATGGCGGCTCCTTGGAGAAGGTGTGTCCTTTTCTCCAAGGAGTACGGGAGCCGCGGCTGAGATTTTGCGCCTCACCCGGGAGGCTTGCCCGGGGCCTACGGGTCGGTGTCGCTAGGCCCCCACCTCCCATCCCACGATTTGGCGTTGGGCGGCGCTGAATTCCACCCCCACTTCCAGGACCCGCACCCCTGGGGCGCGGTATTTGGCAGCGTAGTTTTTGGTTTGGATCTGGGCCAGGGCGGTGCCGGTGGGGGTGTCCTGGTGGATGACCTTGAACTCGAAGATCCACACCGTGTCGTGGTGCCGCACCGTCAGGTCGCAGCGGCCAAAGCTGCTCACGTCTTCAGCGATGATGGAGAGCCCGAGCGAGGCCAGGTGGCTGTAGAACACACTGGCGAAATAGCCTTCGTACTGGGCGATGGGACTGGTGTCGTACCAGCTGTGGGGGATGCCGGCAAAAAGGCGCTCGAAGTGTTGGCGCACCGCCTGGGTGTCTGCTGCGGCAAAGGCGCGGCGAAGGGGGAGGGCGTGGCGCATGACCTCCGCGTCGTTGGGGATCCAGGCGGCCAAGAGGGAGCGGTTGAGGGCCATGCGCACTTCCAGGTTGGGCACGCGCAAGGTGTAGGCCGTGAGCACCCCATCGCTCTCGCGCTGGGCGATGGTCAGGTACCCGGTCTGCCAGAGCATGGCCTCGAGGCCGATGTGATCCACGTCAAAGACGGAGAGGAGTTCGTCGTCGGCAAAGGTGTGTTCGAGGGATGGGGTAAAGAACTGCTGCTTTTTGAGCCACTCCACGAGAAAAGTCGGGGTTCCGGTCTCGAACCACCAGGAACGGAACTGGCGCTCTTGGAAGAGCAGCAGCACGTCGAAGGGGTTGTACACCGGGGTGTCGCCCCAGCGGTAGCCGTTGTACCAATGGCGGATGGCGTCGCGATCCAGATCGCCTAGCTCTGGAGCAAACACGCAGTCGATGTCCTCGTCGGTGTAGCCGCAAATGGTGGCAAATTCGGACGCCAAGGTAATATCGCGAAGATTGTTGAGTCCGGAGAAGATGGAGACCTTGCTGAATTTGGACACACCGGTGAGAAACACAAAGCGCAGGTCCGCATCGCGCCCCTTGAGCACGGAATAGAGGTTGCGCAGCCCATCGCGCATCTGCCGGGCGATGTCCGGATCGGTGATATTGTCGAGGATGGGCTTGTCGTACTCGTCCACGAGGACCACGACCTTTTCCCCGCAGTGTCGGTGCGCTGCCAGGATAAGTTCGTCAAAACGAATGGCTGGACTGGTACTGCGTGCGGGAATGGATACGCCCAGGGCTTCTGCGTTGCGCTCTAACGTGGTGTGGATGTGTTCTTCCAGATGACTTGGGTCGTGCAGTACGCCGCTGGCGAAATTCACGCGGATCACCGGGTGGCGCTTCTGCCAATCCCAATGGTCTTCCAGGTAGAGGCCGGTGAAGAGGGCGCGGTTGCCGGCAAAGGCCTCGGCTAACGTGTCGAGAAACAAGGATTTGCCGAAGCGCCGCGGCCGGGAGAGGAAGAAGTAGCCCCCTTCACGAGCGAGTTTGGCCACGAAGGGGGTCTTATCCACGTAGTAGCAATGTTCCTGGCGGATCTTGGCAAAGGTCTGGATGCCGATGGGCAGTTTCTTGCGAAGCATGGAGGGCCCCCGGGGATCTGGGAGGAAATTCGCATCGTTGGGCATGCATATACTGGCTCCGCGGGATGAAGTCAAAAGAGTGGCCGATCAAGGGCGGCCGTTTGGCTTCGGGTCGTCGTGGAGGGCCTGGCGCAGCTTGGGCAGCCAGGGGTAGCCCGGACGGTGGGTGCTGAGTTCTTGCTCCAGGCGCCGGGCCGTATCACCATCTCCGGCGCGCAGCGCTGCCACTGCCCCCCAAAAGAGACCGTCGGCGCAGGGGGTGCCGTAGGTGTGGCGATGAAATTCCACTGCTTGCTGGGCAAAGGAGGCGGCGTCGGCGAGTTGTCCGTGCTGGTATGCCATGCGTGCCAGGCGGATGAAGGCCTTGTGGCGTCCGCGGCGGTCGCGCTCTGCTGCCTCCAGAAGCACGGCGCGGGCCTGGGTGGGTTTACCCAGGGCCACGAGGCAATCGGCTTCGGTCCAGCGCACGTAAGGGCGCCGTGCCTTGAGCGGGACGCGGTTTATGGCGGCCAGCCCTTTGCCCGCTTGGCCCAGGGCCAGGTGACAGCGCGCCATGAGCTCGAAGACGTAGTCCACTTCTGCGGGCGGCGTGAACATGCTCGCGGTTTCCAGTGCCGAGAGGGCTTCCTGAAAACGGCCCAAGGCATGGAGAGTCTTGCCCAAGGCAAAGTGCTTGTGTTCGTTTTTGAGGTAGTCTTGGTCCTCGGCCAGGACGTGGCGCACTTGCTCCAGGGCGGCTTCGGCCTTGCCGGCATCGAGGAGGCAGGAGGCCAGCGCGTAGCGGGCCTTGACGGCATTTTTGCGCTCTTGGTGCCGTTCGTTTCGGGTGGCGTCGTCGTATGCCTCCCAGTTGCGCACCGCTTGGGCAAAGAGCGGCATGGCCCTTTGGGGGTCCCGGTCGAAGTCTTTATACAGGCGGCCTTCGCGGTAGTAGGGGGTCACCCGGTCGGGCAGGATCTTTTGGGCGTGCTGGAAATGCGCGTGCGCCTCGAGGATGCGCTTTTTGCGCTCCATGCCGGTGAGCACGATTTCTTTGGCCTGGGCGGCCTGGAGGCTGCGCAGCAGGAGGTAGCCGCGGGAGGAGTGGTAGCGGAAATTGGCGGGGTCTTGGGCGAGACAGTGCTCGAGTTCCGTCAGCGCTTCGTCGAAGCGCCCCAGTTGCCCGAGGGCGAAGGCGACCACGGCTCGCACCTCGGCATCGAGGCCGTGGCCGCAGAGCTCGGGGTGGTGTTTTTCCACCGGATGGGCAAGTTCGAGCATCTCTTGCCAGCGGCAGGCGCCTTTGAGCTGGTCGAGTTCGGCGAGCAGCCGACGTTGGCGCTCCTGGGCGTGTTGGATTGGCCCACACACCTCGGCGAGGGCCGCAAAGGGGTCGGGCTCCGGGGCCGCTTTCGCAGCGGGCTTCGGCTCTTCAGTTTGGGGCAGGGCGATGATGCGGGCAGGTTCGGCGCTCATAACCGTCCTCCTGGGTTTTCCCAAGAGGACGGGAGGAGCACAACGATTTTTATGCATCGGGAGGGGGCGGGTGGGCTCTACCGGGGATATCCCAAAAAAACTCCACCCAGCCCAAGGGAATGCATGCTGCAGGGTGGATGTCTAAAAGTTCCCCAAAGTCCTTCTCCCACGGCCCAAGGACCGTGGGAGAAAAGATCAGGGTTGCAGGATCAGCAGGAAGTGTCGTTTATGCCGATGATCTCGATATAATTCCCTTGTTTTCGAACTATAATCGGTATATTTCCTAGAGATTTCTTCTTTTTGATCCGGATTGTTCGCTCTTCTCCCAATTGCTGCCAAAATTCGTGGATTTGTCCTAGGAAAGTGGCTTGGCGTCCCTCAAATGTGGCAGTGATTTTTTGAGATCCAGGATCGTATTTCAAGTAGGCTTGCGGCCATTGCTCAGTGGTTTCCTGAATCTGGTGGATATCCAAATTTTTTTGCTGATTCGTGGAGGGAGATTCTGGGGTGGAGATTTTCATAGCTCCATACCCAACGGCCGTTTTTGCGCCAAAACCAACCCAGGAAAATGCATGTATGAAGGCGGTATGGAGCAAATTCTGCCAGCGTGCCGTCCCATTTTCTTCTTGGAAGAGGCTTGGGGCAATGCGCTTGAGACGTTCCGCATCACAGATGACATGGAAGACGAATGTGGAGCCCGGCGGTATGGTCAGGAAGCTGATGGGATTGGGTTGCCCGGAGTCATGAGGGCTGGTGCTTCCACCGCTTTGCCGATCGGTCCGTTGTTGATAGTAGTGGGTTTGGTGGGGCGTCATGATCTCCACCATCAGACTGTTTCCTGCAATTTGCGGAATCACGTCCCAAAACGTGAGCACCCCACGGACGGCAGGGGAATCCTTGCCTTGGGGCTCGCGGCCAAAGAGTACGTCAATGGCCGAGAGCGCAATGCGCGTCGTGTCCGCTCCTGTGCCGTGTTCGATGCTGGAGACGGGATCGTGGCTCCAGCCGCAGGTGTCGCCCCAAATGCCTTCGGCCAATTCTTCGGCAGTACGCCGCACAACCCCTTTGACCCCACTGCCCGGCAGATAGGGCAGCCCATAGGGCCAGAGAAAGGCAAACCCGTTTTCCAGCGGGTGCTCGTTGCCCAAGCCGGTGGTGAAGGGGGCCACTGTGGTGGCGCGTAGCGAGAAGCCTGTAGTCCCCTGGCAGGTAAAGGCAGCTTGCTGGCGGGCAAGAAGGCTCTGAAGGATTTTGGCGTCTTCTGCACTGAGTTTGCAGATTCCTTCCCAAGCGCGTCTGGAGGCAAAATCGTTTTTTTGCCAAAGGGAGGGTAATGGTCTGCGACGCTGTAGTGTAAGAGCTTGGATCACCGCATCCATGCCATCTCGTTGAAGCATGGATGCTACCTCTTGACCTTCGCGACTTCGTTGGTTCGCACGGTCTTGAACTTCATGTTCTTGGTCTGTTCTGTTTGTCCATATGGAGAGATACATGCCGAATCGCATTCCAGGAGAAGCACTGGAAAAATCTTTCCCCATATAGTGAGGTACAGCGGCAATAGGCATACATTAGCTCCCTATGCGTGCTGCGGCCATCTGTCGGAGCCATTTGAGCCAGGCAAAGGCTTCGGTGGTGACCCTTTGGTAGATCGTGGATTCCTTTTGCATGAGATATTCCATGAATCCGGTGAAATCTTTTGGGGTCTTGCATTGCTGGTGGAGCCACTGGCGCAGGTGTTCTCCAAGGAGTTCGTGTCTGCCACCTTTTTGTTGGAGAAAAGCCATGACCTGCATCAGGCCAGAATTCATAATCAGGGCAGGAAGCCCCTTGGCATCATTGACGTAGTCTTTGCCATGACGCTGGATGCCTTCTTGGGCACACTTCCAGGCATGTTGGGCTCGGCGCTGTTCCAGGGTGTTCATGGTTATCCCTCCACCATTGTGGCGACCACCAAGCCTCGACCAGTGGTGGCATCGCCGCCGAGTTGCAGGAGTTTGCCGTCGAGAACCATTTTCATATGTCCAAGCACCACCTCGGCCGGGAGGTCGTCCTTGCCACTGCGGGTGGAACTGGCCATGAGTGGAGCCACCAGCAAGGACTCGGGCGGCAGGTTTTCGGTGTAGAAGAGACCGCCGTCTTGCGCGGTGCCTGTGGTGTCGTCGATACGTACGTGTGGTTCCACCAAGGTGGCGTGTTCGGCAAAGTAGGCAAAGTCTGCGTCGGAGAGGAGCACGAAGTCGGTGCCCATCTTGCTTTGAAAATAGGCGTATTCGGCCCCTGCGGGCAGCGCGCGTTGGGCGAGGTCGCGGGCAATGCTCTGGAGCGCTGAAGATTCTGTGGCGGCGTATTCGAAGGCTTCCAAGTAGAGCTTGCCATCGGAGAGTACGGTGGTTGTGGCCACCAGACAGTGGCCATCCGTGACATCAGGGAGATCCGGCCAGGCAAGGTTGATGTTGAGAAGCGATAAGAGTCGCCGGGCCCGTTCTATCGCTGTGGGACAGGATGCGTAGACATAGCTCCCCTTGAGACTGCGCACCGGGAAGGCGACCAGTTGGGCGTCGCCAAGGCTGGTGGCCCCGGCGTGAAGCTCGCTGGAGCCAGCCTCCGGGCCGAGGATGCGAGTGATGTGGTCCGCATCGCCCCCTAGCGCCTGCCAGGCATGACGGATGGCCCCTTTGATACCCGAGCCGGCAAAGCACGGATGTTGGGTGTGGCGTTCGCGCTGGATGGGGTTGTCGATGACTCCCAGGGCCTGGCCTGCGCCCATGTGTACCGGGCTGATGGCGTACAGAAAGACAGCGGCGTGTTTGGTGTACATGGTGTCATTGCTCCTTCTGGGGGTTAGAACACTGCGAACACGAAGCGGTTGAATCCTTCGGCGCGGCGGGTGTCGTCCTCGCAAGGATCTTTCCAGAGGCCGTGCTCCACGAGCTCTTGCAGGGCTGCAGCAGTGGTGGTGGAGTCAAGTTCCATCCAATAGACACTGCCTGCTGCGGCGGCGCGCTGCGCCGGTTTGGGGTGTCTGCGGGCCAAATCCCATCCCGAGACGGTCTCGGCCCTGGGGACAGCAGCGGCAACGATCCAGCCGGAAACACCGTGGAGCTCGAAACGTACGGCGCCGTCGGTGCGCAGGGTGTCCGGTTGGGCGCCGGTGGGGAGCCAGCCATGCGCAAAGATGCCTGGGGACGTGAGCACCATCCGGCATCGCTGGTTTTGGACAAAGCCAGAGGGGTCAGGGGCGGGGCAGGGAATAGTCGTCGGTTCGATGGCAGCGGCGCGGCCATCACCTCCAAGGCGGACGAGGCCTTTTTGCGGCGGAGTCGCCCCCTGCACGGTGATCACAAAGCCGGTGTCGAAGGTTTCTTCTTGAGATGCCGTGCCGCTGTGGAAGCGTTTGCGGAAAGCGACCGCCTGCGCGGAGAAAAGCCGACCTTCTGCGGCGCTCCCCGTGGTGTCACTGATGCCCACACCGATGCGTAGATCGATGCTCCAAAGACAGCGAGAGTGGAGGAGATGCTTTGAGGAAAGCGCCTTGCCGTTGAGGTAGGCCGTCCATCCTGTTTGTGTCAGCCAGTACCCGGAGAGTGGTTTGCGGCGAAGGGGTTGGGCCAGCACCGGGAGATATGGAAGAGAGGCAGAAGAGAGGATTGGCGCTGTGCCTTCGAGGGACGAAGTCCCAGTTTTCCTTTGGAAAAGTGCTTGGGGGATCAGGGTATGGGGCTCTGGCGCGCCATTTGCGCCTGCGGTGATCACGAGGTCGGCAGGGGGTGCCATGAGCAGTTCGACGCGTCCGTCTTGGAGACGGCGCGCCAAGTGGAATGCAGTCACGGTGAACGAGCCGGGTTTTTGGGGCGTCCCGAGCGTTGGGTGGCAGAAGTCTCCTCGGGAAAATGTCATGACGTCGATGCCTGCGTCGGCGAGCATGCGGCTTCTGATCGCCCCGGCGGCAACGGACGGCCACGGTGGAACCAGGGCTTCGCCGAAGCTTCCGGGATCACCGAAGAGTTTGTTCCCGCGCAGGAAAAGGACATCCAGGGGTTCCAGGAAAAGAGAAGATGCGGTCATGCGGCGTGCTCCTTACCGGTATGCAGGGATGTGTCCGCAGGCATGCGGGTTTCTCGGGCCAGAAATTCCGCGATAGCGAGGAAGTTTTCCAGCCACTCCTTGGGATGGGCCTGTTGCTGGGCAATCTGGGTGAGCCGTTGGGCGAGAAGGGGGGCGTGTTTGGCCGGCTCTCCTTTGGATTGGCGAGCAAGCTGGTACCCAAGCAGTGTTTCGAGAATATCGGGATGGGTTTTGGGATCCGGCAGATCGGCAAGCCACTTCAGGCTATGGTAGACTGCTCGGCGGGATGTGGTTGGTGCCGCAAGAAAGCGGATGGTGTCGAGCAATAACGCCATGGGTTCACCCCATGGGGCCGTAAAATGCAGCGCCCCTCCTGCGCGTTTGATCACCGTGATGGCAAAGGCGTTGCGCCCGCCCTCTTCTTTGGCGCGTTTTTCTGCGGCGCGCAGTTCCCGCAATACGGCGGAAAGTGGTGCTTGATGGTGGGCCACCACCAAGCCCGCTGAGGCCGTGGCGTTTTTTCCCATCATGCGCATGAGCCGGCCGCGGAGGAAGGCAAAGCCGTTTTTGCAGTGGAGCTGTTGGGGATGCTGCCGCACGGTGTGCCAGTCCAGGGGCTCGTTTTCAGAGGTGATCCCACTGTACGCCTGCCGCAGGCGACTCGCGCAAGACATCAGATCTGCTACCGGCAACACTGCCAGCACATCGTCCCCGCCAGCATAGATCAGGCGGCCGAGGTGCTCTTCTTCCACCACGTGCCTTGCCACATGTTGGGAGAAATCGTTGAGGGCCGCAGAGATGGCGAGGTGCCGACCAGGGGAGACGGCGCGGCGCTGATTCCCATAGTCCCGAATCGCAGGACAACTTTGGGCAAGGTGGTCAAAGCCATGTCGGACCTGCTTGTGGAAGCTCTCGCGGTAGGTGATGGCCGTGCCGGTGGTCTCGTCTCCGGAGAGGATGGCGCCCATATGGTCGCCGTCCATCATCAAAAGTCCATAGTAGCTTTCTAGGCGGAAGCGTTTCTTGGGAGCTGAGGCCGGAAGTCCTTGGGCCAGGATGTCGCGTACATGATGCCGGATTTTTTCCGCTTGGGATTCGTTCTCCATCTCGCTTGCTGCATCGAGCAAGGCCGGGAGGATGCGGGCCTTTTGGAGGGCCTCGGGGTGCCGCTTGCTATGGCGCAGCACCATGCCCCGTGGCAGCACCACTGGGTCGACCTTGATTTCCGGGATGGCCGCTGCGCTGGTGTTGGCGTCGTTTTCGAGCCAAACATCAAGTTGGCGCGCCAAGGCCATGGCATGAGTGCTGACGCTGTAGCGGAAGATGTTTTTGTTCCCTAAAGCCTGCTCCACCTCCTGGGTGAAGAGTGTGGGCCACAGGCGTTTGAGGGCCGCCAGTCCTCCCAAATGTTCCCCTTGACGAGCCCACGCCGGGCGTTTGTGGGCGATCCGCGTCCAGAGAGTGTCGGTGCGCTGGCCAGGAGGCAGGGCGAGATGGGTTCTGTCTGTGGTAAGCCATTCCACGTCGCCGCAGAGAGATTCCCTCCACCCGGTCTGCGGTTTTTGATCAAAGGGGCGCGCTGTTTTGGCTGCAGCGAGCACGCGTTCCGCGAGATCATAGACTGCCGGATAGAGAACCCCAGGGTTGGGGTGGAAAAAACGCACCTGCTGACCATTGCTGGTGACTTCGATGGCCTGGGAGAGGACTTTCCATGCGGCCGTATTGAGGAAGCCGCAGGGGCGCCCGGAATCTTCCCCAAAAAATGGCGCCATGGCGCTCTGGAGATTGGTCAGATCGAGGTCGCGCTGCTTGGTGTGGTCGCGGCAGCGAATGAGGGAGAAGGGTACGGCAGCCCAATAGACTTCAGGAAAAGAAGAGAGCTGCTCGCGCATTTGGGCGTAGGCCGGGCAGAATGGATCGTCTTCGAGACCTGCTGTGGTCAAGAGACGACGCACGGTTTCTTGGCCACGGTCCTGAATCCATTGCCGTGCGCTTTCGCGGCAGGCCTCGGCCAGTTCTCGGGCGCGGCTTGCGGGCACGAGGGCAACGAAGCGGTTGGGGAGCGCTGCGGCAAAGAGCGGGTTGGAGTCACTCGCTCCTCGTTGCCATTCGCATTGTTCAAACAATTGGGCAGGCAACCCCATGGCATCCCGCAGCCATAAATCCACCAGAGCGATGCCGCGGAGCCGGGGAAAGAGGAAGGCGTCCGGTCCCAGCGCCTCTGCCACGGGCCGCATGGTCTCCCAGGCAAGACGGGACAGCAGGTGGGATCCAGCCCAAAGGTCGTCCAGTTTGCGGGCGGAAGCAATGAAGGATTGTACTGGACCGATGGAAAGGGCCAAAAGCGCTGCATCGTCCTGGGGGTCTGCGGCGAAGGCACCGGCAAAGGCCGAGGTGAGGTCGAGGTGCTCCCAGATGGAATGGTCGGGGACCCGTGTGTCCGCCGGAAGTAGCGGCCAGAGCGCCCCCATTTTCCCGTTGTCGGCATCTTCGCTAAGCTCCGGGCCAAAGCGCCAGAATGCCAGGAGCGTTGCGCGCCAGGCGTCTTCATCCTTTCGCTCGCCGATGGCTTTGGCGAGGGCGGCAAAATGGCGGAATGCGCGCTCTTTGATGTCCGAGACGTCCGTATCATGGAGGGCGTGGAGATCGATTTCCTCTCCGGTAAGGGGATGGATGAGGATCGGTGCTGTGGTCCAGCGGACTTGAGCCCAGTTCGCCACTGGAAACGTGCGCTGCGTCCCGGACTTGGTGGTGACGGTGCGTTCCTCCATGGGCCATTGCGGTCGATCCGCGGCTGCTGCCCACCAGTCGGCCCGCTGGATCTGGCGGTAGATATCGCTGGCAAGACTTTGCGGAAAAAGAATCTTGGCGAGCACTTCGTCGTTGTCCGGGTCTATCTGGCTGCCGAGTTGCTCGAGGCCCATGAGGCGGCGGAGCGCTCGGGAGGTCCCGTTTTCGTGGCCTTCGGGGTCCCGTAAGAGGACCAAGGCTTTTTCCGCGGGGTCGTGCAGCCGGGCGGCGAGCTTGGTTTGCCAAAGGCGAGCAGTATTCATGGGGTTACTCCGAAATGCGCTGCAGTTTTGATTCTGAAGAGCTGTCGAGGAAATGGTGAACCTTCTTCCAAATGCGAATGAAGGTTTCTTCTTGAGGTTTGAAGGATGCAGGCGGGAGATGGGGCATATGAAAGATGACGCCTACCACCTGTTGATCTTTGCTGCGCCGAACCTTGAAACGGAGTTGGTTGGGGAGGCGGCAATTGCCCCAGGCCGCTACGCTGTGCCTCGTGACCGGGTAGGCGAGCCAATGTCGGTCTTCTGGAGATCCTTCTCCTGCGGTGAAGCGGAATTGCGTCCGCAGATTGATTTTGATGGTGGCGAGGGTTTTCATCAGACTCTGCCAATCAGAATGCGGCTCGGTCTGCCAGATGAGTGCGCCTTGGTCGTCTTGGCCGATCGCCTGGGGCCAATCGCTTTGCAGGCACTTACGCCAGTCCCGTAGGGGGATTAGTCCCGAAAGGGCAAACGCCCCTTCTTGCGGCTGAAGCACATAGGATCCCCATCCATTGCGGGACCGACCACCAAGGGTTCCAAAGCGGTCCATGAGCCAGAGGGCGTGCTCCACGAGGGGCGCTTCCTCTTCTGGGTAGGCGATGGACAGTGTGGCGGATTCGTCGGCCTGGATGGCGGCATTGGCCTTGAGTTTGGGACTGCGTTCGCCCCGGGGAAGCGTGAGGGGGCCGTAGCCGAGGTAGAGGTCGCTTCCCACAGGGAACCGTACTTCGGGGTGAGAGACCTGGCTGAGTGGGGACCAGGATCGCTGTTTTCCTTCTTCCCAGGAGCTCAGTCGCAGCAGGACATGGCTTTTGCAGAATGCACCATCGAGCCATGCATTGCCAAAAATTTTGCCTTCTATTTCGCGCATTTTGGCTATATCGACGCAAAAATTTGTGCTTGCAGCATACGCCACGCGCCACCATTGGCGGAGATTGGCCTTGATAGGTGGGGTTCGCCATCGGCCGCTTTGTTGGGCATCCCCAAGGAATGCAGGGGTAATAAAGGATAACAGAAATTTTTGTTTTTTCATTTTCATGGGTTGCTCCCTCTCCGCCATACGGTTTTCTTACTCAATGACTCGGTATTCCATCCATCCCAGTCCGAATGTAGTTTGTTTGCCTATTCGTAAAACTTCCGCTGCCGTCAATAGGGGAGTGAATTCCGTGAGGTCGCCGCGGTAGAGAATTCTGCCGGTCAGTCCGCCCAAAAGCATTTCCCGCTCTTGGCGGCTGGAGAAGCGGCGATGGTCGATCCACTCCAGCTCGTCGCGCGCGGTGGTGATGGAGGCCGCCCGCTTGGCCAGTCCGCGGTAGTCCAGGGGCGGCTCGCCTGCGCCAAAGGCGTGAAAAAGGCTGGAGACACGCCGTAAAGCACCCCGTATGAGCACGTCGAAGGGCAGCTTTCCTGCGAGATGGTTGTCCGCCTTGAGGCGTACCGGCGTGCGCCAGCGCACTTCCACGGCACGGGCCGGAACTGGAGGGATTTGGGCGAGATCCAGCTCGTCGGGGGCAGTGCCCTGGAGCACGTGGGGACTGCGGGCGTCGTAGATGCGCTGGCCGCGGTACGAGACCGCCTGCAGGGCAAAGCGCGCCCGGGGCCGCACTTCTCCTCGGCCGATCCCCGATTGCCCCATGCGCTCAAAAGCTGCGATGAAATACGGGAGATACTCTGTGGCCGACCCGAAGAGGATCAGCGAAAAGTCGAACGATTCTCCTTTGCGGAAGGCCCGCTCTCGGGTTGTTGGGGGGATGATGGCATAGGGATGCGGCGCCAGGCCGTGGGCGTCGTTGGTAGTGGGCTCGAACACCGTGGGATAGATGCAGCGGCTTCGCACGAGGCAAATGCGGCAGTCCCGCTCTCCCATGGGGCAGGCCACCCGCTTGAGGGCCCAGCCAAAGGCGCCGCGAAAGGTCGAGCCTTTGAATTCCGGGAGCACGGCGTTTTCTTCGAACACGGCATGAAAGTCGTATTGGGCAAGGCGCATGGGTCCTCCTGGAGAGTGTGTACGGGAGTCGGCAGGATTTTTTTGCGTACCCGGAGGGGATGTCCGGCCTTGGGTTAGGGGTGTCTTTGGGGCGCGAATCTCGTGTCCGCGCGGGCCGTTGCGGCGTGGGCGTCCTTTCCTTCGAGCCATCCGGAACGGGCCGGGCCTGGGCAGTCAAAGGCCGGCACGTAAGGTTTGATGTCCAAAAGCGGCGTGCCGTCGATCACGTCGATCCCCCGCACCCAAAGCACCGTTTCTTCCCGCCGCAAAAGCTGGACGACGGAAAGGCCGATGGCATTGGGCCGAGCCGGTGCCCGCGTGGCAAAAACCCCATGCACTGCAGTGTCGAGAAAGGGGACGACCAGCGGCTTCCACGGGCCGCTTCGGTGGAAGTGGTAGAGGAGAATGAGATGGGAAAACCCCTCAATGTCGTGCAGGGCTTGGGCGTAGCAGGCGTCGAGCTCGACGCGGCCTTCCACGTCCGCCGCGCCTGTGGGCTGGATGGGGACGCCGCAGGCCTCGGAGAAGGGGGTGCGGAGGATGCCAATGGGGTGGTAGGTGATTGAGGACATAAGGAAACCTCGCAACGGATTGGAGAGGCATGCGTCCTTTCCAGGGAGGCGTGTGCTGCAGCCGTGGAGAGGATGCGTCCTGGGGTGGTTGTGAACGCATTGGCTCATAGAGAAATTTTGCCGGACCGGGAAGGGTCGCGCTCCGGCAAAAGAAAGACGGGGAATCTCCTGGCGGGGACGCTGGCTTGGGAGCGAAATGCTTGCGACGGCAAAAAAGTGTTTGACAAAGTCCGCGCCGGACGCCTAGAAGCGCCTTCCGTTGTCGGGATGTAGCGCAGTCTGGGAGCGCACTTGAATGGGGTTCAAGGGGCCGGAGGTTCAAATCCTCTCATCCCGACCACGACGGCATCGCCCACATAGCTCAGTAGGTAGAGCGCGTCCTTGGTAAGGACGAGGTCAGCAGTTCAATCCTGCTTGTGGGCTCCAGCGAATCCGCCGGCCCATAAGGGCCGGCTTTTTGATTCGGTGTCGTGCGGGGCGCGTTGTGGCGCGAGAGAGGGGGTTGGTCTGCTTGTTCCTTGAAAAGAATGGGCTTTTAAGAACAATCCCGATTCTTGCAATTTTTTCTTGACCGCTGTTTGGTTTTTTCTCTAAAGGTTTTCTTCCCGCGAGCGAGCAGGTCTTGCCCGTGGGGTTCTTGGAAAGGCAAAGGAGTTTTGGGTCGGGGCGAAAAAGTCCTTGACAGCGGAGGGTGGTGCTCTGTAGGGGGTGCGTCCCTTCGGGAGGGGGCTGGATGGCCCCGGAAAAAAAACTCCTTGACAGGGGGTGGGGGTCTCGGTAGAGGCGCCGACCTCGCGCCCGGAAGGGCAACGGTCTTTGACAAATAAATAGCGAGAAGAACCAAAGGTAAGGTTTCTACGGCAACTTGGTTGCCTTGACGTTTCAAACTGGAGAGTTTGATTCTGGCTCAGAATGAACGCTGGCGGCGTGCCTAACACATGCAAGTCGGACGCGAACGGGGCTTCGGCCCTCAGTAGAGTGGCGCACGGGTGAGTAACGCGTAGGTAATCTCCCTCTGGATTGGGGATAACTCTGCGAAAGCGGAGCTAATACCGAATGGTCTGGCTTTATTTCGATGAAGTCGGTAAAGGATGCCTCTGCATATGCATCTGTCCAGAGATGAGCCTGCGTCCCATTAGCTAGTTGGTAGGGTAAAGGCCTACCAAGGCGACGATGGGTAGCTGGTCTGAGAGGATGATCAGCCACACTGGAACTGGAACACGGTCCAGACTCCTACGGGAGGCAGCAGTGGGGAATATTGGGCAATGGGCGCAAGCCTGACCCAGCAACGCCGTGTGAGGGATGAAGGCCTTCGGGTCGTAAACCTCTGTCAGAAGGGAAGAACGGGCACAGTTCGAATAGGGCTGTGTTGTGACGGTACCTTCAGAGGAAGCACCGGCTAACTCCGTGCCAGCAGCCGCGGTAATACGGAGGGTGCGAGCGTTATTCGGAATCACTGGGCGTAAAGGGCGCGTAGGCGGCCTGGTAAGTCAGGGGTGAAATCCCACGGCTCAACCGTGGAATTGCCTTTGAAACTGCTGGGCTTGGATCCTGGAGAGGGTGGCGGAATTCCTGGTGTAGGAGTGAAATCCGTAGATATCAGGAGGAACACCGGTGGCGAAGGCGGCCACCTGGACAGGTATCGACGCTGAGGCGCGAAAGTGTGGGGAGCAAACAGGATTAGATACCCTGGTAGTCCACACCGTAAACGATGGATACTAGGTGTTGGGGGCATGACCCTCAGTGCCGGAGCTAACGCGTTAAGTATCCCGCCTGGGGAGTACGGTCGCAAGGCTGAAACTCAAAGAAATTGACGGGGGCCCGCACAAGCGGTGGAGTATGTGGTTTAATTCGATGCAACGCGAAGAACCTTACCTGGGCTTGACATCCTGGGAATCCTGCAGAGATGCGGGAGTGCCCTTCGGGGAACCCAGAGACAGGTGCTGCATGGCTGTCGTCAGCTCGTGCCGTGAGGTGTTGGGTTAAGTCCCGCAACGAGCGCAACCCTTGTTCCGAGTTGCTACCAGGTAAAGCTGGGCACTCTCGGGAGACTGCCCGGGTCAACCGGGAGGAAGGTGGGGACGACGTCAAGTCATCATGGCCCTTACGCCCAGGGCTACACACGTACTACAATGGCGAGTACAAAGGGCAGCGATACCGTGAGGTGGAGCGAATCCCAAAAAACTCGTCGTAGTCCGGATTGCAGTCTGCAACTCGACTGCATGAAGTTGGAATCGCTAGTAATCGCGGATCAGCATGCCGCGGTGAATACGTTCCCGGGCCTTGTACACACCGCCCGTCACACCACGAAAGTCGGTTCTCCCCGAAGTCGCCGGACTAACCCGCAAGGGAGGTAGGCGCCTACGGTAGGGCTGGTAATTGGGGTGAAGTCGTAACAAGGTAGCCGTAGGGGAACCTGCGGCTGGATCACCTCCTTATCGGAAGAGTTCTTCTCGCTATTTACTTGCAAGGGTTGTTGTCCTTGCGGTGGGGGCTTGTAGCTCAGGTGGTCAGAGCGCACGCCTGATAAGCGTGAGGTCGGAAGTTCAAGTCTTCCCAGGCCCACCAAGTGGGGGTGTAGCTCAGCTGGGAGAGCGCCTGCCTTGCACGCAGGAGGTCATCAGTTCGAACCTGTTCACCTCCACCACAACAAGGTTTGCCCTTGGGTCCTCGAGCGAGGTATCGCTAGGGGACATGAGCGGAAAGCTTGTGGTTCATTGACAGAAGAATAGAGGGAAAGAGAGATACGGAAATAAGGGCATACGGTGGATGCCTTGGTGCCAGGAGGCGATGAAGGACGTGGGAGGCTGCGATAAGCCTCGGGGAGCTGCCAAACAAGCGATGATCCGGGGATTTCCCAATGGGGCAACCCGGCTGGAGTCATGTCCAGTCATCCTGCGGCTGAATCCATAGGCTGCAGGAGGCGAACTCGGGGAAGTGAAACATCTCAGTACCCGAAGGAGAAGAAATCAAGAGAGATTCTGTGAGTAGCGGCGAGCGAAAGCGGAGGAGCCTAAACCACGCAGCATGCTGTGTGGGGTTGGAGGGCCCCCGGAATCGATCCATGAGTAGATAGCAGAAGGGTCTGGAAAGGCCCACCAGAGAGAGTGAGAGTCTCGTATGCGAAATCGAAAGTGGCGAGGGGGGTACCTGAGTAGGGCGGGACACGTGCAATCCCGTTTGAATCTGGGAGGACCATCTTCCAAGGCTAAATACTCCCTGGCGACCGATAGTGGACCAGTACCGTGAGGGAAAGGTGAAAAGAACCCCAGTGAGGGGAGTGCAAAAGAACCTGAAACCGTATGCCTACAAGCAGTGGGAGCACCTTTGGGTGTGACCGCGTGCCTTTTGCATAATGGGCCAGTGAGTTCATCTGTAGTGCGAGGTTAAGCCGCGAGGTGGAGCCGTAGCGAAAGCGAGTCTGAATAGGGCGTTGAGTACTGCGGATTAGACCCGAAGCCGGGTGATCTATCCATGAGCAGGTTGAAGCTTGGGTAAAGCCAAGTGGAGGACCGAACCGTTGTAAGTTGAAAATTACTCGGATGACTTGTGGATAGGGGTGAAAGGCCAATCAAACTCGGTGATAGCTGGTTCTCTCCGAAATATATTGAGGTATAGCCTCGGGAGTTTCCTTTTGGAGGTAGAGCACTGACAGGGCTAGGGGGCTTACCCGCTTACCAAACCCTATCAAACTCCGAATGCCAGAAGGTGAATCCCGGGAGTCAGACCGCGGGTGATAAGGTTCGTGGTCGAGAGGGAAAGAGCCCAGACCGACAGCTAAGGTCCCCAAGTCCATGCTCAGTGGGAAAGGAGGTGGGGTCGCTTGGACAGCCAGGAGGTTGGCTTAGAAGCAGCCATCCTTTAAAGAAAGCGTAATAGCTCACTGGTCGAGCGACCCTGCGCCGAAAATGTAACGGGGCTAAGCATGGCGCCGAAGCTTCGGAATCAGGCGTAGGTCTGATTGGTAGGAGAGCGTTCTCTGCGGGTTGAAGGAGTACCGGGAGGTGCTGTGGACTGCAGAGAAGTGACTATGCTGGCATGAGTAACGAGAAAACAGGTGAAAAACCTGTTCGCCGTAAACCCAAGGTTTCCTGGGTAAAGATAATCTTCCCAGGGTAAGTCGGCCCCTAAGGCGAGGCGGAAACGCGTAGCTGATGGGAAACGGGTTAATATTCCCGTACCTGTGGTGCCTTGTTGGAGCGAAGGGGGGACGCAGGAGGGTAGGTGGTCCGGGTGTTGGAATACCCGGTGCAAGCGAGTAGGAGGGCTTCTTAGGCAAATCCGGGAAGCCGATACCTCTGAGACGTGATGCCGAGCCGTTAGGCGAAGCCACTGAGCCCATGCTGCCAAGAAAATCCTCGTAGCGAGAGGTGCTGCAGACCGTACCGGAAACCGACACAGGTGGGTGGGGTGAGTAACCCAAGGCGTTTGAGCGAACTCTGGTTAAGGAACTCGGCAAAATGACCCCGTAACTTCGGGAGAAGGGGTGCCACTTTGGGTGAGCGTATTGACTATGCGAGCTTGGAGTGGTCGCAGAGAAGTGGCGGTGGCGACTGTTTACTAAAAACACAGGACTCTGCGAAGTCGGAAGACGACGTATAGGGTCTGACGCCTGCCCGGTGCTGGAAGGTTAAGAGGAGAGGTTAGCCGCAAGGCGAAGCTTTGAATCGAAGCCCCAGTAAACGGCGGCCGTAACTATAACGGTCCTAAGGTAGCGAAATTCCTTGTCGGGTAAGTTCCGACCTGCACGAATGGCGTAACGATCTCCGCGCTGTCTCAACCAGAGGCTCAGTGAAATTGAATTGGCGGTGAAGATGCCGTCTCCCCGCAGAAAGACGGAAAGACCCTGTGCACCTTTACTACAGCTTGACATTGGATCTTGGACTATCATGTGTAGGATAGGTGGGAGGCTGTGAAGCGGGTACGCCAGTATTCGTGGAGCCGTCGTTGAAATACCACCCTTGGTGGTTTAGGATTCTAATCCCAACCCGTGAGCCGGGTGGGAGACAGTGTCTGGTGGGTAGTTTGACTGGGGCGGTCGCCTCCCAAAGAGTAACGGAGGCGCACAAAGGTTCCCTCAGGCTGATTGGAAACCAGCCGTTGAGTGCAAACGCATAAGGGAGCTTGACTGTGAGACTGACAAGTCGAGCAGGGACGAAAGTCGGTGTTAGTGATCCGGTGGTTCCGCATGGAAGGGCCATCGCTCATCGGATAAAAGGTACGCCGGGGATAACAGGCTGATCGCGTCCAAGAGTTCACATCGACGACGCGGTTTGGCACCTCGATGTCGGCTCATCACATCCTGGGGCTGGAGCAGGTCCCAAGGGTACGGCTGTTCGCCGTTTAAAGTGGTACGCGAGCTGGGTTTAAAACGTCGTGAGACAGTTTGGTCCCTATCTTCTGTGGGCGTAGGAGAGTTGAGTGGGTCTGCTCCTAGTACGAGAGGACCGGAGTGGACGATCCTCTAGTGGACCTGTTGTCGCGCCAGCGGCACAGCAGGGTAGCTATGATCGGAAGAGATAACCGCTGAAAGCATCTAAGCGGGAAGCCGTCCACGAGATGAGCTCTCCCTGCCGTAAGGCAGTAAGATCCCAGGGAGACTACCTGGTAGATAGGCCGGGAGTGTACGTGCGGTAACGCATTGAGCTGACCGGTACTAATGGATCGAGTGACGTATCTCTCTTCTCTCTATTATTCTTATATTTTTCTCCTGGCGGTCATAGCGGAGGTGTCCCACCCGAACCCATTCCGAACTCGGCAGTGAAACCCTCCAGCGCCGATGCTACTGCGGGCCTTCCCGTGGGAAAGTAGGTCGCTGCCAGGAGTTTTTTTTCCCAAAAAAACGCCCCCACCCAGGGGCGTTTTTTGCTCGCCCGAACCATCCCTCCTTCCTTCCCCGTGGACCGTGAAACACGGCCCGTTTTCCAGCAGCGGATAGGCCGCGTTCAATCCACGCCCCGCGTGGAACAGTGGCGCGAGCCACATGAACCAGGCGTACCGCAAGGCGTACTTTGATCGTCTGGGACTGGTATCGGTGCGCGACACCGTGCGACGACTCCCGTGTGTTTCATGAACTGCCGGATGCGCAGCCGCACGTCCGGTGGGGTGAGAGGACGGCGGAGGTGACCCCGCCTCCTCCTCGATTGGCTAGAGTCTGCGGAGGGCGTCCACGACCGCGTCGATGATCCACGCAGGGGTGGATGCCCCGGCGGTCACCCCGATGGTGGTGAAGGTTGCCATCTCGGCCGGCAGTTCGGCCGCGGTTTCCACGTGCCAGGTGGGCCGGCCGCATTCGGCGCCGATTTGCGCCAGGCGTCGGGTATTGCCGCTGTTTTTCCCCCCTACCACCACGAGTCCGTCCACCTGGCGGCACAGGGCGCGCACCTCGTCTTGGCGCAGCTTGGTGGCGTCGCAAATGGTGTCCAGGACGGTGAGCTCCGGGATCCGGGCCTGGAGCAGGGCCGCGATGCGGCGAAATTCCGTGCGGTCTTGGGTGGTCTGGGCGGCAAGCACCGCTGGGCCGAAGGGATGCGGGAGGCAGTCGAGCTCCTCGGCGCTCTGGAAGACCACGGCCCGCTCTGCGCGGCTTTTGAGCCCCTGCACCTCGGGGTGATCGGGCTCGCCGAAGAGGAGCAGCGGCGTCCCCTTGTGGCAATGGCGTTCGATGAGCACCTGCGCCTTTTTCACCTTGGGACAGGTGGCGTCCACCACGGTCAGCGGGCGTTGGGCTAGGGCGCGCGCGGTGTCCACCGGGATGCCGTGGGCACGCACCAGGACCACGGCATGGTCGGGGATCTCTTCGAGGCTGTGGGCCACGCGCACCCCGCGCTGGTGGTAGCGGGCAAGCACCTGGGGGTTATGGATGATGGGGCCTAGGGTGACGATGGTGCGGCCTGGGTGCTCGGCCATGGCCTGGTCCAATTGGCGCAGGGCCCGGGCAACCCCCATACAAAAGCCCGCGGTCTTGGCGAGGATGATGTTCATGGGTCCTCCTTGAGATCGGCGATGCAGGTCAGGGCCTCCTCCCAGGTGGAGCAGTGGATGAGGCGGGTGCGGATGGCGCGCGCCTGGGGCATGCCCCGGAAAAAGCGGGGGGCGAGGGTGCGTAGCTGCAAGAGCCCTTGGCGCGGAGAGCCCCATTGGTGGTGGAGGGCTGCGAGGCGGGCGATGCACTCGTGGATGGAGGCGAGACTTCGGGCAGGCGGCGGGGTGCCGCGCATGAGCGCGGTGAAGCGCGCAAAGATGGCCGGATCCCCCATGGCGCCGCGGGCGAACATCACCCCGTCCACGCCGGTTGTCTCCAGACAGCGAACGCCATCCTCAGCGGTGAAGAGGTCCCCGCTGGCAAGCACCGGAAGGGCCACGGTCGCTTTGAGGCGGCGCAGGTGTTCGGTGCGGGCGGTTCCGGAAAACCCTTGGCTGGCGGTGCGCGGGTGCAGCGTGATCCAGCCGACGCCCACGGCTTCCAGGCGGCGGGCGATGTCCAGGTAGGTGTGCTGGGTTTCGTTCCAGCCAAGGCGCAGCTTGACGCCTACCGCATTGCGTCCTGCGGCGGCCACCATGGCCTCGGCCGCGGCGCTGATGCGGCCAGGGTCCCGGAGCAAGGCCGCCCCAGCGCCGGTCTTGGTCACCTTGGGCACGGCGCACCCGGCATTGAGGTCGAACCACAAAAACCCCTGCTGACGCAACCGCGCCGTGGCCTTGCCGAGGACTTCCGGCTCCGCGCCAAAGAGCTGCACCACGAGCGGGTGGTCTTCCGGACAGGTGGCAAGGAGATCCGCAGTGCCGGAAGATCCCAGGAGCAGCCCCTTGGCGCTCACCATTTCCGTGACCGCCACAGCGCAGCCGTGCTCCCGGCAAAGCAGCCGAAACGGCAGGTTGGAGTAGCCTGCCAGCGGCGCAAGCCACGGTTGCAGCGCAGAGATCGGAGGGGGGTGCACCATGGCCCAAGCCTACAAAGAGGGCCAGGAAAGTCAAAGATTGGGTGTCCGCAGCTCGAGGGTTTTTGGGACACCGTGTTGCGTTCGTACCGCGGGCGTGCGTTGCATGGGCCTTCAGAGGGGAGAGGCGCTTCAAGACCGGCCTTGATCTCTCGGAAATCGGTGACGGCCTACCGCCCTTCGCTCTCCAAGATGAGTTCCACTTCGTCCACGGTCAGACCTGTGGATTGGGCCAGGGCTTGGGGGGACTGGCCGCGGCGTCGGCCGCTGACGATGATATGACGCAAGAATTCCGGTGACTTGGTGTAGCGTTCCGCCTCTTGGAGTAATCGGCGCAGATGGGTGGCGGTTTGGGTGAGTTGGGCGTCAAGCCGGGCGAGCTCTTCTTGGCGCTCGGCGAAACTGGCCACCAGCTCTTGCTCCAACCGGGTGTTCCAGGCGAGCTTTTCCATGAATTCGCTCTGGCGTTCTTGCAGGGTGCGGATGAGCGCCTCGGATTGCCGCAGCCGCAGGTACAGAAAAATCGCCACCGCAGCCAAGAGCACTTCCACTACCGAAGAGGCGAGCAGGATCCCCACGGGCCAGTCCATGGTTATACCTCGGTATCCAGGAGGCGGCCGCGTTGGGGCTCGCCGTCTTCTGCTGCCAAGAAAGCCTCGCGCCCCTGCGGGGACGATGGCGATCCCGTGAGGGACTCTTGCCGCCGTGCTGCGCTCTGTTGGGCGCTTTTGTGCATTTTTTGGACACGGTTTTTTTGGAGCTCGGTCTTTTTTTGCACGATATCGCCAGCCAAAGATTGAAAGATCTCTGGATGCGCCTGCATCAGGTGGTGGAGTTGCTGGGCATTGGGGATTTGGGCCAGCAGCGTGGCGAGATCGATAGAATGGACCATGGGGTTACCGAATGACGTATTCGTCGATCAATAGGGTTTCGATCTGGCCGTTTCCGAGGTATTGATTCATGACCGCAAGGATGTCCTCTTTGAGTTTCTCGGCGTTTTTGGTGTCACTGAGAAAAGAGAGCCCTTTGTTGCGGAGATAGTAATACACCGCGTCACGCAAGATGATCTTTTTCCGCCGCACTTCCCACTCTAAGATATCCGGTATGCCGCTGATGGAAAATTTGCAGGTAAGAAAACGCGTTGTTCCGTTGTGATCGTATTCGACCATGAACGGCTCAAAGGTGATGGTGTGCAGCGTGATGGGCTTTTCCTGTGGCGGCTTTTGGGGCTTTTTTTCTTCTTTGGACGGTGGCGGTGGAGGCGGCGGAGTGGCTTCTTTGGTAGGGAGAAGAAGATATACGACAAGCCCGCCGAGCAGAAAAAGCAGTACCCCCGCTGCGGCAAGCACGGCCGGGCGCTTCCAGAGTGGGGGTTTGGCGGGGGCTGGGGCTGATTCCGGTTGGGGCGCTGGGGGCGGTGCTTCCGGCTCCGGGGCCTTGGGCTTGGGCTCTTCTTCCTCCACGTCGAGGAAGAGGGCGTCGTCCAGATCCAGTTCAACCTTTTGCAGGCCCCGCGGCACGTCCTCCGCAAGCTTCTCCGTATCCAAGGTGGCCTTGTCATCGGCCTGAGGAGGCGCCATCAGGCTCAGGAGGACGCGCATGGGTCAGGTCATTCGAAAATCTTATTGATTTTTTGCTGCAGGGTTTCCGCGGTGAACGGCTTGACGATGTAATTGGAGACTTTGGCCTGCACCGCTTCGATGATGTTCTCCTGCTGGGCTTCGGCCGTGACCATGAGGAAGGGCAGATCGGCGAACTCTTCGCTGGCCCGGACTTTGCGCAAAAGCTCGATGCCCGTCATGTTGGGCATGTTCCAGTCGGAAATGATGAAATCGATTTGATCCTTGTTGAGGATTTCCCATGCAGTGGTGCCGTCATCGGCCTCGACGATATTGTTGAAGCCCAACTGGCGGAGGATGTTTTTGATGATGCGGCGCATGGTGGAAAAATCATCGACGATGAGCACCCGCATGTTGGTGTTGACCGGCATGAACGCCTCCGTGGTGTGTCAGAAGTTGCCGTAGGTTTCGCAAAACCATGATCGGAGTTTCCGCGTGGCCTGGGAGTGGAGCTGGGAAACCCGGCCCTCGGTGATGTCGAGCACCTGGGCGATTTCCTTCATATTGAGCTCCTCGATATAGTAGAGCCCCAGGACCATCTTTTCCTTGAACGTCAGCTTATCGACGAGCCCCGCCACCTTGTCAATGAGCTCCTGGTGCGCCACCTGTGCCTCCGGCGAGACCGCATCCTCGGGGACGCCGCATGTTTCCTGAATCGCCTCCAGGCTGAGGACCACCTGGGCGTTGAGGGCCTCCAGGGCGCATTCCAGGTCTTCTTCAGGGATATCGCAGAGTTCCTGCAGCGCTTGACGGCTTGGCGCATGCCCGTGGCTGCGTTCATACTCGAGCATGATGGTTTGGAGCTTCTTGATGCGGCCCCGCAGCCCCCGGGAGTACCAGTCCATGCCGCGCAAGGTGTCCAGCATGGCGCCGCGGATGCGCGCCTCGGCAAAGGTCTCGAAACGGATGCCGCGCTCCGGGGTGAATTTTTCCATGGCCTCCATGAGCCCGACTGCGCCGCTGGAAATGAGCTCCTGCAGGTCCACGTGGCCGGGCAGACGCGCCTTGAAATGCAGGGCGATGGCCTTGATGCGCGGCGCCAGCTGGCGGGCCAAGCGGTCCTTGTCCGCCGCCGAGAGCGTTTCTCGGGGCTTAGGCGCCGGCAAAGAGGAGTCGTTTCCAGAAGAACTTGATGTTGCCATCGGCGTGCTCCTGGGGCCTCCACGCAGCCATGGTCTGGGCAAGGTGCGCGACCGCCGTGGCTGCCGGGCTGTCGGGTGCGTGGACGCATACCGGAACTTGGTGGGTGACGGCCCGGCGTACGGCGGCATCTTGCGGGACAACACCCAGAAAGTCCAGGGAGACGCCCTCGAGAAAGTGGTCACACGCCCCGGCCAGGCGGGCGAACACGTCCTTGGCCTCGCGGTCGCTGGCCGCCATGTTGACGACCACATGGAAGCGGCCCACCCCGTGGCGCAGGTGGAGCACCTTGATAAGGGCGTAGGCGTCGGTGAGGGAGGTGGGCTCCGGGGTGAGTACGAGCAGGCGCTCTTGGGCGGCGACGTTGAAGTAGAGCACGGTGTCCCCCACGCCGGCTCCGGTATCCACGAGCAGGATGTCCACCTGGTCTTCCAACTCGTCCATGGCGGCGAGGAGTTCCAGCTTTTGGCCCGTGGACAGGGCGGTGAGTTCGGTGCCGCCGCTGGTGGCCGGCAGGATGGAGAAGCCGTAGCCTGAGGGGCACAAGATGGCATCCACGCCCATACCTTCAAAGATGTGGCCGAGGTTGCGCTCCGGAGTCAGGCCGAGGAGGACGTCCACGTTGGCCAGTCCCAGATCCGCATCCAGAAGGATACAGCGTTTGCCCAGTTGGGCAAGCTGGATGGCCAGGTTCACGGCGAGATTGGTTTTGCCTACGCCGCCTTTGCCGGAAGTGATGGAGCAGACCACGGGTACGGTTGGTGTCATGGCGTCGGTATGGCTCATGCCGGGTTAGGGTGGGGCAGTTCATGGCGCAGCACCAAGCGCCACAGGTCTCGGGCCGAGGGGGCGGCGAGGGTGTTTTTGATCTCCGCGCCCACGGAAACCAGGGACACCGGAAGCTGGGTGCGTACCGCCTGATTGACGATTTGGCCAAAATTACAGGCTTCGTCGAGCTTCGTCCAGACGATGCTTGCGGTGCGGGGGCCAAGGAAGCGCTGCATGAAGGCGCGGGTCTGGGCTTCGGAGAAAAGCGGCGCCAGCACGGCATGCAGCAGGGCTTCTTGGGCCAGGGGGGCGGGCAATGCGTCCAGGGTGGCTGGCGAGGCGTCCACGAGCAGGCAATCGAAATCCTTGGGCGCAGGCCAGCCTTCGCGCAGGGCGTCGCAAAAGGCGATGCCCGAAAGCTCGGCGTAGTGGCGCAGCACCAGGCGTCCTTGGTTGCCCGCGGCGTGGGCGAGGAGCACGCGGGTTTGGGGCTGGGTGCGTTTGAGGTGCAGCGCCAGGCGCAGGATCACGCTGCTGGTCCCACATCCCGATGGGCCGGCAAAGAGGTGCACGCGTCCTGGCCATGGGGACGACCACCATGGCCGCACCGGCGTGAGCCCTTGGAGCACGGACAGGATGGGCTCGGTGGGCGCGGTGCGGAAGCGTTCGGCCAGCGACAGGCGGACGCTGTCCTCCACGCCTTCGCGTTCGAGGGTATCGAGAAGGGCGCGGTGGCGGGGCGAGAGCATGGTCGTGTCCAGCCCTGGCTTGAGGACGGCCATGAGGTGGCGGCGCAAGAGCTCCCATTCCGCGCGCAGGGCCGCAGCGTCACCGGGCGCGGTGGCCGTGGGCGCCAGGAGGTCGGTGGGCTCGGCTGCAGGCGTCTTAGGGGCTTGGGGCGGGAGGGGCGTTTCCCGGGCGGCCATGATCTCCACCCACGAACCGTCGTCTTTGGTGACGGTCTTGGTGCCGAGGATGATGGCGTCTGTCCCGAGCTCGGCCTTGATGCGCCCCATGACTTCCGTGGCGCTGCGGCCCACATAGGTTTTGACCTGCACGGCTTATACCTCCACCACTGCCACCGATTCCAAACGGATGTCCGGGGGGATCTCTGCCTGGGAGATCACCGGGACCGTCGGGAGAAAGCGGTTCAAGAGTTGCGCCAGGTGCATCCGAATGGGCGGCGAGACCAGGAGCACGGTTTGCCCCTCTGCCACCATGCCTTTTTCCGCGGCCTTGCCAACGGCCTGGATGATGCGGTGGGCGAGGCCAGGCTCCATGGCCAGGTAGGTGCCGGAGTCGCTGCGCTGGATGCTTTCCTGGAAGGTGGCCTCGATATTCGGGGAGAGGGTGATGATGGGCAGGGTCTTGCCGCCGCCCAGATAGGGCTTCACCACAGTGCGGGCCATGCGCTGGCGCACGTATTCCGTCAGCTGGTCGGGGTCCTTGATCATGGTGCCGTAGTCGGCCAAGGTCTCCACGATGGTGAGGAGATCGCGGATGGAGACCCCTTCGCGCACGAGGTTCTGGAGCACTTTTTGGACCGAGCCGAGGGGCAGGATGGTGGGCACCAGCTCTTCCACGGCCTTGGGGGCGCGCTGGGCCAGGTTGTCCAGCAGGGATTGGACTTCTTGGCGCCCCAAGAACTCGTGGAGATTGCGCCGGAAGACCTCGGTGAGGTGGGTGGCCACCACGGTGGCGGGGTCCACCACGGTGTAGCCGGCCATGATGGCCTCGTCCTTTTGGGCTTCGGGGATCCACAGGGCCGGAAGGTTGAAGGCCGGCTCCAGGGTCTCCACGCCCTTGATCTTGTGGCGGGCGTCGCCGGGGTCCATGGCCAAGTAGTGGTCGATGAGGATTTCCGCGCCTGCCACGCGGTTGCCCTTGATGAGCACGGCGTATTCGCCGGGTTTGAGCTGGAGGTTGTCGCGCAGGTGCAGCGCCGGCACCACCACGCCCATGTCCAGGGCGAATTGGCGGCGGATGGAGCGGATGCGGGAAAGCAGGGTGCCGTTTTGCTCTTCGTCCACCAAGGGGATGAGGCCGTAGCCCACTTCCAGCTCCATGATGTCGAGCGGCAAGAGGTTGAGCGCTTCTTCCGGGCTGTCCGGGGCGGCCTTGGCGGATTTGCCTTTCTTGGCGTCCGCCGTGGGGCTTTCCGCCTGGATGCGGGCGATGGCCCGGGCCATGAGGAAGAGCAGTCCCGCCAAGGTGGAGAAGGCCACGAAGGGCATGCCCGGCACAAGGGCAAACAGTATGAGCACGCCGGAGACCAAACGCAGCGCCCGGGGATGGTTGGTGAGCTGGCCGATGATCTCCTCGCCCATCTTGGCCTCGGCCGCAGCGCGGCTTACGATGATGCCAGCCGAGGTGGAGATGATGAGCGAAGGGATGGTGGAGACCAGGCCATCGCCGATGGTCAGCAGCGTATAGGTGCGGGCGGCTTCCATCCAGTCCATGTTTTTTTGCAGCACGCCGATGAAAAATCCACCCACGATGTTCACGAAGGTGATGAACATACCGGCGTTGACGTCTCCGGAGACGAATTTGCCCGCGCCGTCCATGGCGCCGTAGAAATCCGCCTCGCGGCGCAGGTTTTCCCGCTGGCGGGTGGCTTCCTGTTCGTCGATGAGCCCGGCGTTGAGGTCCGCCTCGATGGCCATCTGCTTGCCCGGCATGGCGTCCAGGGTGAAGCGGGCCGCCACTTCGGCGATGCGGGTGGTACCGGTGACGATGACCGTCTTGTTGAGGATGAAGAGGATGAGGAAGATGACGATGCCGATGGCGTAATTGCCGCCCACCACGAATTCGCCGAAGGTTTGGATCACGGAGCCTGCGGCGTCGGTGCCTTTGTCGCCGTGGAGCAGGATGAGGCGGGTGGAGGCCACGTTGAGGGCCAGGCGCAGCAGGGTGGTCACCAGGAGCACGGTGGGGAATACCGAAAACTCCAGGGGCGAGCGCATGAACATGGAGGTGATGAGGATGACCAGGGCAAAGGAGATGGAGAACGCCAGCATCATGTCCAGCACCAGCGTGGGCAGCGGAATGAGCATGACGAACAGGATGGTGACCACCCCGCCGGCCAAGAGGATGTCGCCTTGGCGGGTGAAGCGGGTGTAGTCGATGTCGAGGGAGAGTGTCCTGGTCGCCATTTTTCTGACATGCCTCCGGGGGCGCGTTTAGTTTCTGCGTGGCCGGATTTTGTAGATTTGCGCAAGGAGTGCGGCCACGGCCTGGTAGAGATCCTCGGGGATGGTCTGCCCCACGTCCACGCTTTTATACAAAGCACGTGCCAGGGGCTTGTTCTCGCGGATGGGCACTCCATGCTGGCGGGCCAGTTCGCGGATGCGCTCTGCCAGCGCCCCGGCGCCCTTGGCCACCACGATGGGCGCTGGCGCCTCCTTGGGGTCGTAGCGCAAGGCAACGGCCAGGTGGGTGGGGTTGGTGACCACCACGTCCGCCTTGGGGACTTCCTGCATCATGCGCTGTTTCATCACCGCCAGCATCTTTTGGCGCTGTTTGCTCTTGATGACCGGATCGCCTTCTGCCTGCTTGCGTTCATCCTTGACCTCGTGCTTGGTCATCTTGATGTTTTCCTCATAGTCCCAGCGGGTGTAGAGGAGGTCGGCGATGCCGATGAGCAGCATGGGCACCAGGGCATAGCGGAACATGTCCGCGCTGGTCGTCAGGATGTAGGCCGCGATGGACTCCGGGGTTTGGTAGGCCAGCGGCAGGACTTCGCCAAAGGCCCGGCGCAGCACGAGGTAGGGGCCGATGGCCACGGCAGCGGCCATGAGGGCGCTTTTGGCCAGGCGGATGAAGGTGTCCTTGGAAATCAAGATCCGCTTGAGCCCGGCGACGAGGTTGAACACCTGGAGTTTGGGCCGGAACACCTTGGGCGCCCAGAGCTTTCCCACTTGGAGGCGCAAGGTGAGGTACGCGGCCCCGGCCACGGTGAGGAGCACCGGCGCCACCATTAGGGCGGTGCTCACAAGACAGCGCTGGAAGAGTGCGTAGGTGGCGGCTGGGGTGAGTTCGAAGCGCATGCCTTCGGTGAAGAACCAGTGCATGAGCGAACCCATTTCCTGGTAGAGAAAGGGGATGCTCGTCTGCAGTGCCACCAGGCCGGCGAGCAGCGTGATGGGCTTGGGCAGTTCCTGGCTTTTGGGGACATTGCCTTCGGAGCGGACCTTGCGGCGTCGCTTGGGGGTGGCGGCTTCGGTGCGGCTCGGGTCACGTTGGGCCATGGGCTACCTCATCATCCCGAGCATGCGGGACATGGTTTGTGGCAGATCCGTGACAAAGGCATCCATGGCCAGGGCCATGAGCTCCAGGAGCAGCACCAGAAAGGCAAATCCCACAGCGGTCTTGATGGGAAAGCCCATGACGAGGACGTTCATCTGTGGGGAAGCGCGGGACACCAACGCCAGGGCCAAGTCCACCAGCAGCAGTGCCGCCAGCACCGGGGCGGCGATCTGGATGGCGGTGACGAAGATGCCCGCGGAAAGTTGCAGGATGTTTTGGCTGAGCGCCTCGGAGACCAGGAGGCGTCCCGGCGGGATGAGGTCAAAGCTGCGGATCACCCCGGAGAGCAGCACCAAATGGCCGTTCATGGCAAGAAACACCAGGGCTGCGGTCATGTAGAGGAAATGGGCGGTGATGGCTTCCGAGGTGCCGGACTCGGGGTCGATGGCGTTGACCATGGTAAAGCCCATCTGGAAGCCGATGATCTGGCCGCCGGTCTGGATGGCGGCGAAAATGAGACGCACCACGAGCCCCAGGATGAGTCCCAAAAGGACTTCGCCCAAAAGGATGAGGGCCAGGGAAAACGGATGGGCCGGAAGTTCGCCGCCGTAATTGGTGAGCCGTGGCCACAGGGCAACGGTGAGCACCAGACAGAGCGCCGCCTTGGCGGGTGCCGGCAGCCCTTGGCCCCCAAAAAAGGGGAGCAGAAAGAGGATGACGCTGATGCGCAGCAGGGCAAAGAGAAAGCCGAGAAAGAGGTGGGCGTCGAGGGGAAAGAGCTCCATGCCGGGCTCCTAGCAAGAACATTGCCAGGCTCGGGGAGGGCTTGGAGGGGCGCGGCGGTAGCCTAGGGGGGTCTGGGAGATGTCAGGACGTTGGCAGGATGCTGCGAAGCGTTTCCTCCACCTGCCAGCGCTGCAGCCCCTGAAAGACGTTGGTGAGAAGTCGATGCTCGTGCTGGCAGAGGGTGCGTACTGCGTCGAGCATGCGGCTGCGGGCTGTGTCGTCTTTGGAAGGGCAGGGGTTCTCCCAGACCGGAAGGCCCCACTTGCGGGCCGCCTGGCTAATGAGCTTTTTTTCCACCAGGATCAGGGGCCGGATCATGGTGAGTTGGCCGCCAAAATAGTGTTCCTTGGGCATGAGCCCGTACACTTTGCCGGTTTGCACGAGATTGAGAAAAAACGTGACGACGAGGTCGTCGGCGTTGTGCCCCATGGCCAGGTGGGTGAGCCTATACTGGCGACACAGGGCAAAGAGGCGTTTGCGCCGCAGATGGGCACAATAAAAGCACGGGGATTTTTCGCGGTTTTCCGGCGAATGGGCTCGGGGGCCGAAATCGGTGACCTCCACGTGGCAGGCGAGTCCATGCCGCTGCGCCCACTGGACCAAGGGCGCGTGATTTTCCGGGGCAAAACCGGGGTTGAGGTGCAGGATCATGAGCTCCACAGGAAAGGGCAAGATGCGCTGGCGCAGGAGGAGTACTTGCAGGAGAACCCAACTATCCACCCCACCGGAGACGGCAATGCCGATGCGCGCCCCGGGATGAGTCATGCCGAGGCGCTGCATAGCTTTGCCTGCCAAGCGCAGGCAGCGTTCTTGCACGAAATGGAGTTTTCCCCATTGGGCCATCGATGCTCCAGAGATTTGACAGCAGACGTTGATGCTTTAGGAAGAAACCAGTCGTGACGGATTTTTGCGGCGGACGCCGGGAATCGTCATTGACAGCGCATCTTTCCTGGTCATACCATGACATTCTTTTGGCACGCCGGGCATGCTCGGCCGTGCTTTTTGGGACACGGGAGGAGAAATGGCCAGAATCACTGTGGAAGATTGTTTGGAAAAGGTCAACAACCGCTTCTTGATTGTGCAGATGGCCATCAAGCGGGTCAAGCAATATCATGAAGGCTACTTGCCTCTCATCGAGAGCAAGAACAAGGAAGTGGTGACGGCCTTGCGGGAGATCGCGGAGGGCAAGGTGCTGCCGGACGTGGAGCGCCTTGAGGATCTGAAATTTGTTGTGGAAGACGACGTGGAAGTCTGATGGCGAAGCGGGACTACTACGAAATCTTGGGCGTGGATCGCTTAGCGTCGGCGGAGGAGATCAAGAGCGCTTACCGCAAGCTGGCGTTCCAGTACCATCCGGACCGTAACCCCGATGATCCGGAGGCGGAAGAAAAGTTCAAAGAGGCTGCCGAGGCCTACGAAGTGCTGGGAGATCCGGAAAAGCGGGCCCAGTACGATCGCTTTGGGCACGCTGGCATCAATGGCCAGGGGTTTGGCAGCCACTTTGAGAGTGCTGAGGACGTCTTCAGTGCCTTTAGCGATATCTTTGGGGAGTTTTTTGGATTCAGCGCCGCGAGTCGGCGGCGGCCAAGCCAGGGTGCCAGCCTGCGCTATAACCTTACGATTTCGTTTCGTGACGCGGCCAAAGGCACGGAGGTGGAGATCCAGATCCCCAAGCGGGATGTGTGCGATGAATGCCACGGATCGGGCGCTGCCCCCGGTCATAGCCCGCAGCCCTGCCGGCATTGCGGCGGCGTGGGGCAGATCACCCAGTCGCAGGGGTTTTTCCGGATTTCGGTGCCCTGCCCAGTGTGCCGGGGGGAGGGGACGGTCATCACCCATCCGTGCCCCAAGTGCCGTGGCCGGGGGATTGTACAGGTCTCGAAGACTCTCAAGGTACGTGTCCCTCCGGGGGTGGACAGCGGCAGCCGCTTGCGTGTGCGCGGCGAAGGCGAGCCGGGAGAAAACGGCGGGCCGGCTGGGGACCTTTTTGTGGTCCTCTACGTGGAAGAAGACCCGGTATTTTCCCGTCAAGGTCAGGACCTGGTGGTGCGCACCGAGATTTCGGTGGTGCAGGCCATCTTGGGTGCCAAGATCGAGGTCCCGACCCTGGATGATCCGGTGAGCGTGGATATCCCCAAGGGCACGCAGCCGGGCAAGGTGCTGCGCATCCCGGGTTTGGGGCTTCCGCGCCTGGGCGGCGGCCCCCAGGGCGACCTGCTGGTGGAGGTGATGGTGCGGATTCCCACTTCCGTGACCAAACGTCAGGAAGAGCTCCTGCGGGAGTTCGAGAAGTTGGAAGAAGACCGCCCCTTCAACCGGGTCAAGGACTTTTTCAAAAAGGCCATGGGCGACTAGGGGGGAACTGTGGAAAAACAGCCGTTTTCGCATCTCGATGCCCAGGGCGCGGCGCGCATGGTGGACGTATCGGCCAAGGCCGATACCGTGCGCCGGGCCGTGGTGCGTACGCGGGTGGAGCTTTCCGCATCCACATTCGCCCTCCTGCAGGACAAGGCCCTGCCCAAGGGAGATGTGCTCACCGTGGCCAAGATCGCGGGGATCATGGCCGCCAAAAAGACCGCGGACCTCATCCCCTTGTGTCATCCCCTTGCCTTGGCGGCGGTGGACGTGCGCTTTGACCTCGACCCCCAGGCCGCATGCGTGCACATTGAGGCCGAGGCCTGCGCTGTGGGGCCCACGGGCGTGGAGATGGAGGCCTTGGTGGCAGCCCAGGTGGCGGCCATGACCATTTACGATATGTGCAAGGCCGTGCAGCGGGATATCCGCATCACGGATTGCCGCTTGGTCCATAAAAGCGGCGGCAAAAGCGGTACCTTTGAAGCGTCGTAGCCCAAGAGGCTCCGGGCGGTGGGCAGCAGCGTCCCGAGGCGGAAGCCTTTCCGCCTCGGGACGTGTGGTTTTAGAAGGGGATGGTGGTGGCGCCGCCGAGATAGGGCTGCAGGGCCTCAGGCACGCGCACGGTGCCGTCCGCCTGCTGGTAGTTCTCCAAGATAGCGACCATGGTGCGCCCTATGGCAAGGCCGGAACCATTGAGGGTATGCACCAGCGCCGACTTCTTGGCGCCCTTGGGCCGGAACCGGATGCCGGCGCGGCGGGCTTGAAAGTCTTCGAAATTGGAGCACGAGGAAATCTCCCGGTAGGTGGCCTGTCCGGGCAGCCATACCTCGATGTCGTAGGTCTTGGCTGCAGAGAATCCGAGATCGCCGGAGCAGAGGGTGACCACGCGGTAGGCAAGCCCCAGCCGCTGCAAAATGGCTTCGGCATGCGTCACTAAAAGCTCCAACTCGTCGTAGGAAGTGTCCGGGTGGGCGAGGCGCACCAGCTCCACTTTATGGAATTGGTGCTGGCGGATGATGCCTTTGGTGTCTTTGCCGTAGGAGCCCGCCTCGGAGCGGAAACACGGGGTGAAGGCGCACAAACCCATGGGCAGATCGGCTTCGTCCAGGGTGGTGTCGCGGAAGATGTTGGTGACCGGGACTTCCGCCGTGGGGATGAGGTAGTAGTCCGTGCCGGTGAGATGGAAGAGGTCCTCTTCGAATTTGGGCAGCTGCCCGGTGCCGATGAGGCTTGCCCGATTGACGATCACTGGCGGCAGCACTTCCTGGTAGCCGTGCTCCTGGGTTTGGACGTCCAGCATGAAGCTGATGAGCGCCCGCTCCAGCCGGGCGGCCCAGCCGCGCAGGAGCACGAAGCGGCTGCCGGTGATCTTGGCTGCGGTCTCGAAGTCGAGCCCGCCCAGAAGCGCGCCGATTTCCCAATGTTCTTTGGGAGTAAAGGAGAACTGCGGGGGTATGCCCCAGCGGCGCACCTCGGTGTTGTCGGCGTCGGAGCTGCCTTCAGGCACCGAGGCATGCGGGATATTGGGAATGGTGAGAAGCATCTCTTGGAACTGGGCGTCCACGGCGGAGCAGCGTTCATCCAATTCCTTGATGCGCTGGGAAAGCGTTCCCAGCTCCGCCATCAGGGCGGAGGCGTCTTCGCCTGCGCGTTTTTTCCGGGCGACTTCTTGAGAGGCCTGGTTGCGCTGCGCCTTGAGGGTTTCCACTTCCGTAGTGAGCTGCCGGCGGGTTTCGTCCAGGGCGAGCAGGGCGTCCAGATCGATGGTCGCCCGGCGCAGGTGCAGGGCCCTGCGGACGATCTCTGGGCTGGTGCGCAGGAGTTTGCTGTCGAGCATAGGGTATCTCCAGGAAAAAAATCGTGGGAAACCCAAAATTTCTATCCCCCTGTGTCCTAAAGCACAAGGCCAGGGAAGGGGGCGCGAAAAAATTTTTCTCCCTGCCCTTGACTGGCCGGGATGCGGTTTTATTGGAGGCTTCGTCTTCGTGGTCAGCCCTGCTGGCCCCATCTTTTTCGGACAAATAAACCATCGCTATGGAGGATTCTGTATGCAGCTCAAACCGTTGCACGACCGTATCTTGGTGAAGCGCCTGGAAGAAGAGCAGGTGACCAAAGGCGGCATCATCATCCCGGACTCGGCCAAGGAAAAGCCCATCAAGGGTGAAGTGGTGGCCGTGGGTCAGGGCAAGACCGCTGATGATGGCAAGCTCATCCCCATGAACGTCAAGAAAGGCGACAAGGTCATCTTCAACAAGTACGCCGGCACGGAGATCAAGATCGAGGGCGAGGAATTCCTCATCATGCGTGAAGATGACGTCCTGGCCATCATCGAAGGTTAGTTTTCTTCTCTTCCAGCACCCTATCTTTTTAAGGAGTCGAGAATATGGCTGCCAAAGTCATTAAGTTTGATGTCAAGGCTCGTGAGCGTTTGAAAAAAGGTGTGGATACCCTGGCGGATGCCGTGAAGGTCACTCTTGGTCCCAAGGGCCGCAACGTGGTCATCGAAAAGTCCTTTGGCTCTCCGGTGATCACCAAAGACGGCGTGACCGTGGCCAAGGAGATCGAGCTGGAAGACAAGTTCGAGAACATGGGCGCCCAGATGGTGAAGGAAGTGGCGTCCAAGACCTCGGACGTGGCTGGCGACGGCACCACCACGGCCACCATCCTCGCCCAGTCCATCTTCCACGAGGGCGTGAAGCTGGTGGCTGCCGGCCGCAACCCCATGGCCATCAAGCGCGGCATCGACAAGGCGGTGGACGCGGTGGTGGCGGCCTTGGACAAGCTGGCCAAACCCACGCGGGATCAGAAGGAGATCGCCCAGGTGGGCACCATCTCCGCCAACAACGACGCCACCATCGGTAACATCATCGCCGAGGCCATGAGCAAGGTGGGCAAAGAGGGCGTCATCACCGTGGAGGAGGCCAAGGGCCTGGAAACCACCCTTGAGGTGGTGGAGGGCATGCAGTTCGACCGCGGTTACCTCTCCCCCTACTTCGTCACCAATCCCGACAAGATGGTGTGCGAGCTCGATTCGCCCCTCATCCTCATCAACGAGAAGAAGATTTCCAATATGAAGGAGCTCCTGCCCATTTTGGAGCAGGTGGCCAAGATGGGCAAACCGCTGCTCATCATCGCGGAAGACGTGGAAGGCGAGGCCTTGGCGACCCTGGTGGTCAACAAGCTGCGCGGCACCCTGCAGGTGGTGGCGGTGAAGGCCCCGGGCTTTGGCGAGCGCCGCAAGGCCATGCTTCAGGACATCGCCATCCTCACCGGTGGTGAAGTGGTGTCCGAGGACTTGGGCGTGAAGCTGGAGAGCATTACCCTCAACCAGTTGGGCCGCGCCAAGCGCATCGTGGTGGACAAAGAGAATACCACCATCGTGGACGGCGCTGGTGATCCCGAGAAGATCAAGGCCCGCGTGAAGCAGATCCGCACCGAAATCGAGGAGACCACCTCGGATTACGACCGCGAGAAGCTCCAGGAGCGCCTGGCCAAGATCGTGGGTGGTGTGGCCGTGATCAACGTCGGTGCTGCCACCGAGACCGAGATGAAGGAAAAGAAGGCGCGCGTGGAAGACGCCCTCAACGCCACCCGCGCTGCGGTGGAAGAAGGCATCGTCCCCGGCGGTGGCGTGGCCTTGGTGCGCTGCCAGTCGGCCCTGAACGACGTCAAGGCTTCCGATGACGACGAGGCCGCGGGTGTGGAAGTGGTGCGCCGCGCCATGGAGGCCCCGCTGCGTCAGATCTGCGCCAACGCGGGCGTGGAAGGTGCGGTGGTCATCGAGAAGGTGCGCGAAGGTGCCGAGTCCTTTGGCTACAACGCCGCTACCGGCGAGTACGAGGACCTCATCGCCGCGGGCGTCATCGATCCCAAGAAGGTGACCCGTATCGCGCTGCAGAACGCCGCTTCGGTGGCGGGACTGCTCCTCACCACCGAGTGCGCCATTGCCGAGAAGCCCAAGGAGGAGACTCCGGCGGCTGGCCATGGTGGCATGGGTGGCGGCATGGGCGGCATGTACTAAGCCGCAGCACAAGCGAAATGATCGGCCGGGGTTCTGCTCCGGCCGTTTTTTTTTGTGTGTGCCAGGCATGACGCGTCGCGTCGCGGCGACATCGCCGCCGGTGTTTGGCCTGGGACCACAAGCTGGATGCCCGGGCGGCGCGCTGCTTGGGGCTGCAGAGACAGAAAACGCCCCGAAGTCTCGGGGCGCGGTGTCTTCTGATGGTGGGCGGTACAGGGATCGAACCTATGACTTTCGGCTTGTAAGGCCGACGCTCTCCCAGCTGAGCTAACCGCCCGAAGTACAGCGCCTTATAGAGTGATGGCAGCGGCTTGTCAAACGCTGCCTGCGTCCGTTCAAAATGGCGACCATGGCACAGGGACGGGGGCAGCTCCCGACGCTCTACGAGATGACCTCGCGCCCATCGTCATGGAGGCGCCGGCACTGGGTATGCACGCAGCGCGTGTTGCAGGAGACCCGGCCGGGTGTTTTTGCCGGCGCAGGCGGAGAGGGACCAGCGGCATCGGCAACCCGCTAGGGGGTGCCAGCCCTGCCTTTGCCTGGTTTTTGGGCATTCCGGGCTGGAGGATTGTCACCCTGCCGGGCGGTGTCGGCGAGATACGCATCGAGCGCCTTGGAGAAATTTCCAGGTTGGGCAAGCTGACGAGAGAGTTCCTGTCCGCGCAGGAGTGCCTCGCGGGAAAGCTTGTGCGCCAGCCAGTCACGATTGCTACGCGCCTTGTTCTCGCTCGAAGAATCATTGGCCGCCGAAAGATTGTAGAGCGCGTAGGCGAGAACCTTGTCTTCCGGCACGCCTTGGCCGTCCTCATACATGGCGCCCAGGTTGTTTTGCGCTTTCGTATCTCCCTGCTCGGCGGCCTTGCGATACCATTTGACGGCTTCGGCGTAGTCCTGTGGCACGCCTCGGCCGTTCTTATACATGGCGCCCAGGTTGTTTTGCGCTTTCGTATCTCCCTGCTCGGCGGCCTTGCGATACCATTTGACGGCTTCGGCGTAGTCCTGTGGCACGCCTCGGCCGTCCCCATACATGAAGCCCAAGGCGCCTTGCGCGGCCGCATACCCCTGCTCGGCGGCCTTGCGGAACCACTTGAGGGCTTCGGCATCGTCCTTCGACACGCCTTGGCCCTTCGCATACATGACGCCCAGTTTGTTTTGCGCGCCTGCATGCCCCTGCTCGGCGAGCGGACGCCACTCCTTAAGGGCCGTGGCGTAGTCGCCGCGGTCATAGGCTGCAAGCCCTTCATCGAAGCCGGCCAGGGCCGGCGGCGTCAATGAAACCAGCACCACCGAAAACAGGACAGCGGCAAGAATCGCCATTCTCCAGCCGGGGCGTAAAAATTGAAGCGAAGACAAAATGTTCATGGGTGCTCCTCCGTTGTACGATGGTCAACACACGGCATCGGCCAGAAGCCAAAGGGCGAAACGGCCTCGCCCGACACGCATTCCGCCGAGCTGACTGACACGGGTGATCCGCATCCCGGACCTGTCGCCCTGCACCAGACCCAGGAGGGCGGTGGGTTCGTTTGCCCCTTGCCAGATGCTACTGAGGGAAAGCAAGGGCGGGCAAGACGGCAAGCAGGCCATTGATCCAGACGAGCAGGGTTTTCAACGCAGCGCCTCAGAATTTCTCGGCCTGAGCGCGGCGACGTGCGGCTTCTTCGGCGCTTGATCGCTCGTTGAATGACGCATGAAGCCGTTTGGTGAGATAGAGCACGCCCATCGAGAAGGAAAGCTGCGGGGCTTCAAGCATTACCACGCTGTCGCCTTTGCGATAAGTGGCCGAAGCATCGCCGACGAACGCAAAATGCTCTCGCCCCGGGGTGGAGTATTTTTTAGGCAGAGCGGCGGCGCCTCCCTTGAGGCGCCTTTTGTCCAGCGTTATGATCACGCTTTCGAGCTTGTTGTCCTTGCCGAAGATAAAGCGGCCTGCTTTGCAGGCCCTTGATGTCGGGACTGTCCGCTTCCCCGTCGAGCATGGGGCCGCCCGTCTATTTGTGGATGCCAGCCTCAGTGAGGCGGGTCTGTCCGGCCGGCTTGTTTTTCACGGTCGCCAAGTCGACCACCCCGACCTCAAGCCCCAATGGAGCGACGTTCTCTAGCGTGGCAAAAACACCAAGGCTCGCAACTGGGTTGCGGTATTCATGAGTTGCTCGCGCCGGTTTCGGGATCGATTGGGGGGATCCCCATGAGTAATTTTTTTTGAACTTCGATGATGGGTTGGGCTTTTTTGATCCGGTCACGGAGCTTTTGGTTTTCACGTTCCAGCTCGGCGACCGGGGAAATCATGTCCAAGTAATTGGGGCCTTACACCGAGTTGATGCGGTCGTTCGGGAGTATTTTTACAGGCTAAAGCGAGGCAATTCGTCCTCCGATAACCATTTGCGGCAGATGTTCAGCGTATTTACCCATTCGTCTACAACAAGATGTTCATCTGGGGTGTGTTCCCCCCGATAACCAATGCTGAGATTGACCCCGCAAATAGAACGGCAAAGAGTAACTATATCTGTATAGGACAAGAAATCTGGTTCTGAGTATCCAGTTTTTTGTCTAACGTAATTCCGAAAATTCTCGGTTCCAACTGAATAGCATTTGAAATCATTACCGTTTCTTCTATCCAATTGAATCATAAACTGGTGGTTTGAGTTTATTGCATTGGCAATATCATGATTCTCATTCATTAACCACTTGCTTCCTCTTCGACCATCCTCTTCTCCATTAGTTATAAGTATAGAATGCCCCATTTCCTTAAGTAGCCATATAATGGCACAACCGGCTCTATCGTCGGCGCCGAGTGCGCCGTTTTTATTCCTGATGATTCCATTCTGCTGAAAAATTATTTTAGGTTCATAGCTATATCCATAGTAGGAATAATCCCAATACGTATCAGCATGCGCAACAAGCAGCACTTTATTTTTCCGATAGCCCTCAATATAAAGAAATTTCTCCAAGCCCTCTCCTCTGAGTATTGCTCCAGGTATTGCGAGAAACTTTTCAAATACCGGATCCGCATTTTCAAGGGGCATTCTCAAGAACTCCATCAACACGTCTAAGTCGTTCATAGCCATAAGTCGTTCCCTCCCTTAACTCATTTTCTCCATAGTCTTCATTGCCAGACAATAGTCTAATCAACATAGTCTAATCAACATAGAATATTCCCGAAGGAACGACCTGCTTGCTAACGACAAAAATGGCATTTTCATTGGCTGGTTACAACGCTGCCTGCGTCCGCGGGGCTTGCGGGAGGGGCGATATGGAGGATGGCGCGGATTTCTCGGCGGGCGGCTTCCAGATAGGCGGGGTAGGCGGCCTTGAGCGTGGGGGTGAGCTCCATGGACCACTGGGAAATACACAACGGCTCGATGCCAAGCACCGTGAGTTGGGGACGGTTGCCGAGGAGTTCTGCCATTTGGAGGGAGTCGAGGAGGTCGATATCGTGGATGGAGAGGCGCTGGGAATCGCTGTGGCGCAGCTCATGTTCCGTAAGACGGTAGATGGTCCCCGGGGGTTTGCCGCCGTGCACCACGTCGAGCACCAGGATATGGTGATAGTTTTGGAAAAGATAAAAGATGTCCTGGGTGAAGGTGCCGCCGTCGAGGAAATCCACCGCCTCGGTGGGCCACGATTCCTGGGCGAGATCTTGGACCGCGTGAACGCCGACGCCCTCGTCCGTGAGCAGCAGGTTCCCCACGCCCAGTACCAAGAGATGTTTCATGCCTCCTCCTTCCCTTGTGGCGAAGTCAAAAAAGGGCCGGCGAACCGGCCCTTTGGGGGATCAATGGGTCCATCGAACTAGCCGATGTGCACCACGTGCTCTTCACCGGTCTCCGCGTGCAACACGTGCACGGCACAGCCCAGTCACGGGTCGAAGGCGCGGATGAGGCGCCCAACGTTCACCGGGTTCTTGATGTCCGGAACCGGCACGCCGATGAGGGCTTGCTCCACCGGGCCGCGCTGGCCCATGTCGTCGCGCGGATTGCAGTTCCACAGCGTGGCGGACACCACCTGGTAGTTGTCGATCTTTTTGTCCTTGATCTTGAGGTAATGCAAGAGCGAGCCCCGCGGGGCCTCGGTGAATCCGGTGCCTTCGGCGCTGTCCGGGATTTCGGGTTTGGCGTAGGTCTCGGCCTCGGGCTTCACCTCTTTGAGCCATTTTTCGATGGCTTGGGCCACGAAATAGGTCTCCTCGGCCCGGGCCACGTGGCGGCCCATGATGGAGAAGGCCTTGTCACCCAGGTCGCGGAAGTTCTTGGCCTCGATGCCGTAGAGCTCCTTGAGGAGCTTCTGGCCCACTGGGCTGATGGCGGGGTTGGTGATCCACATGCGGGCCAAGGGGCCGGCCTCGCAGGGCTTGTCCTTGTAGCGCGGGGCTTTGACGAAGCTGTAGGCGCCGGCCTTGTCCGGATTGGGGTTGGTCTCGCCTTCGCTGTAATGCAGCCCGCCGGGCTTGGAGTAGTCGAAGAAGGAGTACTTGACGTACTCTTTGATCAATTTGGGATCAAAAGGTTCGTCCTTGCCGTCGATGTAGACGCCGGGCTTGTGGAGCGAGGTCTTGCCGTCGTCATCCAAGGGGAAGACTCCGAAGGAGATGACGTTCTTGTAGCCCACGCCTGTGGCAAAGAGGTCGGTGTAGACCGAGCCCAGGGTGTAGATGAGCGGCAGATATTCGTCGGTGACGAACTTGAGGACCTCTTTGAAGCGGGCGGCGTAGTCGGCGATGCGCTCTGCAGTGGGGATCTGCGTGGTGCCGCCACCCACCATGCCCTGCACATGCGGCATGCGGCCGCCGAACATGGCCACCATTTCGTGGCAGATGCGCCGCACTTCCAAGGCCTTGAGGTACTGATCCAGCCCGTACTTGTTGGTGGAATCCGCCTTGGTCTTGTCCTTGATGCGGTCGGTGATGAGGTCGGCGTTGGTGTAGCGGGGCACGAAAGGCGCCACATCCGGGCCCTTGACGTAGTCGAGAGCAGCCAGATGGTAGAAGTGCAGGATGTGCGACTGCAGGTAGTTGGCGCCAAAGATCAGGTTGCGGACAATGCGGCCGTTGGTGGGCGTCTTGACGCCAAACGCGGCGTCCTGGGCCATGACCGATGCCGTGCAATGGGCGGTGGGGCAGACGCCGCAGATGCGTTGGACGATCTGGGACGAATCCCGAGGATCGCGGCCGCGCAGGATCTGCTCGAAGCCGCGGAACATGCCGCCGTAGCAGCGGGCGTCCACGACCACGCCGTCTTTCACTTCCACTTCGACTTTGAGGTGGCCTTCGATTCGGGTGACCGGGTCAATGGGGATCCGGACCGTATCACCCGCGCCACCATGGGGCGTCGTTGCTTGGGACACAGGAAACCTCCTTATTCCGCCACGTAGAAAGGCGATTTACCGTCCGGGAAGTCCGGCTCCACGCAACCGATGCACACGGCGTTCTCCACGCACCAGTTGATGCCGTTATTCCAGCGGCGCTTGAAGCAATCTGCATAGGTGGACGGGCCCTTGCAGCCCAATTCCGCCTTGCACCCCGGCTTGGTGAAGGTGGGCGCGAACTGGGCCTTGTCGTAAAGTTCCACGTACGGGCAATTTTCGTGAATGTTCTCGCCGTAAAAGAGCATGGGGCGGCCGGAGTCGTCGAGCTCCGGCAGCGGATGCTCTTTGGGGTTGAGCACATGGCTCCAGGCGGCCACCAGCGTTCCCACCATCCAGTCCGGATGGGGCGGGCAGCCAGGGACGTTGACGAGCAGGGTCTTGATCTTCTCGTGCTCGAAAAAGTCCTTGAGGCTCGTGGCGCCGGTGACATTCCCCCGGGCAGCGGGAATGCCGCCGTAGGCGGAGCAGGTGCCGATGCCTACCGTGGCCAGGGCCTTGGGCGCGAGCTCGCGCACGAGCTCCATCATGGTGATTTCCTTGTGATGGCCCTTGGCGTCCGTGGTCTCGCCCACGATGCAGTAGCGGCCTTCCTTGGCCGTGGGGATGGCGCCTTCCACCAGCAGGAAGAAGTTGCCTTTGAACTTGTCCGCCACGGCGTACATGTGCTCCACAGCCAAAGTTCCCTCGGAGCCCATGACCGTGGGATGGAACTCCAAGCTGATGACATCGAGCAGGATCTCTTTGATGCGCGGATGCACCGAGTTGAGGAGCGATACCGAGCAGCCCGTACACCCTTGCCCCTGTACCCACAGCACCGGCGCCTTCTTGGCGCCTTCGGTCATGGCATGAAGCACCCCCGGATGGCACATCCGGGAGATGCTGAGCCCTGCCACGCCGGCGGAGCACAGTTTGACGAATTCTCGTCGTGAAAGACTCATAACCCGCCTCCTTAAAACGTGTGTGGTCATCTGTGACCGATTTCACGATGCGGCAGCTATCGTGAAAAATCCAGATAAGTCAATGCGTTTTGTATTGTACTTATCGATATGACGTATTGCGCGGGAAGCTATCTTCGCGGAAAGGCGGCGTGGGCCCCTTGTTCTTGCCACAGAAATTGGAACACGCGTTCGCCGTCGGAAAAGAAGGTGACCGACCCGTGGATAGGCTCGGGATGGTCGTCGTCCGGGCCGTAGACGTAGATGAAGCGGTTGAAGCGGTGGAGTCTGCGCAAAAATCCATGCCTTGGGTCGTGGAGCCAGAGCCTTCCTTGGGGGTCTCGCTCGATGGCAATGGGATCTCCCTGCCAGTGAAACGTCCCCACATAATTGTCTTCCACGAACTCTTCGGTGGCCAGGCCGTGGAGAAAGCGGGCCTCTGCCCCATGCTTGAGGCGGTCCGCACCGGCCTCGTTGGCGAGGAGCACAGGACCGCTGCCGGGCCGCGGCGCCTGGGAAGCGCCGGAGGGCAACTGCTCGTGAAGCTCCACTGCGATAACGGCTTGGGGGAGCTTTCCAATGGGGGTTCCTCGCAGGCCCACTCCCACCGTCAAGTGCAGGCATGCTGATCCGAGGAGGCAGAGAACCGCCATTGGCGAAATACGGCGGGGTACGATCATCGTATTACTTTTATATTTTTAGTATACACTTGTTGTATAATAATATTTTTTGATTATGCAAAAATCTAAAAAAATGATTTTTGAGGAGACATCGTATTGCGAAAGAGGATTGTAGAAACTTCAGGTTCGCAATCTATATTGACCTTTATCAAAAAACAATGGTAGCAAAAGACATCTTGGGGAAGTTCTCCTGGGGTCAAGGCCAGCGGCGTGCGGTGTCGCTGGTCCGATATATTCAACCGATGGAGGTGTGTTATGAAGTTTGCGGTCGGATTAGGCAAACCGGGCGCCGAGGAACGACTGGCACAGCATGGAATCACCCGTCGTGATTTCATGAAGTTCTGTTCCACCCTTGCCGCGGTCATGGGTATGGAGGCGTCCTTTGCCCAGAGGATCGCCGAGGCCATGACGGCCAAAAAACGTCCCTCGGTGGTGTGGCTCCACAACGCCGAATGCACTGGATGTTCCGAATCCATCTTGCGTACGGTGCGGCCGTTCATTGACGATCTGATCCTCGACACCATCAGCCTTGACTACCATGAGACCATTATGGCCGCCGCAGGCCACAAGGCCGAGGAGGCCCTGCATCAGGCGGTCAGCTCCCCCGAGGGGTATTTGTGTGTCATTGAAGGCGGTATCCCCACGAAGGATGGCGGCATTTACGGGAAGGTGGCCGGCAAGACCATGCTGGAGATCTGCTCCGAGATCGCGCCCAAGGCCAAGGCGGTCATCGCGTATGGCACGTGTGCGACGTTTGGCGGTGTCCAGGCCGCTGCGCCCAATCCCACGGAGGCCAAGGGCGTGAACGACGCGCTCGGGGCGTTGGGGGTCAAGGCCGTGAATATCGCCGGCTGTCCGCCCAACCCGTACAATCTCGTAGGCACCATCGTGCATCTGCTCACCAACAACCTCGCCATTCCGGAACTGGACGACCTCAATCGGCCGATCATGTTCTTTGGAGAGACTGTCCATGAAAATTGTCCGCGTCTCAAGCATTACGATGCGGGCGAGTTTGCGCCGTCCTTCGATTCCGAAGAGGCGCGCAAGGGCTGGTGTCTCGCCAAATTGGGATGCAAGGGCCCCATGACCTACAACAACTGCCCCAAGATCAAATTCAATCAGACCAACTGGCCCGTGGAAGCGGGGCATCCGTGCATCGGCTGCAGCGAGCCCAACTTCTGGGATCAGATGAGCCCCTTCTACCAGGAAGCCTAACCCTGAACTTTGCGCGTGCACGAAAAGGAGAATACCTATGGCCAACACGCCGATGAATACCAATTTCAAAGGCCCCATCGTGGTCGATCCCGTGACCCGTATCGAGGGCCATCTCAAGATCGAGGTGGAGGTGGACAAGGGGAAGGTGGTCAACGCCTGGTCCAGCTCCCAGCTTTTCCGCGGCTTGGAGCTCATCCTCAAAGGCCGTGACCCGCGCGATGCCCAGCACTTCACGCAGCGTTCCTGCGGCGTATGCACGTATGTGCATGCCCTGGCCTCCACCCGCTGTGTGGACAACGCCGTGGGCGTCGATAAAAAACTCCCGGACAACGCCCGCCTCATCCGCAACCTGGTGCTGGCGGCGCAGTTCCTCCATGACCATGTGGTGCATTTCTATCATCTCCATGCCCTAGACTGGGTGGACGTGGCCTCGGCCCTCAAGGCGGATCCCAAGAAGGCCGCGGACATCGCCAACTCCATCTCGCCACGCAAAACCAAGGCCGAAGACCTCAAGGCCGTGCAGGACAAGGTCAAGGCCCTGGTGGATTCCGGGCAGCTGGGCATCTTCACCAACGCGTACTTCTTGGGTGGCCACGACGCCTACTACCTGCCCCCGGAAGTGAACCTCATCGCCACGGCCCACTACTTGGAAGCCCTGCACCTGCAGGTGAAGGCGGCCCGCGCCATGGCGGTGTTCGGCGCCAAGAACCCGCACACCCAGTTTACCGTGGTGGGCGGCGTCACCTGCTACGACGGCCTCACCGAGGCCCGCATCAGCGAGTTCGTGAGTCTGTTCAAGGAGACCAAGCAGTTCATCGACGAATGCTACATCCCGGATCTTTTGGCCGTGGCCTCCTTCTACAAAGATTGGGCGGGCATCGGCGGGACCACCAACTTCATGAGCTTTGGCGAGTTCCCGGCCGTGGAGAGCGATCTCAACAGCCGCTGGCTGCCTCCGGGCGTCATCTCCAAGCGCGACATTGCCAAGGTGCAGCCCTTTGATCCCAAACTCATCACCGAGCATGTGCGCCATAGCTGGTACGAAGGCGACAAGGCCCTGCATCCCTACCAGGGGGTGACCGAGCCCAAATACACCTCCTATGAGGATCGGGACCGGTACTCGTGGATGAAAGCCCCGCGCTACAACGAGACCGCGGTGGAAACCGGACCGCTCGCCACGGTGCTCGTGGCCTATGCCAAGGGCCATCCCGAGGTGAAGGCGCAGGTGGATGCCGTGCTCAAGCATTTGGGCGTGGGCCCCGAAGCCCTGTTCTCCACCTTGGGCCGCACCGCTGCCCGGGGCATCGAGACCAAGGTCATCGCCGACAAGCTGATGGATTGGGTGAGTGCCTTGTCCGCCAACATCAAGCAGGGCAACACCAAGATCTATCAGGAATGGAAGATGCCCGACGAGGCCGAGGGCGTGGGCTTCGTCAACGCCCCGCGCGGTGGGCTGAGCCACTGGATCCGCATCAAGGGCGGCAAGATCGAGAACTTCCAGCTGGTGGTGCCGTCCACGTGGAACCTTGGGCCGCGCTGCGCCAAGGGGCAGCTCTCCGCCGTGGAAGAGGCCCTGATCGGCACCCCCATTGCCGACCCCGAGCGTCCGGTGGAAATCCTGCGCACGGTGCACTCCTTTGACCCGTGCATTGCCTGCGGCGTGCACGTCATCGACTCCCGGACCAATCAGGTGCGGGTCTTCCGTGTGCTCTAATTCTGGACTCGTATGAGGCCGTACGGCGGGCTGGGGGGGAACCTGGCCCGCCGTTTTGCCGGTGCAGTCAGGAGGCATTGTGGCGCAAATACTCGTGTTGGGGGTGGGCAACATTCTCTTTACGGATGAGGGGATCGGCGTGCGGTGTGTGGAAATCCTGCAGCAGCTGTACCGCTTTTCTGACAACGTAACCCTCATGGATGGCGGTACCCTGGGGACGAAACTCATGGGGCCGCTCATGGAGGCGGATTTTGTGATCGTGTGCGACGCGGTGCTGGGCGACGGCCCGCCTGGATCCGTCTACCGCCTCGAAGGAGACGACTTGCGCAAGAGTCTGGCCTTTCGGGATTCCATGCATCAAACCGATTTGGTGGATACCTTGACCATGTGCGGGCTTGCAGGCAAACGGCCCCATGCCGTGGTGATCGGTATGGAGCCGGCGGACTATCAGACCATGGCCGTGGAGCTTTCCTCGGTGGCGCAGGCCGCCATGCCGACCATGGTGCAGGCGGTGCTGCAGGAAGTCGCTGCCGCTGGTGGTATTTTTTCTCCCCAAGCCCAGTGAGGTGTCCCATGTGTTTGGCCATTCCTGCCCGCATTGAACGTATCGACAATGGCGTCGCCACCTGCCGCGTGGGAGAGGGCGAGACCTTTGTGCAGGCCTCGCTCATGCTCTTGCCGGAACCGGCGGAGGTGGGCGACTATCTCATCATCCATGCGGGGTTTGCCATCCGCAAATTGGATCTCCAAGAAGCGCAGGAGTCCTTGACCATCCTGCGCGAGCTCGCCGAGGCCTACGAACGCGAACAGGCCCGCTACGCCCAGCCCGCCGCATAAACGCAACAATGGCCCGGCCGTGGTGATCGCGACCGGGCCATGATGCCGGGGGGCGTGCTGGCCGCTTAGGCCTTCGCGCACTCGGGGGTGGAGAGCGCCGAGAGGAGGCGCTCCACATCGGCTTCTTCCAAGGTTTCCTGCGTAAGGAGCGCGCTGGCTGCGGCTTCCAGGGCCTCCTGATTGGTTTTGAGGATGCGTCGGGCGCAGGCAAAGGCGTTCATGACGATCTCCCGCACGGCGGTATCGATTTTGCGCCGCACTTCTTCCGAAACCGCGCCCAGTTCATCGGGGGAGAGATGCGCTTCGAGAAACCGGGAGCGCTGGCCGGCAAAGGTCACGAACCCCAGGTCTTCATCCATGCCGTAGCGGGTGACCATGTCCCGGGCGATTTGCGTGGCCCGGGCCAGGTCGTCGGCGGCCCCGGTGGATAGGTGCCCAAAGACGAGGATTTCAGCGGCGCGCCCGCCCAGAAGCACCATGATGCGGCGCATGAGGTCTTCTTTGGTCGTCAGGTACCGGTCTTCCGAGGGCCGCTGCAAGGTGTAGCCCAAGGCGCCGATACCGCGGGGGATGATCGAGATTTTGTGCACCGGGTCTGCCCCAGGCACGGCGCGGGCCACCAGGGCGTGGCCGATTTCGTGGTAGGCCACCACGCGCCGCTCTTCCGCAGACAGCACCCGGCTGCGCTTTTCCGCGCCAGCCACGATGCGTTCGAAGGCGGCCGTAAAGTCCTCCATGGTCACGGCGTCGGCGCCACGGCGGGTGGCAAAGAGGGCGGCTTCGTTCACCAGATTGGCCAGATCCGCGCCGGCAAACCCCGTGGTCATGGCCGCCACTTTGTCCAGATCCACGTCCGGGGCCAGGGTGATGCGCCGGGCGTGCACCTCGAGGATCTGGCGCCGGCCGATCTTGTCCGGTCGGTCCACCACCACCTGACGGTCGAAGCGGCCAGGCCGCAGCAGCGCCGGGTCGAGGATCTCGGGGCGGTTGGTGGCGGCAAGGATGACGATGCCCGCGGAGGAATCAAAGCCGTCCATCTCCACGAGCAGTTGGTTCAAGGTCTGCTCTTTTTCATCATGGCCGCCCATCCCCGGGAAGGCCCCGCGTGCCCGTCCTAGGGCGTCCAACTCGTCGATGAAGATGATGCAGGGCGCTTGGTTTCGCGCCTGCTCAAAGAGGTCGCGCACCCGGGCCGCGCCGACGCCCACGAACATCTCCACGAAGTCCGAGCCGGAAATGAAAAAGAACGGCACCCCGGCCTCGCCGGCCACGGCCTTGGCAAGCAAGGTCTTGCCCGTTCCCGGAGGCCCCACGAGCAACACACCTTTGGGCATGCGCGCCCCGAGGCGTCCGTAAGACTTGGGGTCCTTGAGGAAGGCGACGGTCTCCTGCAGCTCTGCCTTGGCTTCGTCCACGCCAGCCACGTCGGAAAAGGTGACTCCGGTATCTTTTTCCACCAACACTTTGGCTCGGCTTTTGCCGATGGACATGAAACTGCCCATGCCCTGCTTTTCGGCAAAGCGGCGGAAGAGGAAATACCACACCGCAAAGAAGACCAGGGCCGGCGCCACCCAGGAGATGAGATCGCGCAGGAAGGTGTTTTCCACCACGCGGGTATATGGGACGCCGTAGCGATCGAGGCGTTCGGCCAGATCCGGCTCCACGCGCGCTGCGGCGATGGCGATGGTGCGGTCTTCCGGGGCCTTGAGCTTGCCGGTGATCACCTGCTCGCCAATGGTGACCTCGGCGACTTTGCCTTGCGCCAGGGCCTGTTCGAAGGCCGAGTAGGGGACGGTCTCCACGCTGCGGTAGGTCTGGAGCATCTCCTGAAAAAGGAGCAGGAGCATGATGGCGATGATCCAATACCCCACGTGCCAGTGTCGATTTTCCATAGGATCTCCTCAGGCTGGAAATGGTCGGCGGTTTTGCGAGGGTTATTTTGAGGGGGATGGATGCGGCCGTCAAGCGCCTTGCCAAAAGAAGCGCCCCTCTCTATCCCCACGGGGTGTTTGGACGTTGTTCTGTACGGTGATGCTCAAGGAGGACTCCATGCCCCCGCGTCGTTCTTCTGGTATACTGGTGTTCTTGGCAGCGCTCATCCTGGCGGCAGGCGTGGGTGCGTTCTATGCCCTCAAGGCAGAATGGCATAAGCCGGTGCTGCGGTTGAGTCCGCAGCAGGCCACGGTGAGTACTGCCACGGTGTTCCGTCTGGAAGCGCAGGACGCGGATTCCGGTGTCCGCCAGGTGGTGGTGAGCGTGGATATCCCCAGCAAGGCGCCGGTGGAAATCCTGAAAAAGACCTACGATGTCCCTCAGGCTGCCGTCACCGAAGAGTTTTCCTTGGGCGCGCTTCCGGTCAAAAGCGGTCAGGCGACCCTCAAGGTGGCGGTGACCGACGCCTCGTGGCATCGGCTGGGCATGGGCAATACCGCCCGTCTGGAACTGCCGCTGACGCTGGATTCCACCCCGCCCATCGTGTCCGTCACCTCGCGCCAGCACAATGTCGTCCATGGGGGCTCCGGGCTGGTGGTGTATACCGCAAACGAGCCTTTGGCGCGCACCGGCGTCGAGGTGGGAGAGTACTTCTTCCCAGGATACCTGGAACGTCCGGGCCGGTATCTCTGCTTTTTTGCCCTGCCCTTTGCCGTGGACCCATCTGCCGTGCGCCCTGTGGTGGTGGGAGCGGACGAGGCAGGCAACGAGGTCCGGATCGCGATGAACATTACCGTCATTCCTAAAAAGTTCCGCAAAGACAGCATCAGTGTGTCGGAGTCTTTTCTTCAGAGTAAAATGCCGCAGTTTGCCGGGCTCTATCCTCCAGGAACATCGCTTGTGGATATTTTCATCAAGGTCAATAGTGAGTTGCGCCGTCAAAACATCGCCCAGCTCAAGGAGATCGGATCCAACACCGTGCCGCAGATGCTGTGGAAAGATCCCTTTGTGCGCCTTCCCAAAAGCGCCACCATGGCGCAATTTGGGGATACCCGGACGTATTTGTACGATGGTAAGGCCATCGATACCCAAACGCATATGGGCATCGATCTCGCGTCCATTATCAATGCACCGGTGCCGGCGGGAAATACAGGCCGGGTGGTCTTTGCCGGTTTTTTGGGGATCTACGGCAACATGGTGGTGCTGGATCATGGCTTTGGCGTGCATTCCCTCTATTCGCACTTAAGCGAGATCCACGTGCAGGTAGGGGACGTGGTGCAGCGCGGCCAGATCATCGGCAAGACCGGCGCCACGGGCATGGCTGGAGGCGACCACCTCCATTTCGGCATGCTCGTCGGCGGGGTGGAGGTCCAGCCCATCGAGTGGTGGGATGGCCATTGGATTCACGACAATATTACGGAAAAACTGCAATAGTCTGCCGCAGTGCTCCGCCATCGGTGCGGGCGCTTTCGCTACACCAGGAAGCGGACGGTATGCCAAGGCTGGGCTTGGGGGTGTCCCAAGCCCAGTTGTTTGTGGAGGGTTTAGTGGCGCGCCATGAGGTCGTGGGCGATGGTAAGGGCTGCGGCGGCGCCGGCGCCGGTGGCGGTGACGATCTGCCGAAAGCCGCCGGCCACGTCGCCGGCCACATACACCCCGGGCAGACTGGTGCGCTGGGAACCATCATGGGCGATGAAACCGTTGGCGTCCAGGCGCAACCCCAGTCTTTGGGCCAAGGTGGTTTCCGGGTCGTAGCCCACGGCGATGAAGACGGCGTCGGTGGCGAGGTCTTCGGTGCTGCCTGTGTGGACGTCCTGGAGCCGCACTGCAGTGACGGTATGGTCTCCAAGGATCTCGCTCACCACACGATTCCAGCGGACCGGGATGTTTTCGCGCTCCAGGGCGCGGGTGAGATGTTCCTGCGCCCGGAAGGTCTCGCGGCGGTGGATCACAGTGACGTCCACACCGATATGATGCAGATGCAGCGCCTCGGTGAGCGCCGTGTTGCCGCCGCCGACGACCACGGCGCGTTTGCCCTGGTACAGCGGGCCGTCGCAGGTGCTGCAATAGCTCACTCCCCGGCCGGCCAGGCGGTTTTCTCCGGGCACGTCCAGACGGCGATAGCGGGCGCCGGTGGCAAGGAGCACCGCGCGGCAAAGGAACCGCCGCCGCGAGGTGCGCACCGTGAACTCTTCGCCCGGTTCAATGGCCATGACTTCTTCATGGGGAAAGAGCGGGACGTACTCCAGGGCGTGGGCCACCATGATCTCCACCAGGTTTTTGCCGGGGATTCGCGAGACCCCGGGGTAGTTTTCCACCACCGGCGTGGCCGCCACCTGACCGCCCAGGGGACCGCGCTCCACAATGGCGGCACGAAGACCGCTGCGGGCGGCATAGATGCCTGCCGTGAGCCCCGCAGGACCGCCCCCCACGATGACGAGGTCCGCGCGGATCTCTTCGGCATCGTTTTCCGGGATAAAGATGGTTTGGGGCTCTCCGGCCTCCAGGGAAGCGAAGAACAGCTCTTCTGCTTGTGCCCCCATGCCGATGTGCGCGTCATCGGCATAGGTCTGGGGCACGCTGAACGCCCCGTAGCGTTCGGCGAGGTCCTGGTTCCATTGGATATCGATGATTTCCGCGCTGATCCGCTGGGGGGCGGCAATGGCGGCACGGATGGCGTGCAGGGCCTGCCCTGGGCAATACGGGCAGGTGATGCTGACAAATACCCGCACTTTTTTGGGGCCCGGGATGCGCTGCAAGATGGTGCGGGATTGCTGGGAGAGTCCGTCGGCCCTAGCCCCCACGAGCAGCGCGGCTTCGATGAAGGTGCGGCTCTCTTCGCCCAAGGGAAGGCCAAGGTATCTGATGGAATAGCGTTCCGGCGCGAAGAGGATCGTGGGCGTTCGGTCCACGTTCCAGCGGCGGGCGGCCGCATCGAGGCCGTCGTGGAGGTGGAAGGTAATCTTGGGGGTGATGGCCGTGACCGCGGCGATGAACTCATCGGCCAGGCGTGCGGATTCCGGGGACCGGGAGCGGTCCACGAACACATGTACAGGGATTTCCTGAGGAAGACGCGCAAAAAGTTCGCGCAGTTGGCTGGTCACGTCGGGCATGATCGATCTCCTTGAAGGGGCGATGATGCCCATTCCTACGCCATAATCGGGGTGTCCGGCAAGTTTTTCGGCATTGGTGGCGCCTCGCGGAGGCAGGGGGTCATGACCACGGGTGTCACGACGCCCCAAGCCCCATGCCTGGGCGCATGACCTGGCCGGTGAGGGTGGTCTCGTAGCCGCCCAGGGCCTGGATGCGCTTGTGGAAGTCTGGGCGTTGGAGCACGGCGAGGATGCGCTCGATGCGCGCGTCTGCGGCGTCCTCGCGGAAGACGAGGTCGTAGCGTTCCCGGGCCAGGGGGATGAAGTCCAGGTCCAGGGCCCGGGCCGCGGCGAGGATCCCCAGGCCGCAGTCCGCCGCTCCGGTGCGCACGTTGGCGGCCACGGCCATGTGGGTGAATTCCTCGTGCTCGTAGCCGCGCACTTGGGCAGGCGCTATGCCCGCCTGCCGCAGGGCGTGGTCGAGGAGGATGCGGGTGCCTGCGCCCCGTTGGCGGTTGACGAAGCGCACGTCCGGCCGGGCCAGATCCGCCACGCCGGCGATCTTGAGGGGGTTGCCTTTGGCGACCATCAGCCCTTGCTGGCGGATGGCCAGGTTGACGCAGGTTACCGCCACCTGGGGGAGGTACTTGGCCAGAAATGGGAAGTTGAAGTCCCCGCTTTCCGGATCAAAGAGGTGCATGCCTGCCAGAAGCGTCCGGCCGTCGCGCAGGGCGGTGATGCCGCCCATGGAGCCCACGTGGCTTGAGGCCACACGCAGGGGTTCCTCCTGCCCCATGAGTTCGTCCGCCAGGAGGTCCAGCAGGTTGTCGTGGCTGCCGACGATGATGACGGTGCGATCGAGCTCCGCCCGTGGGCCCAAGAGTCTTGCCCGCACCACGGCGCCGGCCTCGATCCCTTCGCTTTCCGCCGGGATGATGGTCACGCCCTGGGCGCGCACCATGGTGGAGATGAGGCCCGCCCCGCGGCCCAGGGGCATGCCCACCAGGCGTTCGCCCACCCGGCCGATGGCCAGGCGGAGGTACTCATTGGTGCCGAGCTTGGAGGGCGTGGCCCGCGCCAGCTCCACCTCCACCTCCGGCCGTTCCGGCTGGGGCATGTGCCCGAGCCAGCACAAAAGCGGCACCACTGCTTCCTCCACACACACCGCAGCGGATACCGGGTAGCCGGGGACGCCAATGAGGAGCCTGCCCCCGGCGACCCCCAGCAAGGTGGGCTTGCCGGGCATGATGTTCATGCCGTGCACCAGCACTTCGCCAAGGCGCTCCATGACCATGCGCGAGTAGTCCTTGGCCCCGGCGGAGGAGCCGGCGCCGATGGCCACGGCGTGAAATTCCTGCAAGGCGCGCCCCACCGCCTCGGCCAAGGCATCGGGGGTGTCGGGTACCGGCGGGGTCACTGTGACTTCGATGCCCAGCGGCCGCAAGAGGCCGGCCACAAGCTGGGAGTTGCTCTCGATGACCTGGCCTGCGGCGGGGGCTGGCCGGGCGCGGAAGTCGAGGACCTCATCGCCGGTGGGGATGAAGCAGAGCCGCGGGCGCTGCCATACCGTCACTTCCCAGATGCCGGCCGTGAGCATGGCGGCCACGTCGGCGGCGCACAGGTGACGGCCGCGGGGAAGCAGCAGTTCCGTGGCCACGATGTCTTCACCGATGCGGCGCACGTGCTGCATGGGAAAGACCGCGGTTTCGGTCTCCAGGGCGTCGCCGGTGTCCTGCACCACGTGTTCGATCATGAGCACGGCATCGGTGCCGGGGGGCAGCGGGTTGCCGGTATTGACGGCAAAGGCGCTTTCTCCCTTGACAAGGCGCACGGGTGCCCCCGGCCGGGCGGTAAAGGTGTCGGCGGCGCGCACGGCGTAGCCGTCCATGGCCGCGCCGTGGAAGGTGGGGCTGGAAAAGCGGGCAAACACCGGCTCTGCGAGCACCCGCCCCAGGGCTTCGGGGCTGGGAACGGTCTCGGTGCCGATGATGGCGTCGCGGTCCAGGGCGGCCTGCACGCGGCGCAGGGCGTCTTCCACGGAGAGCATGTGGAGATAGACATTGCGTTTCATGATTCCTCCTCGCCAAAGGGACGCGCGTCCCAGAGTATGACCGGTACCGTGGCCCCGGCCTGAATGCCCTCGAGATTGTCGTCCACCCGCACCAGACCGTGGGCGTCGAGGAGCGAGCGCAGCAGCCCCGACTTGGCGTTCACCGGCTGGGCCCACAACCCGTCTTGTCGGCGCACCAGGCGCACCCGCACGTATTCCTCGCGTCCGGGTTTGGAGGCGATGTTGTGGGTGAGCCGGGCGAGAGTCCACGGGGGCGGGGCAAAGGCCTGGGTTTCTCCGGAGAGGTGCCGCAGCAGCGGGATCCCCAAGACCCAGAGTACCACGAAGGCCGAGGCCATCTGCCCCGGCAGCCCCAGTACCGGCCGCTCCTGCCAGCGGGCGACGATGGTGGGTTTGCCGGGGGCCATGGCCACCCCGTGGGCGAGGATCTGCGCGCCCAGGGCCTCGAGCACGCCGACGGTCAGGTCGCGTACCCCCACGGAGCTGCCGCCGGAGATACAGATGAGATCTGCCCCGGCGTCGAACCCCTGGCACAAGGCGTCTCGCAGCGCAGTCTCGTCGTCGGGCACTAATCCGAGGTCCAGAGGCACGCCGCCGTGCTGGCGGGCGAGGCTTCGGATGACCGGACCGTTGACGTCCCGGATCTGCCCGGGCCGGGGGGCGGCGGTTACGGGCACCAATTCGTCACCGGTGGAGAGCACCGCCACGCGTGGACGCCGCACCACCGGCACCGTGTGCACACCCAGGGCGGCGAGGAGTCCCAGATCCTGGGCCCGCAGGCGGGTGCCGCGGGAAATGGCCTGCGCGCCCCTGCGCACGTCTTCGCCGGCGAGGAGCACGTTGTCGCCGGGGGCCACCGAGCGGCGGATCTCCACGGTATCCGTGCCCAGGCACTGGGTGTGCTCCACCATGACCACGGCGTCGGCGTCGGCGGGAAGGCTCGCGCCGGTAGGAAGCGCCATGCAGGTCTCTGGGGCAAGGGCCGGGATGTCCTGGGCGTCGATGGGCACGGCCCCGGCAAGCTCCAGGTAGGCGGGCAGTGACTCGCTGGCGCCAAACGTGTCCTGGGCGCGGACGGCGTAGCCGTCCATGGCCGAACGACTGCGCGCCGGCAAGTCTTCGGGGGCCGTGATGTCGTGGCCGCAGACGCGGCCGAGGGCCTCTTCCAAAGGGACGTCTTCGGTATCCGTGAGCGGCGCAAACGCCATGAGCATCTGGCGCATTGCCTCCACGGAAACCACACGGAAAAAAGTACGCTCCATAGGGGGATCACTTCAGGGGGACGGCGGTTATGGGGGCGCTGGGTTCCTCGGATGCAGTGCAGGTGACCGCAATGCCCAGCAGATTCTGGGCCCGCGCACTGGCAAAGGATTCCACTTCGCGGTGCAGGGTAAGGAAGGCGTCACAGATGCGTTCGCCTTCTTCGGTGAGCTCGAAGCGTTGGCCTTTGGCCTTGCGCACCAGGGCCGTGCCCAGGCGCGCCTCCGTGGCCTTGAGTTTGCCCCAGGCGGCCCGGTAGGACATGCGCATCTCCGCCGCGGCCTGGCGGAGCGATCCATGCTCGCGGATCTTGGCCAGAAGCAGCGCCCGGCCCATGCCCATGGCGGTCTCTCCATGGTCTTCCATCCAGATGTGCACCCGCAGGCGCATGGCGTCGCCCATAAGCCCTCCTTGGGGGTTGCGTGCCTCAAGACGAGAAGGAGCCTCGCTCCGACTCCGGTCTTGCTATGCCACAAAAGGCATGATAGCCGCGGCCATCATTTTCCTCAACCCCCTTGCGAGCGAGGTTTTTATGCAGCAGACCCCTGAGAAGCTTGAACTGCGCCTGCACGCCTGCCGTGCCAAATCCAATATCCCCGAGGCCCTGCTCGGCGTGGTGGAGCGTGTGGTCTTGTGGCAATGGCAGCACCCGGTGGACCCCGCCGTGACCCCCGCCGTGGAGCTGACGGATGCCGACCGGCACCGGCAGGGTGTACCCCTGCTGCCCCGGGCGGTGTTTCCGGTGCCGGAAGACGGCGCGGCACGGGTGGAAAGCCTCATGCAGGCATTGGCGGACTCTCCGCTCGGCGAGACGGTTTCCGCCATGATGGGGATTGTGGGGCGCGGCGAGCTCGATCTTTCTGCAGCGGTGCAGGCCGCTCTTTGGGGGGATGAAGCCTTTTTTGCCCCGCACGCCGCTCAGTTTCCCGATGCCCCGCGGCTGGTGCCTTTTGTGGTGGGCAGCGCCGTGACCCCGTGGGCGGAGGTCGTGGCGCGGACGGTCTTGGGGGAGAAGGATTTGACCAGCCCAGAGACCGTGTGGACCCATGGCCATTGCCCGGTGTGTGGGGCCCTGCCGGTGGTGGGAGACTTGCGGGGCAAGGAAGGCCATCGCATCCATACCTGCAGCTTTTGCCACACCCCGTACCGGGCGCCGCGTCTGCAATGCCCTTTCTGCCTGGAGTCGGCCCAGGGGCAGCTGGGATTTGTGGATAGTCCAGATTTGCCGGGGTTTCGGCTGCTCACCTGTTCTACCTGCCGCATGTACATCAAGGTCACGGATTTTCGGGAGATGGACCGCACGAGCTGGCCAGCCATGGATGACCTGGAGTCCATGGCCCTGGATCTGGCTGCCATGGAGCAGGGCTGGCGCCGTCCCACCCTCTCGGCGTGGGGCTTTTAGTGCGCCCCTTCCATGAGGAAGTCTGGGGCTTGGTCCTGGCCGGGGGGCTGTCGTCGCGCCTTGGCCAGGACAAGGCCTTGCTCCCTTTCCGCGGGGTGCCCCTGGTGGAGCGGGCGATGGCGCTCCTTTCCCGGGTGTGTCCGCGCGTGGCGGTGTCTTCGCGGCGCATGCTGCCGGGGCTCCCCATCCTTTTGGATGCCACCGAGCGTGTGGGGCCGTTGGGGGGGATCCTCACCGCCTTGGAGGCGTGGCAGCGGCCGGTGTTGGTCCTGGCGTGCGATATGCCGCGCATGGAGGAAGCAGCGCTCGTGCGGCTGCTTGCCGCCCGGCGGGCTCGCCCCGCCCACGCCCTCATGACCGTGTGGGCCCGGTACGGCACGCCGTATATCGAGGCCCTGGCCGCGGTGTATGAGCCGGCGGCCGCCGCATCCTTGCGCCAGGGTCTGGCCATGGGGGTATATCAGATCTCCCGGCTCATTCCGGCATCGCACCGCCATCACCTGCCCTATACCGAGGCCGAGGCCCATTGGTTTTTCAATGTGAACACTCCCGAAGACCTGGCGCAGCTGCATGCGGTGTGTGGTGCGCAGGCGCGGGAGCACAGCCCCCAAGAGGCTTCGGTGCATCTGCCTGTAAACAGCCAATGAAAAGGTCACCTTTTTGGGACGGTTTGGGACAATAAAAATGTCATGGTTTTCACCAATGGTTGTTGTTTTCCTACCAAGGCCCCGGGGTTGTCTCCTGGGGGTTATGGATCCCCCTCGCTATGGGTTCAGGAGGGTGAAGATACCAGTGCCATGAGGATTCTGCCGCAGGGGAGGTCTTCTTTCGTTCCTGGACCCCTCTTGCCAACGATTTTTCCTTAGAAGCCGGTTTTTTCGAAGATTTTCCCATGACAACGGGGACAAGGTCCCCTGGGCGCAGAGGCTTGTGGTATACCGAGGAGGACTGGGTAGACGAGGATGCCACCGCCCACTGCGGGCCGGATGATTGAAGGAGGACTCCATGCGACTGTGGTCCGTGCATCCCCAATATCTCGACGCCAAAGGTCTGGTGGCCTTGTGGCGCGAAGGGCTCTTGGCCAAGGCCGTGCTCTCGGGAAAGACCCAAGGCTACCGGGCGCACCCGCAACTCGTGCGCTTTCGGGAGCACGAGCGACCGCTCGATGCCATCAATGCATTCCTTGCTGGGGTACTCCACGAGGCCCAGACCCGCGGCTACCGATTCGATGCCCGCAAGATCGATCCCACAGCCGCGGCCTCCCCCATCCCGGTCACCGTAGGCCAACTCCACTATGAATGGGCGCACTTGCTGCGCAAACTGCACACCCGCGCCCCAGAAGCGGCACGCCTGCTCACCGCCGTGGAGCACCCAGAGCCGCACCCGCTTTTCTTCCTCGTGGAGGGGCCCATCGCCTCGTGGGAAGTGGTGTCGGCCAAAACATAATAGCAGCCCCCCTTACCCCTGCGCCACAAGCACAGGGGCAAAGGGAGCATGGAACTTCCCAATCACCATGTGATGGGTCTCTCGCGGACAGCCTCCTTGCCGCTCCCCCTCGGGGCGATGGATGCACTAGAGCCAGCGTTTGCGCGCAAACCACCACCAGGTCACCGCAACACCTCCTAGGGCAAGCACCGAAAGGACGGCAAACGCATGCGGCCATTCCTGCATGGGAAGCTCGACGTTCATCCCATAAATCCCTGTGATGATGTTCGGGATCATAAGAATGATGGTAAACCCGGCCAAGAACTTCATCACCATATTCATGTTATTGGAGATGATGGAGGCAAAAGCGTCCATGGTCCCGGAGAGGATGTCGCTATAGATATTGGCCATGCCGATGGCTTGGCGGTTCTCCGTGATGGCGTCCTCCAGTAAATCCACTTCCTCTTCCGAAAGCTGCACCGCCCGGAGGCGAAGTACTTTATCCATGATGATGTCATTGGCCTTGAGCGAGGTGGTAAAATACACCAGGCTCTTTTCAATCCCTAAAAGATCGATGAGCTCCTGATTGCGCATGGATTCTTGCAGCGCCTGCTCAATGGTGTCCGAACGCCGATTGATGTCTTTCAAACAACGCAAGTAGGCGAGCGCCGAGCGCTGCATCAGGGTGATGGCAAAACGCAGGCGCCGGGAAGTATCCACCTGACGGGCGCGGCCGTTCAAGATCTCGCTCACCAAGTCCTGCTGTGCCCGGCATACGGTAATCACCGCTGTTGACGTGATGATCACACCAATGGGCATGGTGATATACGGCACGCGGGGATCCGCAGTATTTTCCACAGGCACGCGCAGTACCAGAAGGATCACCCCGTCTTCCACCTCGAGACGGGCGCGCTCGTCCGCATCCAAGGGGTCCACCAAGAAATCCAGCGGTACCCCTTGAAGCAGAGCAATGCGCTGCACCTCTTCTTCCGATGGGTTGACCAGGTTGATCCAGCTATCGGGCTCCAGGTGATCCAAGGTCACCAGGGTATCGTACATCGTCTTGCGAATGAGAATCATCGGCTTTCCCTCCCAGGCGTGGAATGAACGTTCATGAACCCAGAAACGCACATCCCGCATGGGTAGGGATCGGCCGTAGAGCCCATGTGCGCCCAAAAATAGCGCACCAATGGTTTCGAGAAAAAGAGAAACATGCGGCTGCCCTCCAGAGCCTTCGGCTCCCTCCGGCAGCCCAACGGAAGATCAGAAGGACGCGGCGGAGCCGAAGAGCGAAACGGTGATGTCCCGGTGGGACTGGCTACTGTGACCAGCCCTATCGCCAGAATCCACGGAAAGCTCCTCGGTTACAGGTTGAGACACCAGGGCCATTTGCCCTGCAAAGACGCGCTCTCTTATGCCACAACACACCACAAATCAACCCTCGGGGGGCGGGATGTTCCCGGACAATGCTATGGTCACCTCTGGCTGGGACAATACAAATGGCATCCCCTGAAGACACGGGGAGGGAAGATATTCAGGCAGGCAAAGGAAGGGCGACGAGCGTTTATGACCCTGCAGGCAGTGGCCGGAGCGGGCCTGGGCAGCAGGCTTCGCACACAACAACGCCGGGGCAGCAGCCTCGTTGGACCGAGTGCTGCCCCGGCGCACCGGACAAATCCCGCCAAAGTACAGCGCCGAGTATGCCGCTATCGGGCCAGCACAAAGCGGCCGTCTTTGACCTCCACCATCACCATGGAATCCACGCCCAGGCCGTTATGGTCTTCGGGCGACAGGTTGTAGACGCCGGAAATGCCCACATAGCCTTTGGTGCTCTCGATGGCGCTGCGCAGTGCCTCGGGCTCTGTCCCCACCCGCTCCATGGCCTTGACGATGAGCATGATGGCGTCCCAGGCGTAGCCGGAATGGGTGTTGATGGGAAACTGCTTGGCGTATCCGCGCTCGGTGTAGCGGCGCACGAACTCCTGGATCACGGGTTTTTGCGGGTCCGAGTCCGGGAGTTCGTCCACCACCAAGAGCTTGGTGGCCGGCATGCGCGTGCCTTCGCTCGCCGGCCCGGCGAGCTCGATGTATTTGGGATCCGGCAGACCGTGGCTTTGGAACAGCGGGATAGTCATCCCCAATTGCTGGCGGTTCTTGGCCACGATGGCCCCGGCCGGGCCGATGGTCCAGACCACGAGGGCCTGGGGGTTGGCGTTCTTGATGGAGGTCAGCTGCGCGGTCACGTCCGTATCCCGGGCGCCAAAGGCCTCCTTGGCCACGAACTCGATGCCAAAGCGCGGGGCCAGGGTCTCCATCCAGCGCAGTCCGTCCTTGCCAAAGCCGTCATCGGCCGTGAGCAAGGCCACCCGCGTGAGGCCTTTGTCCTTGAGGTAGGTAAAGAGCCGCTCCACGGCCGTGGACGAGCGCTGCGGCGACTTGAACACCCAATGGGCCGGACCGAACTTCTCGCCGTCCATGATCACCGGGTCCCCGCCCACGGTCATGACAATGGGGGTACGCCCGGTGTGCACGATCTTCTTCACGTTCATCCCGGTGTCCGTGAGGGTGGGCCCCACAATGGCCGCCACTTTGTCCTTGTAGATGAACTTGGTGGCGATGGAGGCCGCCTTGGCTGGATCGCCTTCGGTATCGGCAATGACGAGCTCCACCGGCTTGCCGTTGACACCGCCTGCGGCATTGATGGCATCCACCACCATCTCGGCCACCAGCTTGGTGGGCGTGCCGATGAAGGCCGCCCGGCCGGAAAGGTCGAAAAAGGCGCCGATCTTGATGGCATCCTCCGCAAAGGCCGGACCTATCCCCAGACACAAAAACACCAACAAACACGCCACTCTCCTTGCCATATCTCCTCCTCGTGGTTGGGCGGACGCGCGTCTTCCGCGGGCCGCTAAACGATCTCGTCCTGGATGCGTGTATCGAAAATGCGCTTACTCTTGCGCTCGGAGCGCGGCAGCAGGCCATAGTCCACCACTTCCGCCCACACCGAGACCAAAAGCTGTTTCTTCACCTGGTGTTCCAGTTCCTTGGCCAAGTCGATGGAGCGCTCGGCCGGCACCCCTTCCCCCCGTTCCACCACCAGGCGCATATGGTCGCGGCCGGCATCGTCGCGGGTGAGGTGGATCTGGTATTCGGAGCCGAGGCCCGGCACCGCGGAAATGATGGCGTCCACGGAACTGGGGTAGATGTTCACCCCGCGGAACTTGATGGTGTCGTCGGTGCGGCCCTTGATGCGCGAGTGCCGCGGCAGGATCGACCCGCAGGTGCACGCTCCGGGGATGATACGGGTGATGTCGCGGGTGCGGTAGCGGATGAGGGGCGCGCCTTCCTTGCTCAAGGTGGTGATGACCATCTCCCCCCATTCGCCATCCGGCAGGGGTTGCAGGGTTTCGGGATCGAGGATTTCCAGAATGTAGTAGTCGGCCCAGTAGTGGATGCAGTCGTGGTGCGGGCATTCGATGCCCATGCCGGGGCCGTAGAGTTCCGTGAGCCCAGTGATGTCAAAGAGCTCGGCCCCGCCGAAGAGTTCGCTGATCTTGGCGCGCATGGAGCGGCTGGAGCGCTCGGATCCGTAAATGATCTTGCGCACGGCGATCTTGTCCGCAACGCCGCGGCGGTGGATCTCCTCGGCCATGAGCAAGGCCATGGACGCGGTGGAGCAAAAAACCGTGGACTGGAAGTCCAGCAAAAACTGGATCTGCATGTCGATATTGCCCGGCCCCACGGGCACGGCCAAGGCCCCGAGTTTTTCGCACCCCAGTTGGAAGCCCATGCCCGCGGTCCAGACCCCGTAGCCCACGGCGATCTGCACCCGGTCCAGGGGCGTGACCCCGGCCATCTGGTAGCAGCGGGCAAAGAGGTGGATCCAATCGTCCAGGTCTTTTTGCGTGTAGCACAGCACCTTGCGTTTGCCGGTGGTGCCGGAGCTGGCGTGGATGCGCACCAGCTGCTCAAAGGGCACGGCGCGCAAGGGGAAGGGATAGCCGTCGCGCAAATCCTCGGCGGTGGTCAACGGCAAACGGCGCAAATCCGCCAGGCTGTGGATGTCTTCCGGACGGATCCCTGCGGCATCGAGTTTTTCCCGGTAGGCGCTGCAACCTTCATAGGCGTGGCGCACCGTCCATTGCAGCCCCCGCAGCTGATGTGCCGCAAGTTCTTCGGGGCTCTGAAACGAAGGCATGAAGTCGCTCTGCATGGGTGGTTTCTCCAGACGGATGTTGGTGAGTCCTGCAGCGCCCAGACGGCTGGCCGCAGGGTTGTGATCGCTGGCCGCGCCGAGGAAAGCCTGGCGCAAGGCCGGGTCCACGAGCAGGCGGCGGCTTTCGCCGTGCTCCACCACCCGCCCCCCGGCCACGAGGTAGGCGCGCGTGGATGCCGCAAGCGCCCGGGCGGCATTTTGCTCCACCAGCAAAATGGCCGTGCCGGAACGCGAAAGCGCGTGGATGATGGCAAAAATCTCGTCAGTCACCTTGGGCGCAAGACCCAGGCTCGGCTCATCGAGCAGGAGCAGCCGCGGCCGGGCCATGAGGGCGCGGCCCATGGCCAGCATCTGCTGCTCGCCCCCGGACAGGGTGCCGGCCGCCTGCCGGCGGCGCTCGGCCAGACGCGGAAAGCGCGCAAAGACCTCCTCCATGCGCCGCGCCTCTTCCTCACGGGAGAGACGCAGCACGAGGCTCCCCAGGCGCAGGTTTTCCTCCACGCTCAGATGGGCAAACACCTCCCGGCCTTCAGGAGAAAGGGCCAGGCCCAAACGGACCATGGCGGCCGGCGAGGCCCCCAACACCTCGCGGCCATCCACCCGCACGCTGCCGCCGCTTGCCCGCACCAACCCCATGATGGCGCGCAGGGTGGTGGTCTTGCCCGCGCCATTGGCGCCCACCAAGGCCACGGTCTCTGCGGCGCCCACGGAGAAATCCATGCCGCGAACCGCCTCGGCGGTGCCAAAATGTACGCTCAGACCGCGAACTTCCAGCATCAGGCCACCACCTCCATCTGGCCGAGGTACGCCTCCAGCACCAAGGGATTGCGCTGCACTTGCGCCGGCGTCCCCACCGCGATGCGCCGGCCCCCGTCCAAGACCACCACCTGATCCGCCAGGCGCATGACCATGTCCATGTCGTGCTCCACCAGGAGCACCGTGCGGCCGGCCCGCCGCAGACGCACCAGTTCCGCTTCCACGGTCTCGGTCTCCGCGCGGTTGAGCCCGGCCACCGGCTCGTCGAGCACCAGCACGAGGGGATCGGCCACCAGGGCGCGGGCAAGCTCCAGCCGCTTTTTGTCTCCGTAGGAGAGCACCCCGGCGGGCCACCGCGCCTTGGCGGCCAAACCCAAACGGTCCAAGGCCTCCAGGGCGGCCAGACGGCAGGCGCGCTCGGCATGGCGGGCCGCCGGCAGGCGGAGGATTGCCGCGGTGAGCGAAAAGGGCGTGCGCGCCACCAGCCCGGCCAGGACATTGGCGAGCACCGTCTCGTGCGGGGCAAGGCGCAGGTTCTGAAAGGTTCGGGCAAGCCCCAGACGGACGATGGCGTGGGTGGGGAGCATGGTGAGTTCGTGCTCCCCCAGACGGATGGAGCCGGCATCCACCCGGCGCACGCCAAAGAGACAATCGAGCAAGGTGCTTTTGCCGGCACCGTTAGGCCCGATGAGGGCGGTAATGCTCCCAGGAGTCACGGCAAAGCCCACGCCATCCAAGGCAGTGAGACCGCCGAAGCGCTTGGTCACCCCCTCAAGCCGCAGCATCGCTTCTGCCTCGCTGCGCACGCCACCAGGCCAGGGCGACAGCCTGGCGGATGCCCCGGATCATCCCCTGCGGGGCCACCAGTAAAATGGCCACCAAGATGCCGCCATGGACGAACTCCTTGTAGGTTTCCGCCAGCTCGGAAAACTCCGGCAAGAGCACGATCACCGCAGCCCCCAGCACCGATCCCCACACCGAGCCCATGCCGCCCAAGACCACCATGATGGCCAAATCCGTGGACACGAAGATGCCAAAGGAATCCGGGCTCACGAACCCGTAGGTATGGGCGAAAAGCGAGCCCGCCACCGCAGCGAGCACCGCCGACAAAGTCCATAAAAAGACCTTGGCGCGCGCCACCGGCACCCCCAGGCAGGCGGCGCAGACCTCGTCGGCCGCAAGCACCATGAGACCTCGGCCAGGCAGGCTCCGCACCAAATTGAGTCCTCCAAACATGACCACCAGCACCACGAGCCAGAGAACCACATGGAGCCGCACCGGGTCGTCCACGGCCCACTGCGCCACGGTCAAGGGTGGAATCCCTGCCAAGCCGCTGGGGCCGCCGGTCCACCGGTCCTCCTGCAAGAGCACGTGATGGACCACCACGTTGCAGGCCAAGGTGGCCATGGCCAAGGCATGGCCGGAGAGGCGCAAAAGCGGGACTCCTACCGCCAGGGAAAGCCCGGCCGCGGCCGCCACCGCCACCGCCAGGGCCAGCCACGGCGACCAGCCGGCATGCACGGTGAGGATGCCCGAGGTGTACGCCCCCACGGCCATGAAGGCCGCGTGCCCCAAGGAAATCTGGCCGGTACATCCCATAAACAGATTGAGCCCCAACACCGCGATACTCATCAGGGCGATGCGGTTGGTCAGCCCCATGGTGTAGGGATTGTCCGTGTACCACGGAAAAAGCAGCACCGCGCCGGCAGCCGCAAGCACCCCCAACCCCAGCCGATGGGACCAAAAAAAATGCAGCCACCGGGCCCGCGTCAGGCCGTCCACAAAAACCTCCTGCACATGCCGCCCGGGAGATACGGCACCCGCAAATCCATAATCGATTGCCACGCCGTTGTCATTGGCGCACGATCCCGCTCGGCCGCCAGCAGAGCACCAGCACCAGCACCACAAACGCCAAGGCATCCTTGTAGGCGCTGGAGACGTACGCCGCGGCCAGGGATTCCACCAACCCGAGCAGCACGCCTCCTGCCACCGCTCCCGGAAAGGAGCCAAAGCCACCCAAGATGGCGGCGGCAAAGCCCTTGAGCCCCAAGAGGACGCCCACATCGGCGCTTAAGGTGGTCACCGGAGTCACCAAGGCCCCGGCAAGCCCTCCGCACGCCCCGGCCACGGCAAAGGCCGCCATGCGCACCCGTCCAGCGGGGATCCCCACCACCGCCGCGGCCGTCGGGTTGGAGGCCACGGCGCGCATGGCAAGCCCCAGATTCGTGCCCCGGAAAAACCACACGAGGGCGCCGATGGCGGCCACGGTCAGGGCCATCATCCACAAGGTTTGCGGCAGGACCATGGCCCCCCACAGACGCACGGGCACGTCTTCGGTAATGGGCGGGACCGCCATGCGGTTTTTGCCCCAGACCATCTGGATGGCGCCCCGGAGCACGATGGAGATCCCCACCGTCAGAAAGACGAGCACCAAAGGGTGGTTGGTGCGCGCAGGCCGAAGTCCCAGGCGCTCCACGAACATGGCCACCAAAGCCGTTCCCACCACTGCGGCCAGGAGCCCCACCGGTACCGGCAGCCCTGCCAGGACAGAGGCCGAATACAGCAACATCCCGCCCAGGGTCACCAGGTCCACCTGGACGAAATTGACGATGCCCATGGCCCCGTGCACTACACCGAACCCGAGGGCAATGAGGGCGTAGATGGCGCCATTGCCTAGCCCCGCCCATACGAATTGCATGAAATCCATGATACTCTCCCGCGCCTGGGCAGCAGGCGCCCAGCGGGGATACGGGAAAACGCCGCGCTGCTCAAGGCAGATGCACCGAGTTGTTACCGGACAATGATCTTGTCACTCTGGCTGGGACAATAAAAATGTCATCCCATGAAGACACGGGGTGACGTATTCATGAAGGCAAAGGAAGCGCGGCTGTATCGGTCTACGGTTTTTTGGACACGTTTTTTGTTCATCAAGCCGCGACGTTTACGGCCTCTTTCTGGATGGCCCGCACCGCTGCTGGAGTCTTGGAGCCGAGGAAAGTCCTAAAGCAACCCCCCATCCGGCGAACCGGATGGGGGGTATTACCGCTGTATGCAGCGGATTGCACTCTGGCTCCCTGGGACGGACTTGAACCGCCAACCTAGTGGTTAACAGCCACCCGCTCTGCCGATTGAGCTACCAGGGAGTGCTCGTGGCGAGAGCCCCTCTAGTGGGGCGGGGGGGCAGATGTCAAGCGCCAACTTGCCGCGTGTAAACAGCCAATGAAAATGTCACCTTTTGGGGACGGTTTGGGACAATAAAAATGTCATGGTTTTCCCCAATGGTTGTTGTTCCCCTGCCAAGGCCCCGGAGTTGTCTTCTGGGGGTTATGGATCGCCCTCGCTATGGGTTGAGGAGGGTGAAAATACCAGCGCCACGAGGATGCTGCCGCAAGGGAGCTCTGCTCCCGTTCCGGGCCGGAGCTCCGGCAAACCTGGGATTGTGCAGCTGCTCCGCATACGTGCCCAGAAAGTCGTTCGCCGCCTCCACGGTACGGATCCCTGCCAGGCGAAAAGCAATCACGAGACGGTTCTGCAGCGTCCTCCACAGCCGCTCGATGCGTCCCTTGGCCTGCGGCGACCGGGCAGCCGATGCAGCGCATTCCCAAGGTCTCCAGCACGCGGCCAAACTGGGTCTGGGGCGCGACGTTGCCTTGGAGCTCCTCTTCGCTTTGCCCTGTCCTTTGTGGACAAGGTCCACGGCTCCCTCCTCACGGTACCGATTTTTCCGTCGAATCACCTGCCGGCAGCGGGGGCCGAGGACTTCTCCCGCCTGCCGAAGCGTGAACGCTCCGGCTACTGCCTGCAGGGTCACCAACGCTCGCCGAGCTTCCTCTGCCTTCATGAATACGTCACCTAGTGTCTTCATGGGATGACATTTCTATTGTCCCAGCCAGGGTGACAATAGCATTGTCCGGGAACACCTTCAGGATGGCTCTTGACGGCTTGGGGCTCTGCGCATAAGAGCGGCTTCTCTTCCGCCAGGATAGCTCAGTTGGTAGAGCAGCTGATTCGTAATCAGCAGGCCGTGGGTTCAAGTCCCATTCCTGGCTCCACCGAATAATCGCGCCCCCTGGAGTGCTGCTCCAGGGGGCGTCGTTTTTGTCGTGGCCTCAAGGCTTTCCAAGCGCGGCCCAACCTCGCGCGGAGGCCGGGCCGCATGCTGACAGCTTGTCTGGTTACAAACAGCGCCCGGCCTGGAAGGCGGCGTGGTTCATCTGCCAGACCTCTGGCTTGGGGGCCACGCGGCGCAGGGCCTCCAGCCAGTAGTCCACGGGGAAGCTATTCCACGGCGCAAGGGTGGAGAGCACGCCGAGCATGACCACGTTGGCCGAGCGGCCGCTCACGTCGCCCAGGCGCAGGGCCTCGGCCTGGACGTCCACCCAGCGTACGGTAAAGGCCGAAAGTGCGGTCTCGATGCGTTCCCGCGTGGGATAGTCTTCAGGCTGCATGCCCCCGGGCAGGATGGTCGTGGGGGCGATGAGGATGGTGCCGTCCGGGGTAAGGAGGTCCACAAAACCGGGGCGCAGTACTTCGGCCTGCTCCATGGCCACCAGGCAGTGCACCGTGCCGGGCAAGGGGGCGGGACTCCAGGTGGTGCCGCAGGCAAAGGTGCTGATGACCGGTCCGCCCATCTGCGCCATGCCGTGGGTCTCGCCCTTGACGATGTTGGCGCCTTCGTAGCCCAGAAGGAAGGCCAGCTGGGTGAGGACCCGGCCGAAGAAGAGATTCCCCTGGCCGCCCACCCCGCGCACGGCCACGGACAGGCGCTCGGGTAGCGGCGTATAGGGGGAAAGCTCCCGGGCACCCGGGGCTTCGGGGATCTCCACGCAACCGGTGCGGCCGCAGACCTCGGGGGTGTGGGCGGAGAGTGCGCCGGTAGGGCACATCTGCGCGCACGCCGGTACGTTGCCGGCACAGCCCGAGCATTGCGGGGTCACCTGCGGCAGCCCCTCGGCGTCGGCAGTGAGCCCCGGGCAGATCTGGCACAGACCGCAGCGCACGCAGATCGTTGCATCCACGCTGACGCGGGTCTGCATGCGGTTTTTGGGGACCTTACGGATGCACATGCCGCGCACCACCAGTACGTGGAAGCCGCCGTCGGCAGCCCCCTGCAGTGCTTCTTGGAGCGCTTTTTCGATGCCTTTCTTGTCGTAGGCGTCCACGGTGTGCACCGTGGCGCCGTGGCCGCGCAGGCTCGCTTCCAGGTCGAAGACATTGGATTGTCCCGCCAGATTCACGGGTGAGGTGGGTGCGGGCTGGCCGCCGGTCATGGCGGTCCAGCTGTTGTCGAGGATGACTTTGACGCCGGGGACGTGGCGGAACAGGGCGTTGCGGGTGGCGTCCATGCCGCTGTGGCACTCGGTGCTGTCGCCCAGGACGGAGAGGCAGCGGCCCGCGGCCTCGGGTTTGGCAAGCACGTAGCCCGTGCGTTTGCCCTCGCTCGCCCCCATGGCCAGGACCGTGTCCATGGCCCCGAGGAAGTGGAGCAGGGTGTTGCAGCCGATGTCGCCGAACACGGCATCGAGTTTCCCTTTGCGCCGCATCTTGCCCACGATGAGCCCAAAGAGGCGGTACGGGCAGCCTGGGCAGATGAGCGGCGGCCGGGGGACCGGCGCAATGGACACGCCGGCGCGGGGAAGATCCACCCCCAGCCGGGCGGCCACTGTGGCCGGGCTCCATTCGGTGGTGGGGTCTGTGGGCGTTTTGCCGGATACGGCGATGCCGCGGCTTTGCAGGCGCTCCTCCAGGTAGCGCTGGCCGTCTTCCAGGACATGGATGGGGCCCTTCACCTGGGCAACGAAGGTTTCGATGGCCTTCCAGGGCAGGGGGTTGGTGAGGCCGAGGGCGAGCACATGGGGCTGGATGCCGAGGTGCTGGCAGGCCTCCTGCACGTGGAGGAGGTTCACTCCGTGGGTGATGATGCCGACAGGCTGGTTTCCGGCAAGACGCACGGGTGGCAGGATTTCCTCGGCCACGGCCTCCAGGGCGGGCAGGCGCTCGGCCAGGACCCGGTCGTAGGCCACGCGGGCCTTGGCCGGCAGGGTGACGAAGGGCGCAAAGCCTTGGCTGAGCTCCGCTTTGGGCCGGGTGGCAGTGGGCATGAGGCGCACCAAGCCTTCACAATGGCACAGGGTGCCGCTTGCCAGGATGGCCACCGGCGTATGGAAGCGGCGGCCGATGTCCGCGGCGAGTCCGGCGGATTCGTGGAGTTCCTGGTGGGTGCGCGGCTCGAGGATGGGAATGCCGCAGCTGCGCAGCAGCGCCTTGGGATCGAGGAGGTGCTGGGTAGAGCTCGGGGTGTAGTCCGAGGCGATGTAATAGATGAGGGCGCCGCGCGGCGCGCAGTAGAAGGCGCTGCTGGTGATGATGTCCGCGGCCTGGAAGAGGCCGGGGATCTTCATGGTCACCACGCAGTCGTTGCCCGCCAAGGTGTGGCCAAAGCCTACGGCCACGGCCACGGCCTCGTTGACCGACCAGCCGACGATCATACGGTCCTGCACCTGGGAGAGCCCCCGGTCGATGACTTCGGTGCTTGGGGTGCCGGGGTAGCCGTCAGCGGCGTGGATGCCGGCGCGCACGCACCCCAGGGCAAAGGCGATATTGCCTTGCAGGACCACCGGGGTGCCGCTTGGGGCGTCGCAGAGATCAGAAAAAGTCATGGCTTCCTCATTGGGGGTTGGGGTTGCGTTGGGCTTGGCGCACGAGGGTTTTCCAGCGGGCGGCCTCGGCCCAGGAAAAGCCTCCGGGCCGGCAGGGCCAGAGGGAGTTGTTGTGGGTGAGGGGCTCTTCGGCCAGGGGCCAGGGCGAGACGCGCACCGCCCGGGCAAAGAGCGGCGTCCCCGGGATGGGGGAGTAGAACGCAAGCTCCACGGGGATGCCCAAGCGGCTTGCTTCGGCAATGGTGGCCGCGGTGGCATCGTCGTCTTCGTCTGGCAGGCCAAAGAGCACGTAGGCGCGTACGTGCTCTGCCCCAAACCCGGCCGCGTGCAGGGCGGCCACTGCCTGTTCCCATTCCTCAAGGGTGAGTTTGACGTCAAGGCGGTGGTTGAAGTCCAGGGTCTCCAGGCCCAGGCGCAGGGTGCGCACCCCGCCGCGCCACAGGCGCCGGCAGACGTCAGGGGTCAGAGCGCGGATGTGCACGGCGTTGGGGGTATGCAGGGTCATGTGGTGCTCGGCGCACCAGGCAAGCGCTGGCCAGAGCCAGATTTCCGGGGCCACGAGCAGGGCGTCGTCGTAGAAGGCCACATGGCGGACCCCTTGGGCGTGCAGGCTCCCAAGGCGCTCGAGGACGAGACTCTTCGGCGCCTGGCAAAATCCCGGGGAAAGCAGCCGGCTTGCGCAGTAGGCGCAGGCAAAGGGACAGCCCCGGGAGCCGAGGATCACCCCGAAATCCGGGGATGCGTAGAGCTCGTGGGCAAGGCGCAGCCCGGCGTGGGCCGGTAGGCTCGGGGGAGAAGCACCCAAAAGCCGCCACAAGGCGGCCCAATTCTCAGGGGTTTCCAGGGGGCCGCAAATGCAGTGATCCGCCTCCAGGCGCCGGGCGTGTTCCGGGCAGAGGGTAGCATAAACGCCGCCCACCACCACCGGCACCCGGGGCCAAAGGCGTCGGCACAGGCGCACTGCCTCGTCCACGCCCGGATACCAATAGGTCATGATGGAGGTGACGAGCACCAGGTCCGGAGGCGGGGAGAGGGCGGCCAGGGCCGCTTGCACCCGCGTCGGATCGTGGCCGTAGCGGCAAAACCGCCGGGGCACCTGGGCGAAGATGGCGGGTTTGGGGATTTCGGCCTTGGGATAGGGACCTCGGCCGTCAGGATGGGGCCGGGGCCAGGGGACGTCAGCCCAGGTGCGCTCCAAGGTGTCCATGAGGGCCACCGAACAGCCGCATTGGGAGAGCATGGAGAGGGCCGAAAGCAGTCCTGCTGGCCGCGACCATAGGCCGTAGGCGGCAAAGTCGTGGATCCAGGGGTTGATGCCGAGGATGCGGGGACTATTTGCCTTCGGGGAGGATGTCCAGGTAATCCTGGGCCACCTTGGCCTCTGGGGTGCCGGGATGGTTTTTGACGATGGCATGAAACTGGGCCTTGGCCTCGGCGGTCTTGCCTTGGCGGAGGATGTTTTCCCCAAGGGCGAGTTTGAGGGCCACGGCATTGAGGTTGGCGGCGAGCCCTTCCTCCAGGGTGGCCTGGGCAGCGGCGAGGCCTCCCTTGCCTTCCTGGATTTGCGCCAGGAGCAGATATCCGGGCGTATAGAGCCAGTTGCGGCGGATGGCGAGCCGGGCCATGGCTTCGGCTTGGTCGGCTTGGCCGTGGCGCAGCAGCAGCCGGGCGAGGTTGGTGGCCGCCAGCTCCGGTGTGGCGTAGGTGAGGATGGCGATGGCCTTCTCGTAGGCCGCCTTGGCCTCCTCCCATTTGCCTTGTGCCTCGAGGACGCGGCCGAGGTTGTTCCAGCCTTCGCCGTATTCCGGGTCGAGCTCTACCGTGCGGGCGAAGGCCTTGCGGGCGTCGTCCACTTGGTCCAGGGCAAAGTAGGCGAGCCCCAGGTCGAAGTGGTAGCGTTTGAGCCCCTCGGCCCGGTCTGCGATGGCCATAAGCTCCTGCATGGCCAGTTGCGGCTTGCGGTTGGCGATGTATGCCTCCGCGAGATCCAGCCGTAAGGACACTTCCCTGGATCCGCTGCCCATATGGGCGCAGCTCGCAAGAATGAGCAGGGCGATGAGGAGGATGCGAGAGCAGACGGCGGGCATGGGTTCCTCCAGAGGGCTGGGAGGGATGCCCCTCCCAGCGGCTAGACGACTTTGTTCAGCGCATACTCGATGATGTCCTGGGCCCCGACGGCAAGGAGCTTAGGGATGAGGTCGCGCACCTGGCGGCGCTCCACCACCGTCTCGACGGACAGCCAGTCGGACCGGTAGAGGTGGGCCACCGTGGGCGCGTTCATGCTCGGCAAGACCCCCATGATGGCATCCACTTTGTCCGCGGGCGCGTTCATCTTCAAGGCCACCATGGTTTCGGCGCGCAAGGCCCCCTGGAGTAGGGTGTTGAGGATCTCGATCTTGCGGCGCTTCCAGGGGTCTTCCCAGGCCTTCTTGTTGGCGATGAGCTGGGT